>CANLQR010000754.1 GCA_947492135.1 Deltaproteobacteria bacterium | reverse complement strand
GATCTCTGCGATGCCATCGGCAGTGCCCGCGGACTCCAGCGTGAACGACACTTCACCGCCGGTGTTGTCGAAGCAGTCGATGTTGGGGGCGACGCCGGCGAAGCCGGGGTCCTGGCCTTGCCAGTTGCCAACCATCTCCATGTCGTAGTCGCCGTTGGCCGGTCGTTGATCGGTGACGGTCACGCCGAAGTCCGCGACGCGCAGGCGGATCACCTGGATCACGCTCGCCCGCTTGGCCGCGTCCCCCGAGTACGGCAGCACGTTGCCGCCGAAGATCGTCGAGCAGTTGTCCTGCGGGTTGTTGTTGCCGCAGGCGTTCATGTCGGCCCCATCGAAGTTGACGTACAGAATCTTCGCGCCCAACCCGAGCGGTGGTTGCTCTCCGCCAACCGTGACACCAGCGACCGGTCCATCCGAGCGCGCGCCGGCGACGGTGTCCGTGGGGTCCAAGCCCTCCACGCCGATGGCCAGGGGCGTGCTGCTACCCAACGCGAAGACGAGCCATGGGGCCGACAGGAGCGTGACGAACATGGGGCCTTGCCGGCCTGGACGTGGGGGAAAACGCCAGGCTCCGTTCACCTTATCCGGGCTGAAAAGGCCAGGAAAGGTAGGAACGGCGATTTCGACAGGTCGAAAGCCGGTGCGCCGCGCTCAGACGAGTGAGGATCGGCACAACCGGAGCAACTCGGGCTTCATCCCGCCGGGACGGTCGCGCAGCCGAACTGAATCGAGATCTCAGCGTTCGTGAAGCCCTGGATGGTGTCGCAGGTCTGCGGGCACAACAGGATCGTCTGCGGCGACGCGGGGTCGTCGTAGTACCAGCCGTCGGTCACACCGGCACACGCGGCGAAGCTGTCGACGTTGCCGATGTCGAGCGAGCCGACACCGTCGAAAAACTCGACGTTCACCTTGGTCGGGTCGAAGTCCTCACCCGGCGGTGGATCGGGAATGTCGAACTCGCAGGCGATCGCCGAACCCTGGATCACCTGTTCCGCCACCGCGTCGAAGATCGGCTGGAACTCTTGATCACAGAGGTTCCCGAAGACGCCACCGGTGGCGCTGGTCAACTCGAGGTACACCGTGCCGGCCGCTGCCGCGGTGATGCAGCAACTGGTCTGGTTGAGGCAG
Source organism: Deltaproteobacteria bacterium (assembly GCA_947492135.1). Taxonomy (GTDB): domain Bacteria; phylum Myxococcota_A; class Polyangia; order Nannocystales; family Nannocystaceae; genus Xiheibacterium. Next base: position 1,872 of record CANLQR010000754.1, on the reverse strand, counting down.
CCTGCGACCGGGCCCTCGGGCGCTGCGATGGCGTGCAGCTTGTACGGTACGTAGCTTGGGTCGAGCGCCGCCCACATCGCCTGGAAGTCGGCCGCGGACAGATCGGACTCGTCGTCGGTGACGACGATGATGTGCTTGCTCGCCGTCGCACGCATGACCGGTGCCCACTCGGCGTGATGGGAGATGAGCTTTTGCAGTGCGTTGTTGCTATCGACGCCATCGATGATGTGCGTGTACAACACCGGGTTGTTGTCGTCGGCGGGACAGCCCCCTGAGCCAAGCGGCGGGTCGAGACACACGCCGGTGTCACCATCGATACTCGAGATGAGCACGACGTGAGAGTCGATGTTCGCGAGGAAGATCTGCGAGGAGAACTGGTTTAGCCGGTTTTGAACCTGGCCAGCCTCGAAATCCATGCTGCCTGAGTTGTCGACGATGATGATGATGTCGGCGGGCTGGAGGCCCACGGTGGCCATCATGTCGATCGACTCGCAGCTCTCCATGCCAGTGGTAGAGTCGCCACCGGCCACGTCGAGCTTGTCCATGGTGTCCGAGACGGCAGTGTCTTCCGAACCCGTCGTTGGATCGGTTGTCGACAACGTGCTGCTCAAGGAGATCGAGGAGCCAGCGGAGGCGTCGTTTTCGTCGCGTTCACCGCCGCACGCCGTCAAGAGCGCGGCGGCAAGGCAGACGCGAATGAATCCAATAGAGTCGGGCTCGAGCATGCAACGGTTCCTGGTGCCCGCATCATGCCGAGCAGGCGTGGCTTGGACAACGGAACGGCGCGCTACTCCGGGCAGGCTCGCGTGAGCGGAGTCAACCGGCCGTGAGAAATCGCCAAGACCCGTAGTAGAGGCGGTTAGACAGCGTTCGGGGGTCCTGCGGAAGGACCCACACGGGCGCGATCTTGGGTGGGCAGCAACGAAAACGGGCCCCGCGCACCGATGGCGTGGGGCCCGCGCGGGGCGACCCTTGGTCTATCCCGGCTTTAGTGCAGCCAGCGCTGCTCTTCTTCGCCTTCGGACTCGCCCTCTGGCTCTGGCTCGTCGCTGGCGGCCTCAGCCTTGGTGCGGTCACGCTCGCGCAACAGCGCCGCGAGCACGAGGCCGAGACCCGCCGCCCACAGCACCACGAGAAACGCCACCCAGTACGGAGATGCGTCCATACCCACGAGCAGCGGATGGGCCGCACTTTGGGTGAGCGCGACATGCTCGACCTCGATCGAGTAGACCCCTGCGACCAGCGCGAGCTGCAGCAGGACGATCGCCGCGCCGACGATGAGCACGCGGTGGCGACCCTCGCGGCGCCTCGAGGCGAGCAACAGCGCGGCGACTGCGGTCTCGGCGACCAACAGGCCCTGGGCGATCGTGGCCCACATGATCTCGGACTTTTCGTTGCCCAGGCCTGAGCGCTCGAGCACCAGCGAGTAGGCGCCGGCCAAAGCCACCGAGGTCAGCACGACGAACAGCTGGAAGCGACCAAAAGCCCGTCGGGCTTCCCCGCAGCTCGCCACCGCGGCGGCGCGGGCCGGGCGAACCAAGCTCGAGATCAGCAGCCACCCGAGCACCGGCATGAGGAAGCCGGTCGCGACGAACGTGACCAGGTTGACTTGGTCGTAGGTCTGGACATGAATCTGCTCGCTGAGGTCGAGCAGTGCCAGCGCGCTGCAGCCAACGCTGAGCAGTCCGAGAATCGCACCCTCGAGCGGTCGGAACAACGGCGCCCAGGGCTGTTCGACGCGACGGCGCCACGACAGCAGACACAGCACGCCGAGCATTGCCTGAGCCGCGACCGCGAACACCAGCATCTGCGACGCCAGCGAGGCCGAGGTGGCCGAGAGCATGCGTGCATAGGGCAGGCCCGAGACCGACA
>CANLQR010000753.1 GCA_947492135.1 Deltaproteobacteria bacterium | reverse complement strand
CGTATCGAAGCACCATCTCCGCTTCCGGCTTCATGCCGGTGCCGTCGAGGTCGTGGATCTTGGGAGCACCAACGGCACCTATGTGAACGGCCGCAAGGTCGCCGACCCACGGAGCGTACGTCGTTCGGACCGCATCTACGTCGGCGACTACATCCTCATGCTCGAGGGTGACGACGCCGCCATTGCGCCGCTGGAGCGCGGCGAGCTCCTCGTCGCTGGAACCGACGGGCGACCCGCGGTCCGTGCGATCGCGGTCCCGCCGTCGCCCGCGTATGAGGGCCCGCTGCCGCCGCACATCGCCAGGCTCGTCGGTGAGGGCGGCGACGACAGCGGGCTGTTCACCTCGGCACGGCGCATGCCGGCTCCGGGGGTGCAGAGCAGCTATCTCGATCGGATCGCCAATCGGGTGCTGCAGACCGTTCTGGTGAACCATCACGCGCTCGACCCGATCGCCAGCGGCGAGATCGGCGACGCGGTCAAGGACGAGGCCGTGACGCTGGTCGACGGTCTGCTGGCGCAGATGCAGCAGGCCAGCGAGATCGAGACCGGCGTCGACATCGACGCGCTTCGCAGCACGATCATCCGCGAGCTCATCGAGTACGGACCCCTGGGCGAGCTGATGAAGGATCCCCAGGTGCAGGAGATCGAGGTCGTCGGGAACGCGCCGTGCCGGGTGGTCCGCGACGGCGGGACCTCGGCGCAGATCGAGGTGGCCGATCGCCGATTCACGGGTGATCGCGCGTTGACGTTGACGATCCATCGCATGGCCCGCAAATGGGGCTTTTTGACCGAAGGCGCGCAGGTCTTCGAGGGCAAGGTCGACAACGGGTTCACGATGTACGCGCTGCTGCCCCCGTCGCAGGTGCGTCACGCGGTGTTGCATCTGCGACGCAACCGCACCGACGCGAACAGTCTCAACGCTCTGGTCGACGAAGGCGTGCTGTCGTCCGACATGTGTGAACTCCTCCAGGCCGCCATCCGGGGTTGCCGGCGCATCCTGATCGTCGCCTCGGGAGCGACCAACCTCGACCGATTCATGGGCGCGGTCACCGGCGAGATCCCCGAGGAACTCCGCGTGGTGTGCATCTCGGACACGGGGACGTTGGGCGCCACCCGCTCCGGCTGGGTTCAGGTCCGGCGCCTCGGCGATGTCGCCGACACCGTCGCGCTCTCCGACGCGCTGGGCGTGGTGTTGCGCGGTGGCGTAGACATGCTGGTCTCGCAGCGCTGTCGCCACGAAGATGCCGCCACCGTCATGGATGCGTTTGCGGGCGCAACCCGCGGCGCGATCGTGTCGTTGTGGGGGATCGACTCTGCTCACGGCTTGTGGCGCCTCGCGGGTCTCTCAACCGTGGCGGCAGGTGCGATCTCTGCGCTGATGACCTCGCTGGCGCGCTCGGTGGACCTGCTTGTTCGCCTCTCGGTGGGCGTCGGGGGCGAGCCGATGCAGGTCGTCGAACTCATCGAGCCCCGCGTCAAAGACGGCGGCGAGCTGTCCCATATGCCGGTGTTCCGCGCCCAGCGGAGCGAGACGGGCGTGACCGAGTTCAAAGCGACGGGCACGGTCCCGAGCTTCGTGCGCAAGCTCGCGGAAGCCGGGATCTCGGTTCCGATGCGGATCTTCAAGGCGTGAGCGGGCCACGCAAGGACGATCGCGGCCGCCGCGACGAGGCGGTGCTCGATCGCATCGAAGACCGCCTGCGGGATGCCTCCGAAGGATTCCACAGCGCGGGCGAGCCGGCGTCGGCGGCCGCGTTGGCGGCCATCGGCATCGACGACGACGAGCTTGGCGTATGGGCTCGATGGGACGGTCTCGAACTCGGGGCCGGCGACGCGCGCCTGCTCTCGTTGGCCGAGATTTCGGCGGCGTCCGCCGCTGCGCTCGCGCAGGGCGTCGTGCGCGAGGGTGATCGGGTGATCGGTGAGCGCGGCCGCGATCTCATGGTTCTGCCCGCCGATCCTTGGGCCGAGGGGGCGACGGTGATGCGCGTCGAGGAAGCCGGCGATCGCAGTCCAGACGCAAGCAGCGTCGCGCACCTCGTGCTCGGTTGGCTGGGCGAACTCGCGATCCTCTACGACGACCAGGGCGAGTTTCACGATGAACTCTTCGGTGAAGACGGCGAACTCTCGCCCACCGCGGAGCGCAGGCTGTGCAGGCGCCGTCTCGATCTCGATCCCGACGCCCCCAATGCTCGACTACGGCTCGCCGAGCTGCTTCGCGAAGCGGGTGAGTTGGTCGCGGCGAAGGTCGAACTGCTGCAGGTACTCAAGCGGGCGCCCGAGTTCGCGTGGGCTCAGTTCGCGCTCGGCCGGACGCTGGCGGCGCTCGGGCAGGCGGATCGCGCCCTCGCGGCGTTTCGTGCGGCCGCCGAATGCCAGGGTGAGCCTGGACAACGCGGGTGGTTTCTTGCGTGGGCTGCACGCGCGGCCGACGACGGGACCCGGGCCGAGCTCGCGCGCGAGGTGCTCGCGTTGCGGCCTGACTTCGCGGCGCAGCAGGCCGAGGCCGTCGCCACGCTGCTCGAGCGCGGGCGGGCAGAGGCTGCGAAAGAACAACTCGAGCTCGGACTCGCCGTGATCCCGGGGCATCTCGAGTTGCTGCGGCTGCGCGCGCAGCTGCCGGGCTAGCGGCGGTCAGCGCGGCGGATCTGACTCGGGCGGTGGTGTCGCCACGGGCGAGGGGCCGGGCACTGCGGCCCCAGCTGCACCCGTGGCAGGCTTTTCGGCCGAAGGCTTTTCGGCCGAAGGCTTTTCGGTCGAAGGACTTTTGGTGGCGGGCACGTCGGTCGTCGCGGGCTCGTCGGTCGTCGCGGGCACGTCGGTCTCCGCGGGCACGTCGGTCTCCGCGGCGCCGCTGCTCGTGGGCGCTGCGGGCGTCGACTGAGCGTCGAGCCGACGCTCGATCACGACGCCTTGGCCGTCCGCCCTCCGGCCTGCGAGCACGAGCACGACATGTCCGCTCTCGGGCAGGCCGGCGGGCGTGATTCCACGGATCCTGCT
>CANLQR010000752.1 GCA_947492135.1 Deltaproteobacteria bacterium | reverse complement strand
CCCGTCACCAACATCGCCCCAGCCGTGGACACCATCGCCCCCCCTTGGACGCTCGACGTGGCAGACGGCAGCGGAAACCTCTACCGCTGTCGGCACGTCGCGGGTGACAGCGCCCGCTTCGAGTATGTCCCTGTGACGCCGCAACACAGTTCGAGCGGGGTTTACAGCGGAGGCGCGCCGCGCAGCGGACTGATGACTGCGGATCAGGTGCGGGTCGTGTGGCAGCTGGTCGAGTTTGCGGTCCGACAGACCGACGGTCATGTCGAGCAGCGCGCCAAGGGCACCGTGGCGATCGAGTCAAACGGCCCGACCACCGCGAGCGTGCTCCTGCGGGGCGACGCCGGCGTCGTGTTGCTCGCCACGCTCGCCGAGCTGCGCTAGCCGACGCGAGTTCGGCCGGCCGACGACGCCAGCCTCCTACTGCGGCGCCAACAGCCAGGCGTGGATGTCCGCGATCTCTGTCCGCGACGCTGGTTCTGGTGCTGTCGTGTCGACCTCGAGCTTAGCGGCTCGCCCTGGTGAAACGATGGTAGGGTTCACACGTGCGCGCGCAATCGAGACCTGGTGCGAGGAAAAAAAACCTGAGCGGGCGGCGCGGGGCGCTGGTCTACGCGTGCGTCTTCTCGGTCGCGTGCAATCGCCCGGGGCCGCCGACGGCGGATACGCCTGAGGCGCTCGAACCCGCGGTCGAACCGGCGTCGAGCGCTGCTGCCGCTCGGACCGAGCGTTCGTCCGCGGCCCACGCCGGGTGGACCATAGGCGCCGACGAGTCGGGCGCAATCCGGATCCGCAACCGCCACGCCGACATCATCGTTGCGCGCTACGCGTTCTTTGGGCAGTCGTACAAGTGGGCGGGAGCGAAGACCAAAGTCACGGAGTCGCCCAAGGGTGACACCGAGACGGCGATCGAGATCGAGTCGCTCGGCGTCCAGGGCACGAGTCGACTCAGCCTGGTCGAGGATGACAACACGACGACCGCGACGCTCGACTGGGAGCTGACCGCGAGCCGGCCGCTCGAAAACATCTCTGGGGGTGGGCTGGAGCTGCAGGCCGCGCTCGACCTCGCGCTGTGGGGCGGTGCCCTGCCCAAGCCCCAGCTGTCGCCCGATGGGCGCCGCCTCTCGGTCGGCGAAGGTGATGAGGCGCTGGCGTTCGAGCTCGATGGCGACCCGGCGCAGTTCGTCCCCGTCAACGGCAAACCCGGCATGGTCCGGGTCGTGCTGGTCAGCGGCAACATCGAGCCTGGCACGGCCCGCGTCTCGCTGAAGGTCACACTCCCCAAGGGTGGCCGCATCGGGTACCCACCGAGCGAGCGGCACGAGAGCCCAACCCTGGATTGGCCGGCGGACGCGTTGGTTTCTGCCGGATGGCCAGTTGATCTGTCGTTTCTGCAGGACGCCCCCGCCGGCAAGCACGGTCATGTACGCGTGGTCGGGGAGTCGCTCGAGTTCGCCGACGGCACACCGGCGCGCTTTTGGGGCACCAACATAGTCGCAAACGCGCTGTTTAGCACCGACAAGGCAGAGATCGCGCGCCAGGCCAAGCGCATCAGCGCGATGGGATTCAACCTGGTGCGACTGCATCACCACGACTCGACGTGGGTCAAGCCCAACGTGTTCGAACCCGACTCGCGTCGAGTTCGCAAGGCGTCGCTCGACTCGCTCGACTGGTGGATCAAGTGTCTGGCCGAGGAGGGCGTCTACGTCTGGATCGACCTGCACGTGGGCCGAGCGTTCCGCGAGGACGACGCCATCAGCGGTTTCGCTGAGCTGCCCAAAGGCGACGGCCGCGGCTTCAACTACGTCAACCCACGCATCACGACGCTGATGGCCGAGTTCGCCGCGGCGTACCTCGACCGCACCAACGTCCACACCGGGCGCACCATCGCGAGCGATCCCGCGGTCGCAATGGTGCAGATCACCAACGAAAATGACATCACGCATCACTTCGGGTCGTTGATGGACGCGGGCTCGGAACGACCGATCCATGAGGCGTTGTTCCGCACGCGGATCGAGGCCTTCGCCAAGCGCACTGGGGTCTCGGTCGACGCCGCGAGCAAACCGTGGCAGCCCGGCCCGGCCAAGCTCGCGCTCGCGGACATCGAGCACGGCTGGAGCACTGCCGCGATCGCACATTTGCGCACGCTCGGCGTACGGGTCCCAATCTCGACCACGAACATGTGGGGAGACGAAGCGCTGTACTCCCTACCCTCGCTCATCGCCGGCGACGTGATCGATGTCCACAGCTACGGCAATCCCGATTCGCTCACGGCCAACCCCCACTTCGAGCCCAACTTCGTCACGGTCGCGGGGATGGCCGCCGTATTGGGCAAGCCCCACACGCTCAGCGAGTTCAGCGTCCCGCCGCCGGCCCCCGATCGTTTCGTCGGCCCGACCTACATGGCCGCGGTCGCGGCGTTCCAGTCGTGGGATGCGCCGATGCTGTTCTGCTATACCCACGACATCACCAGGCCGACGACGAACCGGTTCTCGACGTGGACCGACCCCTCGTTGATCGGCCTAGCCCCGGCGGCGGCAGTGTTGTACCGCCGTCAGGACGTCGCGGTCGCGCGCAAGCGCATCGTCATCGCGCCGACCGCGAAGCAGGTCTACGGCGAGTCGCGCAACGTGCTCAACAGCGCCGCGCTACGGACGGGGCTCGAGCAGTCGCAGGTCGTGATCGCTCTACCCGACGCACCCGAGCTCGACTGGGACACCGAGCCCAACCTTGCGCGCGAGAAGTCGAACGGAGCGACCGTCGTCACGAACCTCGACCAGGATCTCCTGGCGCCGGAAGCGACAAAAGTCGTCTCGGACACCGGCGAGATGACCCGCGACTTCGTCGAGGGGCGCTGGGTGCTGGCGTCGCCGCGCTCGCAGGTCGCGTCGGGTTGGATCGGCGGCACGACCATCGAGCTTGCCGACGGCTGGGTCGCCCTCGACAACCCTGGAGCGACGTTCGCGTTGACCGCGCTCGACGATGCACCTCTCGCCACGTCGAAGC
>CANLQR010000751.1 GCA_947492135.1 Deltaproteobacteria bacterium | reverse complement strand
CATCGGCCAGTCCACCCGCCACGGCAGCTTGAGGCTGCCGCCCTCGCGGAGATCGACGTCGGAGACCTGCCCGCACTTGGCACAGGTGACCTGCACGACCCACTCCTGGTCCCATGCGAACGCGAGGTCGTCGAAGCCGCACGCCGCACAGAAACCTGCGAGTGGCAGCCAGGTGTCGGGCAGCAGCGAGCGCGCGCCGTTGCGGGTGCGCGCGTCGTTGAGGATCTTGCGAATGATCGGCGCGCACTCGAGCGCCTTGCGGATGCCCTCCGCATAGCGGCCGGCGCGGTAGGCCCGGCTCTGACGGATGAACTCCGGTCGGATCCCGAGCGGAGCGATGCTCGCCTCGAACGCCGCGATATGGTGCGAGGCATAGCAATCGTGTTCGCCCCAAGGGTCGGGCACATCCGCGATGCTGCGGCCGAGCTGGGACTGCAGGAGGTCGGGCTGCGGCGCATCGGCGGGGACCTTGCGGAACACGTCGAAGTCGTCCCACGAGTAGACGAACCGGACGTCGAGCCCACGATCCCGCAGGGCCCGCGCGACCAGGTCGACCGTCATCACCTCGCGAAAATTCCCGATGTGGACCACGCCCGAGGGCGTAATGCCTGCGGCGACGGTGATGCGTTCGAGGCCGGGGTGGGCCTGCACCGTCTTTGCGGCGGCGACGTCGGCCCAGTGGAGGTGATCGTCGCGTTCTCGTTCGGGCGCTGACATGCCCGATGCGTTGTCACCCACAACATGCCGCGGCGGCAAGCGCCCAGACGATCACGGAGCCCAGCGGCGAATCCAGGCGTTTGTGCCCTGGCCGAGCACGGTCACCTCACCGGCCGCAACGACGCTGCCGTCACCGAGCACGGCGATGGCGTGGCCAGCGTCGCTCAGGCCTGGGCCGCCATCGAACGCGTCGGTCCACAGGGCCTCGCCGCCGGCGCTGGGCCAACGCCCGACCAGTGCGTTGCGCTGCTGATCGGTCGCGGCGGTGACCCCGGTGACGAATACCGCATCATCGGCGACCACGGCGTCCTCGCCACCATCGAAGAGGAAGCCTGCGGAGTTGAAGGACAATACCGGGCCCGGGGTGCCGTCGGCGGCCGCGAAGCGGCCCACCCAGACCTCCTCGCTGTTCGTCAGTGCGCTCGCGATGCTGCCCGTCACGAGAATATCCCCACCATCGACGGTGACCCCGACCGCGACGTCATCGCCAAACCCGAAGTCGAGCAACTCGCTCCATCGCTCCGAGCCATCGGCGTCACGCGCGGAGATCCACAGATCGACCTGGGAATTGACCGCCTGTTCTCCGACCACCACCAGGCCGCCGTCGGTCAGCCATGCGATCCCTCGGGCGTCATCGCTGCGCGAGTCCGGCCCGTCGTCGGTGCGACTCCACTGCTCGGTTCCCGAGGTGTCGTACACTGCGAACCATGCATCTTCGCCCGGACCATCGCTTTCACGATGGCCGGCGACCGCGATCGACGAAGGTGCGGTGGCCACGGCGTTGGCGCGGTCGTCGAGACCTCCGTCGATGCGCCGCGACCAGACGATCTCGAACTCGCTGTCGACCGCGACCAACAGCGCGTCGTCGACGTCGTTGTCCCCCGCGGTGCGGGCGATACCCGCGAGCACGTAGCCGAGCCCAAGTGCCGAGATCGCGAGCGACTCGTCGTGGTCTCCCTCTCCGAAGTCTGCGACCACCTCGGTGATGGGGTTCCCGGCGGGGTCATACACCGCGATCCAGGTGTCGAGGCCGGTGTCCGCGCGGCGTGAGCCGACGGCGATGATGTTGCCATCATCTCGGACGAGCAGGTCGTACGCGACATCGTCGTCGCCACCGTCGACCTCGACCGCCCACACCACTTCGCCGCTGCCCAGCAGGCAGCCGGGTTCGCAGCCGTCCGCGGGCGCGTTGTTGCCATCGTCGCACTGCTCGAGTCCCGTGATGACACCGTCGCCGCACTCGGCGGTGGTGCCGGTGGTGCCGGTGGTGTCGCTGGTGCCTTGGTCGGTGGACGAGTCGGCGGGTGTCTGCGAGGTGCCGTCGTTGCCCGACAGCGTCTCGGCCGCACCACTGTCCGCCGCTGAGGTGCCACTCGTGGTTTCTGAAGCGTCGACCGCGATCACGCTGCTGCTACAGGCAGCCAGCGCGCAGACGGCGAACGCAACCACGCGCGCCGTGTCGTCAGCGAGGTCGAAGCTCAAGGCTCCTCAGCCTGGGTGAGTTCGGGTGGCAACGTGCACTTGTTGCGTCGTGCGAGCTCGGCGGGGCCCTCGATGAGGCGGCGCGCGCCGGCCCGAACGAATGCGCCCAGTGCCGCGGTCACATGCGGACAGGCACCGGCTTTGTCCTTGCGATAGTCGGAGATCGCGGCCAGGCCCTCTTCGACGCGGCCCATGAGCAGGTCCTCGGACGGCTGGCCCTTGGCTGGACCTGCAGCGGCGTCGTACGCGATTTTCGCTTCGTCGAACTTCTCGGGATGCTGCACCGTCTCGCTCTCACCACTGCCGAAGGCCGCGCCGATCAGGGCCTCGGCGCGCAGCAAATGAGCCAACGTCGCCGCGCTGCCGTCGGTCGCCGCTGTCGCGGCGCCGAGACTCGTCAGCGCCAGCTCGTAGTCCTCGCTGCCGATCTGGTAAGCGCCCATCGCGAGGCCCGCGGCAGCATCCACGTCGGGATCCTCGGTGCTCGCGGCCATCGACGCCGCCCACTCGGCGGGCTCTTTGCCGCTCTCGAAGACGCCCTTGGCGTGGGCGAGCGCGAGCCAAGCCCCAGCCAGCGCGCTGGCACGATACTGTTCGCGGGTCTTGAGGTCGGCGTAGATCGGCTGCAGCTGGGTGACCAGCTCCTCGTACTCACCCATCAGATACTGCTGTTTGGCGACAGCGAGCTCCGGAGGATCGGGCTCCTGAGGGACGCTCTGGTCGAGTTCGACGGGCTTGACGCCGTCCGGGGTCGTGGTCACTTCGTCGGGCACCACGGTCGGTTTCGGTTTTTTCTCGCAGGCGGTGAGCGCGAGCGAA
>CANLQR010000750.1 GCA_947492135.1 Deltaproteobacteria bacterium | reverse complement strand
GTCGGCCGGGCTCGCTGGAGCCCGGCCGCCACGGCTCCGCCCTGCGGTGGTCGCGATGGTGATGTGCTAGGTTTCCGCCATGGGTTGGCGTTTGGGCATGATCGCGTTGGCTCTCCTGTCGGCGTGCGGTCGCGTTGTGGACGGCGAGGGCGACGGCAGCGAGGGCGAATCGACCACGACGCACGGCGTACAGTCGTGAACTGTGGTGTCATCCGCGCCCCTTGCCGGGTGAACCATCATAGTGTACCACTAGTACACCATGCCGTCCCCCCGCTACGGCCGGCTCGCGCCCGAGCGGCGCGCGCAGATCCTCGAGGTCGCGCGGCGGCACTTCGCCGCGGGCGCCGAGGCTGCGTCGTACAACCAGATCATCGCCGACGCGGGGATCTCGAAGACCACGGCGTACCTCTACTTCGACGGCAAGGACGACCTGGTCGCCGAGGTGTGGCGCGATCTGCTGGCGCGGCTGGCCGAGGTGATGGGACCGTGGCGACCTGCCGGGTCGAGCCGCGGGTTCTGGCGGCAATTGGCCGCCACCAGCGACGCGCTGCGGCGTCACCTCGTGGCGCACCCCGACGATCTTGCGCTGCTCGGGCAGCCGGTCGCGGTGCCCGAGTCAGCGACGCTCGAGCGATGGTTCGCCGAGCTCGTCGATGACGGCGTCGGGCTCGGGCTCATCCGCACACGGGTGCCGCGCCCGCTGCTCGTGGCCGCGACGATCGCCGTGTTTCGCGTCGCCGACGAGCACGTGCTCGCGGCGATGCAACGCGGGGAGCCGGGTGACCCGGAGCCCGGCTGGCGATTGCTGCGCGCGCTGTGGGGCGCACCCCCGACGCGAACGACGACCACCCGCCGCACCCGCAGAGGTTGACGCATGCACTCCCCACCCGCGCTGCACGACGTGTTCGGAGAGTCACCCTCGGCCCGCGAGATCGTCGCGGTGCTCGCGTTCGGACTCGGCGTGGCGGCGTGGCTGATGCTCGGCCTGCACGCCGGGCACGCGACGCTGCCGTGGTGGCGCTGGGCCATCGCGGCGCTCGTCATCACCGACATCGCGGCGGGCTGTGTGGCCAACTTCACCCGCTCGACCAACGACTTCTACGCCGCGCGCCCGCGCAAGCGTTGGGTGTTCATCGCGGTGCACGGCCATGTGTTGGCCCTCGCGGCCGCGCTCGGGGCGGATCTCGGGCTCGCGCTCGCTGTGTGGGCCTACACGGTGGCGGCGGCCGCCGTGGTCAACCTGCTCGCGGGCACGACGACGCAGAGCTTCGTCGCGGGGCTGCTGCTGGCCGTGGGGCTGGTGTGGATTCCGCAGTGCCGCGGCCTCGCGGCGCCGCTGCTGGTCGCGTACAGCCTCTTCGTCCTCAAGGTGGTCTATGCGTTCGCGGTCGATCACCACCGCGGCGCGGCGGTCGAACTCCGGCCGCCCCGAGCCGCCGGGCTCGAACACCGTCTGCCACGATGCACCGATGCACCGCGTGTATCGGCGACGACAGATCGCCCACGCGCACCCGAGGTGCACGCGCCCGCCGGCGCCTCGCCCCGGCGCGCGAACGCCGAGATCTCGGGTCATGACAACCACGGACCCCGTTTGTTCGGCCGATGCGCTGGCACAGGCATGCTCGCCCCCTCCTCGCGCCCTATCGGATCACGCCTGGTCGCGGGCGGCTGCCGAGGACGTCTCGAACCTTCTTCAGAAGGAGGTGAGGCAGGATCGGCTTGGCGAGGAACTCGATGCCCGCATCGAGGACGCAGTGATGAACGACGGTGTACCCGGAGACGTAGAGAACCTTCATCTCGGGCCGTAGCGATGCGACGCGCTCGGCGAGCTGTCATCCGCTCATGCGGGGCATGACGACGTCCGTGATTTACGAAACCCCTTTGTGCCGCCTATCCGCGACGCTCACCGATCCGCCCCCCGCGCTACTCGCTGGGCGCATCCACGACACCTGCGCCGCCGTGAAGTGGACCTCGAGGTCGTCCCCCTGCTCGAGGCACAGGGATGCGCGGAATGCATCGGGTGTGGAGCCCACGCGGCCGCCGGTGACGCTCGAGAAAAAACTCGGGCTTTGGGGCTTGATCTCGGTTTCGTCGACCGCGGCCGACGAAACCGGCGGTATCAGGGGGAACGGAAGGAGCGCGAACAGGGCGAGTGGCATCATGTCCGGTTGGTGACCACGCAGGGTCGACCCATTCGCGTGGCGAGCCCATTTCCTCCCACGGATCGGAGCCCGGTCGCCACGAAGGTCGGCGCCAGTTTCGAGGCCGTCTCCGTGGTGTGCGAGGCGGGCGTGCTGGTCAACGCATCGCCGCCGAACGGACTGCAGGCGCTGTAGCGATCGCGGATGCGTCGCGAGGGGCGTTCACTCGAGTGAACCCACGTCCACCCCGCACCGCTCACTCGCCCGCGAGGTGACGGGCGAGGTACGGCGCCGTCGCGCTCTTGCGGCTTTGTGCCACCTGCTGCGGGGTTCCCGCCGCGACGACCTTGCCGCCTTCGTCGCCGGCACCGGGTCCGATATCGATCACCCAGTCGGCGTCGGCAATGATCTGCAGGTCGTGCTCGACGACCACCACCGTGTTGCCGGCATCGACGAGACCTTGCAGCTCGCGCATCAGCGTCTCGACGTCGGCAGGATGAAGGCCGGTGGTCGGCTCGTCGAGCACGTACAGCGCGTCGCCGAACGATGTCCGTTGCAGCTCGGTCGCGAGTCGAATCCGCTGCGCTTCACCGCCGGAGAGCTCCGTCGCCGGCTGGCCGAGCCGCAGATAGCCGAGGCCGGTGCGCCGCACGATCTCGAGGCCGCGATGCAGCACCGGCTCGTCGGCGAAGAACGCCGCGGCGGCGTCGACCGTCATCTCGAGCACGTTCGCGATGTTGCGGCCGCGGACCTCGATCTCGAGCGTCCTGGGATCGTAGCGGGCGCCGTGGCATGCCGGACAACGCGTGCGCACGCTGGGCAAGAAGAGCAGCTCCACCATCACCGAGCCTTCGCCCTGACACGTACTGCAGCGGCCCTTCGCCAC
>CANLQR010000749.1 GCA_947492135.1 Deltaproteobacteria bacterium | reverse complement strand
TTGCGCTGGCGAGCGCGTTGGCGTTTCTTCGGGGTTCGTCGGTTGTCTCCGCGTGCCATGAGCCCCGGGGTTGTCCCCTAGGCGGGCGCCCAGGTCAAGCGGTCGGGCGTGGGGTTCGGGTCGGGGTCGGGTCGGGGTCGGGTCGGGGTCGGTCTGGCGGCGTCGGCGGGCCCTGCCAGCGACAGCTGGCGCCATGCCGCGAGGGCCACGGCGGTCTACCATCGCGGACTCGCCATGATCCGGCTCTCGGTCAACGTCAACAAGATCGCCACGCTGCGGAACTCGCGGACCCGCCAGCCTCGGGGGCACTCCTTGGGGCTACCCAGCGTCGTCGCGGCAGCTCGCGCGTGCATCGAGGCGGGCGCGCCGGGCATCACCGTCCATCCGCGGCCCGACGGCCGACATATCACCACCGCCGACGTGCACGAGCTCGCGGCCGTGCTCGCGCCGTCTCGCGAGCGTGTCGAGTTCAACGTCGAAGGTGATCCTCGAGAAGATCTGGTCGCACTCGTCGAGCAGGTCCGTCCCCACCAGTTCACGCTGGTACCCGTGGTCGAGGGCGAGATCACCAGCTCGGCCGGGTGGCCTGCCGACACTTCACCCGAGCCACTGCGCACGGTTATCCACCGTGCGCACGCGGTCGGCACCCGGGTCAGTGTGTTCATCGATCCCGAACTCGATGCCGTCGAGTGGGCGGCTGAGCTCGGTGCCGATCGGGTGGAGCTATTCACCGAGCCGTTCGCCCGTGCGCATGCCAGCGGTGACAGTGCTGTTGGCGAGCGTTGCTTCGAGGCCTGTGCGCTCGCTGCGGCCCGGGCCCATGCGCTCGGACTGGGCGTCAACGCCGGCCACGACCTCGATCTCGACAATCTGGTCGAGTTTCGCCGACTCCCGCATTTGGACGAAGTGTCGATCGGCCACGCATTGATTGCCCGCGCGCTTTGGCATGGCCTCGGCCCGACCGTGCAGGCCTACCTCGAGATTCTGCGCGACGTGTAGCCGTCGCGCGCTCGCGAGCCGGTTCATCCGCCGAGTTCGGCGATCATGCCCTCGACCCGGATCTGCTCGCGACGGCGACCGGGGACGAGCTCGAGATAGCGACGATAGTGCGAGACCGCCTCATCGCCGTGCCCGAGCTCGCGCTCGATGTCGCCGAGTAGGCGATGGAGCTCGCCGACGTCGGGGGCGAGGGCGCGCGCGATCTGGGCCGACGCGAGCGCGCGTTCGGGGTAGCCGCGCGCCAGCAGCTTCCACGCATGGGCAATGGCACGGGTGGCCTCGATCCAGTCGCGATACTCCTCGCTGTACAGCAGCGGATCAGCGGGGAGGTCGTTGAGAGCCACCGCAGGCGCGTCCTGGCGGCCCAGCATTCGCGAGAGATCGAAGGCACGAAAGCGACCGAGCGCCGAGGGGCCCTCACTGACCCAGAGCACCATCGCGGTGGCGTCGACCACAACCGCCTGAGCGATGTGGAGGTTCTCCAGGGCGTTCGCGTTGCCAAGCCCGAGTTCGGCGCTGTCGGTCCCTCGGCGGTCGCGCAGCAGCGTGACCACCCGTGTGGGGTCGACCTCACCACCGCCTGCGGCGAGCAACTCGCCGATTCGGTCGTAGCGATAGCCGGAGGAGGTGTACCTGCGTACCCAGTCATTCTGTAGGTCGCCCTCGAAGGCCTCTCGCAGCATGTGATCGGTGGCCCAGACCACGGGCTCGGCTTCGCCGCGGGTCACCCGGCGATCCTCGCGATCGCGGGCGGCGAGTTCGACGATCACCGACTTGCGCTGCACGCCATCGCCGACCAACACGACGCCCGACGAGCGCAGCGCCGCCCCTCGCAACAGCTCGACCGCGTGCTCGAGCGTGTCGGCCTCCTCGAGCACGCGTCGCAGTACGATCGGCGCGGGGGCTCCGTCTTCGAGCGGATCATCGGTCCGCGCGGGATTCAGTGCCACGAAGATCCCACGCGCGTTGATACCCGTGACCACCCCGATCAGACCGGGCCAGCCGACCGAGACGTAGGGATACCTCCCGTCGGGTCGGACCACCGTGACGATTCGCTCGGGCTCGACCTCTTGCTCGAGGTCGAACCACAGCGAGCGGCCGATCAGCAGGTTGCCCGGCTCGGCGGCGCTGCGTTTGCGAGCGATGGCAAAGGCAGCGCCTTCGACGATCACGTCGTCGAGCTTGGCCGCGAGTGAGTCGAAGCTCTGGTAGAGAAATAGCCTGTGGTAGGCGCTGATGCGCCCGGTCTGGGCCTCGGGCATGGCCGCGGCCATCGCCGCGAGTTCGCGTTGGACGGCTTCGCCGAGGTGACTGTCAGCCCCGCGGTAATCCCAACGCGTCAGCATCGCCGCGGTCCAGCCCTCGAGCCACGCACCGTAGCGCTCATCGATGCGCGCCTGAACATGAGCATCGAGTTCCTCGAACAACCGCGCGGTCAGTCGCCCACGCGCGTCGCCGATCATCTCGGGGCTGCCCTCGAGGTGGAGTCGCCAGATCTTGCCGTCGCGTGACAGGTGCGAGCGGCCGTACTGGAGATCGCGACCGCTCTCGCTCACGACGAATGACTGCTCGCTGACCTCGATTTCGGGTCCGTCGAGATCCGTGAAGTTGAGATAGCCGGAGTAAAGCAGCGCCACCAGTACGAACGTCGTGCCGAGCAGCGCGAGCGATGCTCGCAGCAGCGCGAACACTGCGTTGTCGTTGCCGCGGGGCGCCCCACCGCCGAGCGCGAGCCGTGCCATCGGAGGTTCGTCTTAGCATCGATCGCAGGCCGGCGCTTTGTTTGCCAGCCGCGCTGCCCGCCGTTGGGGCGAGCCGGGTGCGTGTGCTGGGCCCAAACGCCCCCGCGGGGCTGCACGAGGGCTCGGGCTCGAATGGACGATAGGCCCGCGGGCGGTTCAACGTCGCGCACCAAAGCGCGCCTCGTCTATGATGCCGAGCCTGGCCATGCTCAGGCACCTCTGGATTCGAAACCTGCCCGTTGTCACGCCGCTGCTGGCGGCGATCCTGTTCGCGTGCGCCCCCGAGACGCCG
>CANLQR010000748.1 GCA_947492135.1 Deltaproteobacteria bacterium | reverse complement strand
TTCTTATAGAGCTGCACGGGAGACCCGCCGAGCACCTGGTTGCGGCGCTCCGCCGCCCTCTGGGCGATCCGCTCTCCGGCCCGGTCATGGGCCAGAAGATCTTTCAACGTCCGACATTCCGGCGTGGATGTCCCACGCGCCGTTCATGGCCAACACCGCGCCGCAGTTCTTCGGCGAGGAGACCTTCGAGAGCCTGCCCAAGCTCAAGGACCTCAAGTCGTTGTTCGAGGGGCCGCAGTACGCCCGGTGGCACGCGTTCCGCGAGAGCGAAGACTCTCGCTACGTCGGCCTGTGCATGCCGCGGTTCTTGCTGCGCCTGCCGTATGGCCAGGCCACCATCCCGGTCAAGTCCTTCAACTTCGAGGAGGAGGCCATCGGCGATCATGACGCGTATCTGTGGGGTCCGGCCTCGATCGCGTTTGCGACCCGCGTGGCGGACTCGTTTGCCAAGTACCGCTGGTGTCCGAACATCATCGGACCGCAGTCGGGTGGCGCAGTCGAGGACCTGCCGCTGCATCAGTACAAGGCGATGGGCGAGATCCAGACCAAGATCCCGACCGAGATCCAGCTCACCGAGCGTCGCGAGTACGAGCTCTCCGAAGAGGGCTTCATCGGGCTGGTCTACCGCAAGGACAGCAACAACGCCGCGTTCTTCTCGGCCAACTCGTGCCAAAAGCCCAAGGTGTTCGCGGACACCGAAGCGGGCAAGGCCGACGAGACCAACTACCGGCTCGGCACCCAGCTGCCGTACATGTTCATCATCACGCGGCTGGCCCACTACATGAAGGTCATGCAGCGCGAGCAGATCGGCAGCTGGAAGGAGCGCAGCGATCTCGAGCGCGAGCTCAACCTGTGGATCGGGCAATACGTGGCCGACATGGAGAACCCGGCACCGGCGGTGCGTAGCCGTAAGCCGCTGCGAGCAGCGAAGATCTCGGTCGAAGAGGTCCCGGGTCAGCCCGGCTGGTATCGCTGTGCGCTCTCACTGCGTCCGCACTTCAAGTACATGGGCGCGTCGTTCACCCTGAGTCTCGTCGGCAAGCTCGACAAGACTTAACTTTTCCCCCCGCGGGCGGCGGGGGCGAAACGGTACGCGCTTCGCGCGGCTTGCCCCCCACAAGTGGGGGGCATTTTTCTTGGTTGATCGCGTTTCTGCTGATGCGTCCCCCCCACCGCGCGTTCCCGCACCGCGCGTTCCCGCGGGCGGGTGGTCAGTCGGCGAGCAGGATCGTGATCGAGTTGTTGCTGAAGGTCGCGGCGACGAGGTCGTCGCGACCGTTGCCATCGAGATCGCCCGACACCAGGCGCACAGCCAACGAGGGCAGATCGTAGGTTGCGACCACTTCGAAGTTGCCGAGGCCATCGCCTTGCAGCGCCGTGACGGTCGGCTCGTCCGCGTCGAGGATGGCGAGGTCGAGGTCGAGGTCCGCGCCAAAACGACCGGAGACGACCTCCAGCGGCTCGACGCCGGGCATGGCGATCGACGCGTCGGCGACGAGCCCGACGAGCCCCATGTTGCGGACCAGCTGCAGGGCACCGTCGCTCCGGCTCGCGATCATCAAGTCGTCGAGGCCGTCGAGGTCGAGGTCGAACGGGACGACCGACGACGGTGCTACGTCGAGCTCCAGAAACAGCGGATCGGAGTGGCCGACGGGATCCAGGGCGATCATGTACGCGAGGCCCTGATCGACCTCGATCAGCAGCACATCGCCGCGGTTGTCGGCGTCGATGTGCGCGATCCCGAGACCGTTGGGCTCGAAGGCTCCCGCCTGTACCACGGTCGTCGTCATTGGCCACAGGCCCGCCGCCTGGCCGAGCGCGAGGTGCAGCCGGGCTTGGCCGCCACCGTCGACGGTGAGCAGCACGAGATCGTCGTCGCCATCGTCGTCGTGATCGACGAAGCGGCTCGAGCGCACCGGCGTGAAGGCCCACGGCGCGAGCACCTCGGTCGGCGTGAAGCTGCCATCGGCCTCGCCCAGAAAGAACGTCGCGACCGCGTCGCAGGTGCCGAAGAAGAGGTCGGCGCGATCGTCATCGTCGATGGCGCCCACGATCGGGAAGGCGCTGCACGCGGTCACACCGGCGTCAACCGGCGCAGCGAACCCTCCGTTGCCGTCGCCAAGCAGCGTCGCGCCGGTGACCGCACCGTCGGCCGTGCCGGTGAGCAGCAAGTCGAGGGCTCCATCACCGTTGACGTCGGCCAGCGCCAGCGCCAACGGTTCGAAGTCGAGCATCAGCGGGATCTCGATCGGCGGCCCGAAAGGCTCCACGGGATCGCCGGTGCTCGACGACTCGGGAACGACGCTCGTCGAGGTGTCGGCGCCCGTCGTCGAGGTGCCGGTGCTCGCCACCGTCGTACTGGCCGTCGTACTGGCCGTGCCATCGAGCGACGAGAACGTCTCGCCGCCGCTCACCGTGGTGTCACCGCTGGTCGCCGACTCGGCCACGGCACCATCGTCGCCACAACCCGCGACCGCCAACACCAACGAGATCCAACGCGCACGCATAGCAATACGATTGCCATCGCCAGGCGAAGCCGACAAGCGGCGCCGATGTGTGCTCGCGACCCCGCCTACCCGCGGGCGCCCTCACGGAACGGCCTGCCCGGCGCCATGGCACCGCTAAAGTTTTGCCGGCGCGCCGGCCTGACCGCCGCTTGCATGAACCGACGAAGGTAGGCGAGCCTTCACTCATCGTCGCGCACGCGCGCCGTTCGCCCATGAGCACGCCTGACGCCATCGCCTCCCGCGCCGCCACGCTCCTCCAACCGATCCCCGGCGCAGAGCCCGGCGGCCAGAACGCGGCCTACGATCCGCGCTACGAGGCCGTTCGCGCCGAGCTGGCCAAGCTCGACACGCCGACCGGCGGCGAAGTCGACTGGCAACGGGTTGGCGAGGGCTGCCATGAGTTGCTGACGACGTTCACCAAGGACTTCTTGCTCGCGAGCCACAACGCGACAGCGCTGCTGCAGCTCGAGCGCTGGGGCGGCCTCGCCGTGGGACTCGCGGTACTCGACGGAATGCTCAGTCAGTGGTGGGAG
>CANLQR010000747.1 GCA_947492135.1 Deltaproteobacteria bacterium | reverse complement strand
CATCGAAACCGACAGCATGGGCGAGATCGAGGTCGCGAGCGACCACTACTGGGGTGCGCAGACCGAACGGTCCCTGCACCACTTCGACATCGGCCACGACACCTTTGGACGCCCGATGATCCGCGCGCTGGGCCTGCTGAAAAAGGCCGCCGCCATCGTCAACGGACAGCTCGACGTGCTCGCCGCCGACAAGGTGGCGCTGATCGTGCGGGCCGCCGACGAGGTCGTCGAGGGCAAGCTCGACGCCCACTTCCCGCTGCGCGTGTGGCAGACCGGCTCTGGCACCCAGAGCAACATGAACGCGAACGAGGTGATCAGCAATCGAGCGATCGAGATCGCCGGCGGCGTACTCGGCAGCAAGAAGCCGATCCATCCCAACGACGACGTCAACCGCGGGCAGTCGAGCAACGACACGTTTCCCACCGCGATGCACATCGCGGCCGCCGAGCAGACCGTCCACCATCTGCTGCCCGCGGCCCGGGCGCTACGCACCGTGCTCGACCACAAGGCCAAGGCCTTCGCCGACATCGTCAAGATCGGCCGCACGCACCTCCAGGACGCCACCCCGGTCACGCTTGGGCAAGAGGTCTCTGGTTGGGTCGATCAGCTCGACCACGCGATCGCTGCGGTCGAGCGCGCCCTGCCCCAGGTCTACGAGCTGGCGCTGGGCGGCACCGCGGTCGGCACCGGCCTGAACACCCACCCGCAGTTTGCCGTCGCGGCCGCGGCGAAGCTCGCCGAGCTGACTGCGCTGCCGTTTTGCTCGGCACCCAACAAGTTCGCCGCGCTCGCGGGCCACGAGGCGCTGGTCGGCCTGCACGGCGCGTACAAGGTGCTGGCGTGCTCGCTCAACAAGATCGCCAACGACGTGCGCTGGCTGGCCTCAGGCCCGCGCTCGGGCATCGGTGAGCTGTCGATCCCCGAGAACGAGCCGGGCTCGTCGATCATGCCCGGCAAGGTCAACCCGACCCAGTCCGAGGCGATGACGATGGTGTGCGCTCAGGTGATGGGCAACGACGTCGCGGTCAACATCGGCGGCATGAGCGGCAATTTCGAGCTCAACGTCTTCAAGCCGCTGATCATCCACAACGTGCTCCACTCCGAGCGACTGCTGGCCGACGCTTGCACGATGTTCCGTGAGCACTGCGCCGCAGGCATCGCGGCCAACCTTGCCCGGATCACCCAGAACCTCGACAACAGCCTGATGCTGGTGACGGCACTCAATCCCCACATCGGCTACGACAACGCCGCGAAGATCGCGAAGAAGGCCCACAAGGACGGCACCACCCTCCGCGAGGCTGCGATCGCGCTGGGTTTGGTCGCCCCCGAGGACTTCGATCGATTCGTCGACCCCAAGAAGATGGTCTGACCTGCCATGAGCGCCGAAAATCCCCTGCTCCACGCCGCGTTTGAAATCCCGTTCACCGCGATCACGGCGGCGCATGTCGAGCCCGCTGTGGACGCGTTGCTCACGCGCGCCCGCGACGACCTCGAGACCATCGCGAACGCCACCGACGTCGCCACCTACGACAATACCCTCGGGGCCCTCGAGCGCTCGGGTCTCGGCCTCGAGTACGCGATGGGGATCGTCGCGCACCTCGAGTCCGTGCTGACCAGCGAGGCCCTGCGCGAGGCCTACAACGCGGTGCAACCCAAGGTCGCTGCGTTCTCGTCGTCGATCCCGCTGCACGCCGGGCTGTGGCGGCGTCTGCAGGCCCTCGGCGCCAGCCCCGAGGTGGCGACGCTCGATGCCACGCGGCGCCGTCACCTCGACAAGACCATCGACGAGTTCCGCCGCCACGGGGCGCAACTCGACGCGGCTGGCAAGGTCGAGCTGCAGGAGATCGACGTCGAGCTCGCCAAGGTGACCACACGCTTCTCCGAGAACGTGCTCGACGCCACCAACGCGTGGGAGCTGATCGTGACCGACGAGACTGCGCTCACCGGGCTACCGCCTTCGGCGCTCGAGGCCGCACGGGCCAGCGCCCAGGCCAAGGGCAAGGCCGGTTTTCGCTTCACGCTGCAAGCCCCGTCACTGATCGCGGTGCTCACATACCTCGACGACGCGGGGATCCGCAGGGACATCTGGCACGCCAGCAACACCCGGGCAACCGCAGCGCCATTCGACAACCGCCCCGTGCTCGCGGACATCGTGCGTCTGCGAAACCGACGGGCGACGTTGCTTGGTTTTGCAGACTTCGCCGATCTCGTGCTGGTCGATCGCATGGCCAAGACCGGCGCCCGCGCCCGCGCCTTCATCGAAGAACTGCGCGCGCGTTGCGAGCCCGCCTTCATCCGTGAGAACGCTGAGTTGTTGGAGTTTCGTCGCGAGATCGAAGGACCCAGCGCACCGGCGCTCGCACCTTGGGACGTGGCGTATTGGTCGGAGAAGCAGCGGCGCGCCCGCTATGACTTCGACGAGGAAGCCCTGCGACCATACTTCGCGTTCGACGAGGTCCTGCGCGGGATCTTTGCGGTCGCCGAGCGTTTGTATGGCGTTCGCGTCGAGCCCGAACCAGCGCTGCCGGTCTGGCACGCACAGGTCCAGACCTATCGTTTTCTCGACGGCGACGGCACCAAGCTCGGGGCGTTCTATGTCGATCCCTACCCGCGTGACACCAAGCGTGATGGCGCGTGGATGAATGGCCTGATCACTGGGCGGCCGACCCCTGCCGGGTTCGAGCCCCACCTAGGCCTGATCTGCGCCAACCTGACCGAGCCGCTGGGCGATCGCCCGGCACTGCTGACGCACCGCGAGGTCGAGACCGTGGCCCACGAGTTCGGTCACCTGCTGCATCATCTGTTGTCTCGCGTGACGGTGCGGGCCTTGGGCGGCACCAACGTGGCGTGGGACTTCGTCGAGCTGCCCTCGCAGATCATGGAGAATTGGTGCTGGGAGCGCGAGGCGCTCGACATGTTCGCGCGGCACGTCGACAGCGGCGAGACCATCCCCGAGGCGCTTCTCGAGCCGATGAGGCGCGCCCGGACGTTCCGTGCCGCCGCCGCGATGATGCGGCAACTCGGCTTCGCCGACGTCGATCTCTCGCTGCACATGCAGTA
>CANLQR010000746.1 GCA_947492135.1 Deltaproteobacteria bacterium | reverse complement strand
ACGATGAAGAATCGTCGAAACAGCCCCGAGAAGCTCACGCTCAAGAAGTACTGCCGTTTTTGCCGCAAGCACATGGATCACAAGGAGACCAAGTAGCTTCCAAGAAGCTGTCGGTCGGCTGACACGTTCGTCTTAGGGCGTTAGCTCAGTTGGTAGAGCAGCGGACTCCAAATCCGCAGGCCGGGGGTTCGAGCCCCTCACGCCCTGCCCCTGTCAGACCCGAACCGATCCACCCCATCCTGAGGGGGGCCCCGTAAGAAGGCCCACCACGACCTCGGGAGCCCCCTCGCCATGTCACGCGCGCGCCGTACCAAACGAAAGTCCACCCAGACTCGGGAGTTCGATCCGAGTCGCTGGGCGCATCTCATATTCGTCTTGGGCGGATTCGTCACCGCGTGGGTGCTGACCCACGCGATCGAAGACGTCTGGTCGATCGTCTGGGCCTACTGGCCGCAGGTGGGTCGCGAAGACGCCTTCAAGGCGAACGTGATCGGCATCGGCATCGCCATGCTGGCCACCGCGTGGGCGTGGCGCAAGAAACACTGGTTCCAATACATCACCGAGGTGGTCACCGAGGTTTCGCAGGTCGCATGGCCTACGAAGGCCGAGGTCCGCGTGGCGACGATGGTGGTCATCCTGATGACCCTCATCTGCTCGGTGATTCTCGCCACCATCGACAGTGTCTGGTCGAAGGTGACCGACCTGCTCTACGGCATCTAGCTACGGGATATCCGACGACCCATGGAATGGTACGTGGTGCATACGTTCTCGGGCTACGAGAACTCGGTGAAGCGGGCGCTTGAAGACCGAATCAAGGGCAAGCCGGTGGCCGAGTGCTTTGGCGAGATCCTCGTGCCGAGCGAGCAGGTCACCGAGCGCCGCGGCAAGAAGTCCGTCAAGACCAACCGGAAATTTTTTCCCGGCTACATCTTCGTCAACATGGATTTGACGAAGGAGAGCTGGCACCTGGTGAAGAACACACCCAAGGTGACCGGCTTCCTGGGTGGCAACACGCCCAGGCCGGTGCCGGAATCGGAGATGGCGCGTGCCCTCGGGCAGACGACGCCAGAGCCCGAAGAGGCGACCATCGTCCCCGACGTGGTCTACAGCGTCGGCGATCACGTCCGCGTCCGCAGCGGCCCGTTCGCCAACTTCACCGGCGAGGTCGAGGATGTCGACCGAGACAAGCGCAAGGTGAAAATGTCCGTCTCGATCTTCGGGCGTCCGACGCCCGTTACCGTCGACTTCTCCGAAGTGGAGCTGGTCGGCGCCTGAACAGGTTTTTGTCATGAAGAAGGTCACCGCCATCGTCAAGCTCCAGTGCAAAGGTGGCGAAGCCACACCTGCACCGCCCATCGGCCCCGCACTCGGGTCCAAGGGTGTCAACATCATGGAGTTCGTGAAGCAGTTCAACGCCCGCACGGCGAAGGACAAGGGCACCGTCACTCCGGTGGAGATCACGGTTTACTCCGATCGATCCTTCACCTTCATCACCAAGACCCCGCCCGCGTCGGTCATGTTGATGAAGGCCGCTGGCATCGAGGGCGGTTCCGGCGAGCCCAACAAGGTGAAAAAGGGCAAGGTCACGCGCAAGCAGGTGCGTGACATCGCCGAGTTCAAGCTCAAGGACATGAACGCGTTCGATATCGACGCGGCTGCGCGATCCATCGCGGGCACTGCCCGCTCGATGGGTCTCGACGTCGTGGATTGAGACCAGCCAACAACCAAGCGGTGAGGGAGGGCGACCAACGCCCGCTAGGACCTCGCAGGAGTCGAAACGACCCATGGGTAAGAAGTTCGTCAAGGCCGTTGAATCGGTCGATAAGCAGAAGCGCTACACCATCGAGGAGGCCTGCGCGCTCGTCACCGAGCTGGCCTTCACCAAGTTCGACTCGACCGTGGACATGGCTGCGCGCCTGGGGGTCAATCCCAAGCACGCCGACCAGATGATCCGCTCGAGCTGCGCGCTGCCCCACGGCACCGGCAAGACCGTGCGCATCATCGTGTTCGCCAAGGGCGAGCGCGCCAACGAGGCTCAGGCCGCGGGCGCCGACATCGTGGGCGCCGAGGATCTCGTCGAGAAGATCCAGGGCGGATGGCTCGAGTTCGACAGCGCGATCGCGACCCCGGACATGATGGGTCTCGTGGGTCGGCTCGGTCGTGTGCTCGGCCCTCGCAACCTCATGCCCAACCCCAAGGTCGGTACGGTGACGATGGATGTGGCCCGCGCGGTACGCGAGCTCAAGGCCGGTCGCATCGAGTTCCGCACCGAGAAGACCGGGATCATCCACGCGCCGATCGGCAAGACCTCGTTTGGTCCCGAGAAGATCCGCGAGAATCTCACGGCCTTGCTCGAACAGCTGCAGCGTCTCAAGCCGCAGACTGCCAAGGGCAAGTACTGGAAGAGCGTGACGATCAGCTCCACGATGGGTCCGGGTCTGCGAATCGACACGAACCTCGTCCAGGCGCTCGTCGAGGGCTAGACGCTCGGCCAACAGCCCGTCGGGCGAAGCTCGCCGGGCTGCCCGCCGGAGCTCAGCCGGCGCCGTTCCACTCGCAGAACGGCGTCCACAGGGCCTGCGCAACCTCATCGTCCTGAACGTTGGCTTGCGGGCACACCTCGTCGGCCCGCCAGGCTTTCCAGCTCAGCGGGTCGTGGGCCTTGAAGACCTCGTAGCCACCCGCGGTCGCTTTGAAGACCTCGGGCTCGACGCAAGCGTCGCCGGCTTCCTGCTGCAGGTCCTCGTTGAGCGACATGATCGTGCGGAACATGGCGTCGTCCGTGGAGTTCCAGCAGCACGTCTTGGACTTCTCGTAGACGAGCTCGGCGAACACGTAGTCCTCGATGACCCGGTGCTCGGCGTCGACTTCGGCCTTGCTCATGCCGAACTCGGTGTCGAGCACGGCATAGAGATCCTCGAACGCGTCTTCGCGGGCGATGCGTGCGCTGCATGAGGCCGGGAAGTTGCTCAGGTGCGTGCGCTTGGAGGAGATGACCTCGAGCAGCAGGTTGCGATGCTCCTCGGGCGTGAGCTCGCCGAGCAGTCCGTCGAGCTGTTCAGGCCG
>CANLQR010000745.1 GCA_947492135.1 Deltaproteobacteria bacterium | reverse complement strand
GGTGCGCAGCTGAGCGCAGCGGAAGATCCAACCGGCATCGCGGCTCTCGCCGCGGTCATCGCTGCGACCTCGGCCTTGCTCGGCGGCGGACCACGCCCGTCTTTCACCACGTAGGCGCGGAGGCTCGCGTGGGGTGCCAGGCATCCGTGGTGACCTCGGCGCCGCACGAGCGACGCTCGAGTCGGCGGTGTGGTCCGCGATCGCGGGCCGCAACGCCCGAGCCCATGCCTCGGCGACCACTGCCCTGGTCACGATCACAGGTCACTCGCTCGAGAACGTGGATGCGGGCGCGCGCTGGGGCGAGCACGCGCGGGCGGTGTTGCAGGCGCAAGGGGATCCGCCCACCCAGCTCGCGGCACTGGAGGGCAACCTCGGCAACGTCGCGATGACTCGACGCGATCGCGACGCCGCGCTCGTGCACTTCCGCGAGGCGGTACGGCTCTACGAGGCCGCGTTCGGGCCCGAGCACGCGAACGTCGGGCGCATGCTCGCCAACGTCGCGGTGGTGCTGCGCCAGCAGGGCGTGCTCGATCTGGCCGAGCACACCCACGCGCGCGCGATCGAGATCCTCGAAGCATCGCTCGGACCAGGTCACCCCGACCTCGGGCCCGCGCTGTCGAACTGGGCCACGGTCCTGCACGCGCGAGGTCGCTTCGCCGAGGCGCTCGTCCGCTACCGCGCCGCGCTCGCGGTCGGCGAAGCCTCGCTGGACGCGAAGCATCCGCAGCTCGGGCACGCGCACAACAACATCGGCGAGACGATGCTCGACCTCGGCGATCCTGCGGGCGCAGAACAGCACCTGCGGGCCGCCATCGCGATCTGGGAGCAGGCGCTCGGCCACCGCCACTCGCTGCTCGCCAGCCCCTACGGCTTGCTCGGGCGCAGCCTGCTCGCTCAGGCTCGCGGCGATCTCGCGATCGTTGCGCTGGAGCACGCACTGTCGTTCCCGACTTCGGCAGTTCCCGCGACCGTGCTCGCCGAACATCGTTTCGCGCTCGCGCAAGCGCTGTGGTCTCGCCCGGACGAACGCGCACGTGCCCGATCATTGGTGCAAAACGCCCGCGTCGCGCTCGTCGACGCGAAGTCGACCGCGCGCGTCATTGCGATCGACACGTGGCTCTCGACGGACGCTGCTCCATGAGCGCACGATAGCGCTCGGCAATCCGCCGAAGCGCGCGATCCGTCGGCGCTGGTCCCGACTCTACCGACTCGTCGTCCGATCGCCGGCCGACAAGACAGGACCGCGAACATGCGGAAAACCATTTTCGACAACGAGACATTCATGACACACGCAGCCAACCACCGCTCCCCTCGTTCCCCTCGTCGTCGCATTGGGGCAGCCCTCGCGGCTGCGTGCGCGATCGGGACGCTGACCCTGGCCTCTACGGCCCCGCAGACCGCCAAGGCGGACAATCCAGTTGCCGTCGCAGTCATCGGTGCAGGTGCAACGGTCATCGCGGCTGGCATCGCTGCGGTCGCCAGCGTCGGCGTCGCGGTCGTCGGCGGTGCTGCCTACATCGCCAGTACCGCCATCAGTAACAACAACGGGGGCGGCGACGGCGGAGGAGACGACGGCGGAGGAGACGACGGCGGAGGAGACGACGGCGGCGACGGTGGCGACGGCGGCGACGGCGGCGACGGCGGCGGTAGCGGCGACCCCGAGTCGGGCGGCCTGGACCGTGGCCTTGCCGCCGCGGCGTTGCCGATGCAGCCCGGCTGCGGTGCATCGTTCCAGACCGCGCAACTCTCGGGCCCCGGGAAGGTGAGCGTTTCGGCGGTGCCGAAGGCGGTCATGGCCTTCATGCAGCGCGCAATCGTGTTCGAGAATTCGGTGCCCGGAGCGAAGGGAATGCAGTCGGTCGCGAACTACAGCTTCGACGGTGATGTGATGAAGTCACCCGCAGGGTGCGCCTCCATCCAGAACACGGACACGATCACGTGGAACCTGAAGCTCGAGAAGAACCCAACCGCAACGAGTGACTACTTCTTGTTCAACATCAACCAGCTCGATCTGACGACAACCCCGATCCCTAACACGGAGGGGCACTCCGAGATGCGGTTCGCCGCCTTCCAAAACGGCAAGAAGATCTGGAGCTGGAAGGCAGTCGCGCATCAGGGCAAGAAATCGGTCCTTGGCCCGATCCCCAACGGAGCCGCGGTCACGAAGTCCAAGGGCGAGCTGCACGTCTCGAACTTCTGGACGACGATCCCTTTCGCGTTTGCAAAGGGCAAGACAACCGCCGCCGTCAAGATCGTGGTGACGTACGTCGGCAAGGGAAAACGCACCTAGCTGCGGGGCTCGAGGTGCGGTCGACCGAGCCGTCATTCGGCCGGTCGGCGGCCGCCGGGTCCACCGCGCGGTCGACCCCGACGTGGCGGCCGATCCCGGACGTCGTCTCGAGGTCGCTCAACCTTGCGGCGTCGGAATCGTGCCCGCGTTCTTGAGCGCGAACCCGGTCATGTCGCTGTACGTGTACGGCATGTTGAGGCCGCTAAACGTCTCGACCGTCAACGTGGCGGGATCGGCCTTGTAGGCGTAGGGCTCGTACAGCGTCACGCCCCAGACGAAGCCATCGAAGTCGATGCTGACACCGTGCGCGTAGCTCGGGATGTCGATCATGCCGACGACCGCAAGCGTGGTCGTGTCGACCGCGACGAGCGGATCGTTGGCGAGCCACACCTTGCCCGCGCCGTCACCCATGCAGCCGCCGCCGCCGCCGACGCCCATCGCCGTCTGCCACGTCTCGGTCTCGGGATCGAACCGCGCGACGTCGTACGAGCAGGCCCAGACGTAGCCGTCGGAATCGACCGTCATGCCATAGCTGCTGATCGGCACCGGCCACACCTGGTACTCGAACGTCTCGCGATTGACCCGCACCAGCAGGACTCCGCCGAGCATCGTGCCCCAGAAGTTGCCCTCCCCGTCGACCGCACCGCCGTAGATGCCGTAGCCGTCGAACACCATCTCGGCGATGTGTGCCGCGCCGAGCTGCATGCCGGTCTCGCCGTCGAGCAGGTAGACGTCGATGCCGGCCGCCGAGGTGCCGGTCGCCGTCCACCCACGGGCTCGACTTTCTCGGGAGC
>CANLQR010000744.1 GCA_947492135.1 Deltaproteobacteria bacterium | reverse complement strand
GAGGGCCGAATCACCGTGGTGGTGATGGCCGACCGCGGCAAGATCGACATGGAGGCCGACCTCGACGACAAGGTCCAGTACCGGGCGAAGACCAAGATCGTCGTACGCTCGGGCAACTCGGTCGCGATGTCCCATCTGGGCAAGGTCGCGATCGGAGAGGCGCGCGCCGTGGTCGTGCTCGTCGACGACAACGACGTCGGCGATCCCGAGAAGGCCGATGCGCGGGTCATGAAGACGCTGATGGCGATCGTCAACCACGCCGACATGGCCGATCGCAAGTCCGAGCTGCGGGTCACCGCCGAGGTCATGCAGGCCCACAACCAAGAGCTCGCGGTGATCGCCGCCAACGGCAAGGCTCGGGTGGTCAAGACCGACGAGATGATCTCGAAGGTCATCCTCCAGACCGCGCGCATCAACGGCCTCGCCGCGGTCTACGACGAGCTGTTCCGGTTCGAGGGCAACGAGTTCCACTTCAAGCAATTTCCGGCCGCGGTGGGCCGGCGTTTTGGTGAGCTGCTGCTCGACTTTCCCAATGGCCTGCTCGCCGGTGTTGCCAAGTCCGACGGCAGCGGACACACGCTCAACCCGCCGGCCGACCACGTCATCGCGGCGGACGAAGAGTTGCTCATCCTCGCCGAGGATTCGCGCATCGAGATGCGACCGTACAGCGGCCAGCTCTCGCTGGCCCACATCCCGCCGATCGCCTCGGGCTCCACAAAAAGCGTCGAGCACCTGCTGGTGCTGGGCTGGAACCCGAAGATCTATCCGATCATCAAGGAGTTCGACGACTACGTCGCCCCGGGCTCGACGCTCACCCTCGTCAACGCATTGTCGGCCGCCGAGCGCACCGAGCTGATCCTCCAGCACGTCGGCGAGACCAACAGTCTCGATCTGCGACACATCGAGGGCCAGTTCACCAGCCGTGCGTTCATGGATCAGCTCGAGCCCCACCGCTACCCGCTGGTGATGGTGCTGGGCGATGTGGTCAGCGCCACCGATGCCGAGGATGCCGACACCCGGGCCATCATCGCGCTGCTGCTGTTGCGCGACGCGAGAAGGCGCGCGGGCTACTACCAGCAGCGCGTATGCAGCGAGATCCTCGATCCCAAGAATCGTGAACTCGCGGCCACGACCCAGCTCAACGACATCGTGATCTCCAACGAGATGATCTCGATGGTCCTCGCCCAGATCACCTTCGAACCGCGCGCTCACGCCCTGTTCGAGGACTTGGTGCGCTCGGAGGGCAGCGAGATCTACGTCAAGCCGATCGAGCTGTACCTGCCGCCGGGATTCGTGGGTTCGGGTCAGGTGGTCACCTTCGAGTTCTTGATCCTCGCGGCCAAGGCCCGCGGCGAGCTTGCGCTCGGGGTTCAGTCCTACGTCGATGACCCGGCGAGCAAGTTCGGGCTGTTGCTCAATCCCACCGATCGGACCAAGCCGATCGTGGCCAAGGCCGGCGATCGATTGGTGGTCCTCGCCGAGGACCAAGGGTAAGGGTCGGCTCTCACAACGCGGCAAACCCGAGCGTGCAGCCGACCCGTCGGTCGCTACTCCTCGCGCACGGGTACAGCGGGACGTCGGCGGCCGGCCCATCGTCGATGCAGACGCCGTGCGCGTCGAGCTCGCAGTCGTTGAACGTGCACCCCTGCGTGCATTCACGGTCGTTGCCGTTGCCGAGGCCGTCGTCGCACGCCTCGTCGCCATCGATCACGCCGTTGCCACACGGGTGCAGTGGGGGGCTCGGGTGATGTCCCGCGGATGGCACACCGGGCGCCGCGAGTGCGGTCGGACGGGTGCCAGCCCCGTCATCTCCGCCGTCGCCGTCGCCGTCGCCGTCGTCGTCGGCGTCGCTGTCGTCGTCGGTCGCGGCGTCGTCGGCCGCAGCGTCGTCGTCGACCGCGACCTTGGGGGGATCGGTCGACTCGGTGTCGCAACCCAGGCCGGCGAGGCCGGCAACGAAGGTCACGAGGATGAACGATGCGTGTCGCAACTTCGGGATCGTCATGGGCGATGTCCTGGTATCCGGCACCCTCGCGATTGGGTTGCTCGCAGGCGCTCGGCGGTTTCAAACCGGAAGGGTCGCGGCACCGTTGCCGCAGACCGCACCGACTCGTTGAAGCTTCGAACCGAGCGACGACGGATTTGTTCCAAAACGTCCGCGTGTATCGCGGTGAATCCAAACCCCGCGCGAGTGGGTCTTACCGACGCGGCCCGCGGCCGAGCTCGGCGAGCCGGGCGTCCGCCACCTCCCGCTCGAGGCTGCGATTCACGCTCTTGTAGTGGGCGATGCGCACGTCGAGTTCCATCCCCTCGACGCGCGCGAGTGCCCGCCCGATCGCGCGACCGATCCACTCGTTACGGTTGCCGAACACTCCGCCACCCAGGAACGTCAGCCACACCTTGCGGGGGCCCACGCGTGCGGCACCGGGTCGCTCGGTTGCCAAGAGCGCGGCCAACAGCGTGGCCTCGTACGCGGCGTCGAGCACCAACGTGGCAAGCGGCGCCCAGTGGTCGAGCCCAACGTCGGTATACCCGCAGGAGATCGCCGAGCAGAACGCCTGGGACACACGCGACGGCTCCGGCGGCTCGACGAACCGCGTGCTGAAGTCGACACCCACGTCGGTGTGGAGCCCGATCTTGACGGCGCCGAGCAACGCTTCGCGATCATGGCGGGCAAGCGTGGCAGCGAGCCGCGCGAGGCGCCCCTCGTCGGACTGCGTGTAGCCGTTGACGATCCGCCAATACTCACCGGGAGCACCGAGCGTTGCGGCGAGCCCGTCGAGGGTGTCGAGCTGGCGATCGCGGGTCTGTCCTGCGATCCCACCGATCGGAACGAAGTAGTTGCGATACACCGTGGCGGCGGCGGCGGCCAGCGAACACGCCGGGCCCTGGGTCGGATCGGTCGCGTAGTCGGTGACGCCTTGCTCGGGCACGGCGCTGGGGCTCGCAAACTCCAAGCAGTTGAACTGCGAGGCGACCTGAAACATCGCGCCGCGATTCTCCGGCCGCGCATGCAACTCGAGCACGTCACCGATGGTCTCGTGGGTGATGCTCAGGGTCCCGCGCTGGGCGGTGCGGGCTGCGGCG
>CANLQR010000743.1 GCA_947492135.1 Deltaproteobacteria bacterium | reverse complement strand
GAACCCGAGGTTGCGCAGCCGCCCCTCCACGCCGGCGTCGTCAGCCACCGCCTGCAGCCCGCCGAGCATGATGTGGCGCTCCTGCCCCTTGCCGTCGGCGGCCTGCACCAGCAGCGTCGCCGCGCGGGCCTGCGCGGGCACGCGGAACTCGACGTACCCGTCCGCGGCGGACGTGGCCTCGGTAACCTGCCCGTCGAGCATCAGACTGCAGACACAGCCGGGTTGCGGCGCCCCGCCGGCGTCCTGAACGCTGAACCTCACCATCGCGAACGGCGAGGGCGCGATCGACCCGTACATCCGCGTGCAGCCCTCGTCCCCGTAGATCGCCACGCCCGGCGGCTCGGCGCCGAGTTCCGGCCGGTCCTGCGCGTCGTAGAACACGAGGTCCACCCGACGATTGCGTGCCAACGCGCGACTGTCCGCGCTGGCGTGCTCCGCGGGGAACGCCTCGCCACACGCCAGCGTCGGCGGTTCGCCGAACTGCACCGCCGACAGAGCGGTGTCGAGCGACGTGAGCGACTCCCCCATCTGCTCGGCCAGGTTCTTGCGGTAGCAGTCGAACGCCGCCTTCCAGTCCTCGGCGACGAACGGGCCCTCCACTGCCAGGGTGCCTCCGTAGCGGGCGTTGTAGGTCGCTCGAAACCGGTGCATCGCTCCCTGCGTCGCCTGGCCCAGGTCGTCGTCGATCTCACCAGGATCGCAGTTCATCCCCATCACGAGGTGGGCCCACTGCAAAAACGCCTGCCAGTCCGCGACCGTCTGGTTCTCCACCGCGAGGTCCGCCCACCCGTCTCGGTCACCGGCCAGGAACAGGTGCACTGTCTGGGCCCGCCGCTCCGATAGCTCGACGTTGCTCGCGTCCTTCCCGACCGTGTCGGTATGCCCGATCACGCAGACGCGCTGCTCCGGATGCGCGCGCGCGTGCTCGACGACGTGGCGCATCGCGTCGATGCCGGTCAGGTAGTGATAGTTCGGCCCACCGAGCAGAGCATCGATTCGCGTCGGCACGAACGTCTCGCGGTCGGTGCCGAAGCACAAGCCGCCGGTGTCGAACACGACGATACGCGGCTGGGCTACAGGGGCCGCCACGACCATGCGGTAGTGCCGGTCCAGCGTGCGCAGCACGAGTGGCTCACTCGTGTGCCGCGCCACCGCCACATCGCCCGGCGCCCGAGCAAACCCTTCCATCGCCAGCTTGCCCCGCGCCGCCGCCGGCAGCTCGATCTGCGGCGGCAGCTCGACCCGCGTCGGCCCGGGCAGCGCGACCGCCCGCGCGGTGTGTCGGCCCGCCGCGTCGAGCACCACGCGATCGCGACGCCCATCCCCGTGCACCAGTGTCAGCTCGAAGTCCGCGAACGGCACACCGTCGTGATCCAGCAGCTCGATCGAGACCCAGCCATACTCGACCGTCGGCTCGCGCTCGCGCAGCGACGACAGCGGCACGGTCGGCTCGGTCGGCTCGGTCGGCTCGGTCTGCGGCGTCGGCCTGCCGTGGTGAACGCGGTCATGCCCGACCTCGATCGCACGCCAGTATCCCTGCGTGAGAAGAGCCATTGCCCGGGCGAGCACGGCGGGCTCCGCGAGCTGCGCGTCTTCGACCCCGAGCCAGCGCGCGAACGCAGCCCGACCCTCGGGATGCCCGAGCGCGTCGTCGATGAGGCACGCGACGCTCCCCGGATCGGAGGGTAGGATCGCGGTGCGCGGGACGACGAGGACGTCGCTCACACCGAGACGCAGTGGAGTCCACCGTTCCGTCATCGATCCTCGCGCGCTCGCTCAGCCACGAGGCGACTTCATCACGCGGCCGAATCCCGTGCAAGATGTCCCGAGCGGCCAGTCCAAGCAACACGTTGTCGGGCTTGAAGTCGCGGTGGACGATGCCGGCCTCATGGGCTGCGGCCATTGCGGCCCGGCCCGCATCCATCGCCCGAGCGTGCCACCGTCGAGGTAATCCGTCGCGATGAAAACCTGCTCGCCCCAGCTGCCGACGTCGTGCACCGCGACCACGTTCTCGTGATCGAGCTTGGCCATCGCCTGGGCCTCACGTGCCAGGCGATTGCCCGCGGCCGAGTTCCCGCCGCGCGGAGCATCGCAAGGTCGGGATAGAACTGTTACATCATCCTGGCCCGGCCCTGGCCCGGCCCGGCCTCGGCGAGCCGTTCCCGCGTGTCCACGTTCTTTCATGCCCGAGCCGTGGGCGCACATCGAGGCCCCATGTTTGAGCAAGCGTTCAAGAACATCGACGACGTCCTCTGGAAGGAAGCCGGCTGCACGACCGAGCTCGACTACACCGAGCAGACGTCCTGGCTGCTGTTTCTGAAGTACCTCGACGGGCTCGAGCAAGACCAGGCCGACGAGGCCGCGCTCCACGGCAAGAAGTACAGCTACATCCTCGAGAAGTCGTACCGCTGGGACACCTGGGCTGCGCCCAAGGGCAAGGACGGCAAGCTCGACCACAACAAGGCCCTGACCGGCGACGACCTGCGCGACTTCGTGGACCGCAAGCTCTGCCCCTACCTGCACGGCTTCAAGCAAAAGGCGACCGGGCCGAACACGCTCGAGTACAAGATCGGCGAAATCTTCGGAGAGATAAAGAACAAGATCCAGAGCGGCTACAACCTGCGCGAGATCATCGACCACATCGACGCGCTCCGCTTTCGCTCCCAGGCCGAGAAACACGAGCTCTCGCACCTGTACGAAGCGAAGATCAAGAACATGGGGAACGCCGGTCGCAACGGCGGCGAGTACTACACCCCGCGCCCACTCATCCGCGCCATCGTCCGGGTGGTACAGCCCAAGCTCGGCGAGCGCATCTACGACCCGGCGGTTGGATCAGCCGGATTCTTGTGCGAGGCCTACGACTTCCTCAAGGCGACCCACCCCAAGCGCACCACCGCGCAGGACCGGGCCCTTCAGGAGCGCACGTTCTACGGCAAGGAAAAGAAGTCCCTCGCTTACGTGATCGCGATCATGAACATGAGCCTGCACGGCATCGAGGCACCAACCATCCTCCACACCAACACGCTTTCCGAGAACCTCGCCGACGTCCAGGAGAAGGACCGCTACGACGTGGTGCTGGCCAACCCGCCCTTTGGAGGCAAGGAGCGCAAGGAGGTTCAGCAGA
>CANLQR010000742.1 GCA_947492135.1 Deltaproteobacteria bacterium | reverse complement strand
CATCATCACCGGCGACGGCAGCACCGGCGCCGCGCTGGTCGATCACCCCAAGGTCGACAAGATCGCGTTCACCGGGTCGACGGAGGTCGGTCGCATCCTTCGCAGGGCCACCGCCGGTTCGGGCAAGCACCTCACGCTCGAGCTCGGCGGCAAGTCGCCGTTCATCGTGTTCAACGACGCCGATCTCGACAGCGCAGTCGAGGGCGTGGTCGATGCGATCTGGTTCAACCAGGGCCAGGTGTGCTGCGCGGGCTCGCGGCTGCTCGTCCAAGAGGACGTCGCGACCCAGTTCATCACCAAGCTGCGCGCGCGGATGGAGACGTTGCGGGTCGGCCAACCGCTCGACAAGTGCGTCGATATCGGCGCGATCGTGGCCCCGGTGCAACTCCAGCGCATCGAACAGCTGGTCAAGCAAGGCGTCGCCGAAGGCGCGACGATGTGGCAGCCGAAGTGGTTCACGGATGGTAGGGCCGTGCCGACCGAGGGCTGCTTCTATCCGCCGACACTGTTCACCGACGTGCATCCGGCCTCGAGCGTGGTCCAAGAGGAAATCTTCGGGCCGGTGCTGGTGTCGATGACGTTCCGAACCCCGGACGAAGCGGTGGAGTTGGCCAACAACACCCGCTACGGCCTGGCGGCGAGCGTCTGGAGCGAGAGCCTCAATCTCGCACTCGACGTCGCGCCGCGCCTCAAGTGCGGCGTGGTCTGGATCAACAGCACCAACATGTTCGACGCCGCGTGCGGATTTGGTGGCTATCGCGAGTCCGGCTTCGGTCGCGAGGGCGGCATCGAAGGCATGCACGCCTATCTCGAGGCCGAGTTCGTGCATGGCCTGCCGCAATACCCCGACGCGGCTGCGGTCGCGCCGTATCCCGGCTTCGTCGAGGGCGGCGTGCACCTGCCCGCCGGCCAGGGCTCGATCACGGTCGATCGCACACCCAAGCTGTATATCGGCGGCAAGCAGGTCCGTCCCGACGCCACCTACTCCCGCGCGGTCGTCGGGGCCGGCGGCAAGCTCTGCGGCGAGGTCGGCGACGGCACGCGCAAAGACATCCGCGACGCGGTCGAAGCCGCCCGCGTGGCCACCGGCTGGGCCGGCG
This sequence comes from Deltaproteobacteria bacterium, assembly GCA_947492135.1. Lineage (GTDB taxonomy): Bacteria > Myxococcota_A > Polyangia > Nannocystales > Nannocystaceae > Xiheibacterium. The sequence continues at coordinate 2,033 of CANLQR010000742.1, read as the reverse complement.
CAACCGCCCACAACCGCGCCCAGGTGCTCTACTACATCGGTGAGAACCTCGACGCGCGCAAGGACGAGTTCATCCGCCGCATCGCCGCGATGACTGGCGAGGCGGCCCTGGCCGCACGCGAGGTCGAGGCCACGATCTCGAGGTTGTTCGCCTACGGCGCGTGGGCCGACAAATTCGAGGGCGTGGTCCACAACCCGCCGGTGCGCAACGTGACCATCGCGATGAACGAGGCCATCGGGATCATCGGCATCGCGTGTCCCGACGAGTGTCCACTGCTTGGATTTGTGTCGCTGGTGGCTCCGGCGATCGCGATGGGCAACCGTGTCATCGCGATCCCGTCGCAGCGGTGGCCGCTGGCGGTCACCGATTTCTATCAGGTGCTCGACACCTCCGATGTGCCCGGCGGGGTCGTCAACATCGTCACCGGCATTCGTGACGACCTCGCCAAGGTGATGGCCGATCACGACGAGATCGAGTCGCTGTGGTACGCCGGCCCGGCGGCCGGCAGCCGCATCGTCGAGGCCGCGAGCACCGGCAACATGAAGCGCACGTGGGTCAACTATGGCCGACGTCGTGACTGGTTCGACGCGACCCAAGGCGAAGGCCGCGAGTTCTTGCGGCAGTCGGTGCAGGTCAAGAACGTCTGGGTCCCATACGGCGAGTAAGGGGTAGCGACCAACGTGGAGTACTTTCCTCAGGAGATCATTCGCCGCAAGCGCGATGGCGGCACGCTCGACGCTGGCGAGATCGGTGCGTTCGTGCAGGGCCTCGTCGATGGCTCGTTCACCGAGGGTCAGGTCGCCGCGCTCGCGATGGCCGTGTTCTTCCGCGGCATGGACATGGACGAGCGCGTCGCGCTGACCCGCGCGATGATGCGCTCGGGCACGGTGCTCGACTGGCGCGGCGCGAACCTGCCCGGCCCGGTGGTCGACAAGCACTCGACCGGCGGCGTGGGCGACAAGGTCTCGCTGATCCTGGCGCCGGTACTCGCTGCATGTGGCGCCGTAGTGCCCATGATCTCCGGCCGCGGGCTCGGCCACACCGGCGGCACGCTCGACAAGCTCGACGCGATTCCTGGCTACTGTGCCACGCCGGACAACGATCGTTTCCGCCGGGTCCTGCAGGACGTCGGCTGCGCCATCATCGGCCAGACCGCCGATCTGGCGCCCGCGGACAAGCGCTTCTATGCGATCCGCGACGTGACGGCGACGGTCGAGTCGATCCCGCTGATCACCGCGTCGATCCTGTCCAAGAAGCTCGCCGCCGGGCTCGAGCATCTGGTGATGGACGTGAAGTGGGGCTCGGGTGCGTTCGCCGACAACCTGCCGATGGCCCGCGAGCTCGCGCACAGCATCGTTGGCGTCGCCGTCGGGGCCGGGCTGCCTTGCGTGGCGCTGGTGACCGACATGAACCAGGTGCTCGGCCGCACCGCCGGCAATGCCGTCGAGGTGCGTGAGTCGATCGACATGCTCCGGGGCGAGCCCGCCGATCGGCGGCTCCACGAGGTCACGATCGCGTTGTGTGCAGAGTTGCTCGCGCAGTGCGGACTCGCGGCCGACATCGCGGCTGCGCGGGCGCAGTGCGAGCGTGCGCTGAGCTCGGGCGCCGCCGCGGAGCGCTTCGCGAAGATGGTCGCGGCACTCGGTGGGCCCGCCGACCTGATGGATCGCCCTGCGGCGCACCTGAGTCCGGCCGCGGTCATCCACGAGGCGAGACCACTGCGGGCCGGCGTCGTCACCCGGGTCGACACCCGTCGCGTGGGCCTCGCGGTGATGGCCCTGGGCGGCGGGCGACGTCACGCCAGCGACGCCATTGATTTCTCCGTGGGGCTGACGGCGATCGCGGGCATCGGCGAAGCGGTGGGCCCTGATCGACCGCTGGCGAGGATTCACGCGGCGAACCAGGCCGCGGCCGAGCATGCGGCGGAGCTACTGCTCGCGGCGATCGAGGTGGGCGCGATCGGCGAGGCGGGCACACCGAGCCCGGTGGTCACCGAGCGGATCACCGCGGCGACTTGAACCGAGCCGGCCCGC
>CANLQR010000741.1 GCA_947492135.1 Deltaproteobacteria bacterium | reverse complement strand
GGCTCTTTGCCGCGGCCGCGCCGGGCCGCGGTGTCGTGATGTTGTCGTCGAACGGCGCGACCTCGTACCTCGACGGGTTCACGCTGGCGACCAGCGAGGCCGAGCCGCTGCTCGAACCGCCAGCCTCCGACGACGGCGCACTGGTGGGCGACGCCAATGGTGGGGTGATGCGGGTCGCTTGGGCGACCGGTTTCGAGGCGCATCGATTCGATCCTGGCGACAACACGTGGATCCGCTTGACCCACAGCGGTGCCGACGCCGTGGGCGATCGGCCCGGCGCCGCATGGGTCGTCGACGGCGCCGCGGAGGTGTTGTCGCTGTTCGGCGGCGGAACCCACACCGACGTGATCGCGATCGATCTCGTGCCGCGGGCCGACAACAGCCTGCGCGCGGCGGCCGTCGACGGCCTCGCCCTCGACACGCCACGCGCGGGCGCGACCGCACTATGGGCCACGCGGGCCGATGGTGATGACGGTGAAGATGTCGTGTTGTTCGGCTCCGACGACGCGAGGCGACCGGCGATCTTCTTGGTGCGTGCGGCGGCCGCGTTGGGACCGCTTGGCGTGTGGATCGACGGCCGCTGCGTGCAACTCGACGACGGCAGCGATGATGCTGCGATCCGCGTGCTGTGCGGTGGAGGCTTGCGCGCGAGCGTCCCCACGGCCGACGCTTTGTTGCTGACGCTCGACGCCAGTGGCGGCGGCGTCATCGAGGAGCGCCCGACCCTGCTTGTCCCGCCGATGCCCTCGCCGATGTGGCTGGTCGACGATGTCGCGGTCTATGCGCAGGGGGAAGGCGTATTGCTGCCCTTCGACCGCCTGACGCTGACCGCCGGAGATCCCCGCGTCGGGCTGCGCGCCCGCGGCGGACATCAGGTCCAACTCGAAGGCGGCGCCACGCTGCTGGTCGGCGGTTCCGAGGCGTCTGGCGCCCCTGGCTCTCGCATCCAGGTGTTCACGCCAGCCGTCGCGGGCGACTGAAATCAGCCGGATCCGCTCGGACAATCGCGCCCACACCGCCAGCGTCCCAGGCGTGGCCGCAAAGTTGCCGGCACAAACAGCGTGTTTCGGCGTTGAGCCTGCTGGCGTCCTGCCCGTATAGTGCGCGCGACCGGGAACAGGAGCCCTGCATGGCTGACACGCTCACGATCACCGATAACCGCACCGGGAAGACTTACGAGCTTCCCATCTCCGAAGGCACGGTCCGCGCTGCGGACTTTCGCCAGATCCGGGTCTCCTCCGACGATTTCGGTCTGATGAGCTACGACCCGGCCTTCATGAACACCGCTTCATGTCGGTCGGCGATCACCTACCTCGACGGCGACGCAGGCATCCTGCGCTACCGTGGGTATCCGATCGAGCAGCTCGCCGAGCAGTCGACGTACCTCGAGGTCGCGTACCTGCTGCTCCACGGTGAGTTGCCGAACGCTACGCAGCTCGCAGGCTGGAACCACTCGGTCACGACCCACACGTTCGTACACGAGTTCCTCAAGCGCGCGCTCGAGGGCTACCGCTACGACGCCCACCCGATGGGCCGCCTGGTGGCCTTCTTGGCCACGCTGTCGACGTTCTATACGGACGCCAAAGAGATCCGGAACCCCGACATTCGCAAGCAGCACGTGATCCGCATCATCGCGAAGATGCCGACGATCGCGGCGTGGGCGTACCGGCACTCGTTGGGGCGCCCGTACGTCTATCCCGACAACGACCTGAGCTACCCGGGCAATTTCCTGGCGATGCTCTTCCAGATCGCCGAGCCCAAGTACAAGCCGCACCCCGTGCTCGAGCGTGCGCTCGACGTGCTGTTCATCCTCCACGCCGACCACGAGCAGAACTGCTCGACCAGCGCCGCCCGCGGCGTGGGTTCGGCCGAGTCCGATCCTTATGTATCGCTGGCAGCCGCGAGCGCGGCGCTCTACGGCCCGCTACACGGCGGCGCCAACGAGGCCGTGCTGCGGATGCTCAAGAAGATCGGCAGCGTCAAGAACGTGCCGGAGTTCATCGAGTCCGTGAAGAAGGGCGAGGGCAAGCTCATGGGCTTTGGCCATCGCGTCTACAAGAACTACGATCCGCGCGCCAAGGTCATCAAGAAGCTCGCCGACGACGTCTTCGAAGTCACCGGCAAGAATCCCCTGCTCGAGATTGCTCTCGAGCTCGAGAAGATCGCCTTGTCGGACGAGTACTTCATCAAGCGCAAGCTGTATCCGAACGTCGACTTTTACTCGGGCCTCATCTACCAAGCGATGGGCTTCCCGATGGAGATGTTCCCGGTGTTGTTTGCGATTCCCCGCGCGTCCGGCTGGCTGTCGCAGTGGTGCGAGATGCTCGACGACCCGGAGCAGAAGATCTCGCGACCGCGCCAGATCTACACCGGCACTCCCGAGCGCAACTACGTGCCGATGGGCAAGCGCTAGCGCGTCGGCCCGGGAATCGCGTCGAGTAGCTCGTGCAAGCGGGCAACGACGCTCTCGGGCTCGGCCGCCATTTTGATGGGTCGATTCGCATGGGCGCTCGGGAAACCGAGCGCCCCTTCGTGATACCGAGCCTTGAACTCGGTGAATTTGAGGCCGTGGGCCGTGGAGATGACGACCACACGGTCGCGCGGGCCGATTGTGCCGGCGCGGACCAACCGTTCCAAACAGGCCAACGCGACCCCGGTGTGGGGGCAGTTGAACATGCCCGTGCGATCGGCTCGCGCCACTGCGTCCGCAAGCTCGGCTTCGCCGGCCTGCTCGACGATCCCGTCGAAGCTGGCCAGGGCCTTGATCGCCTTGCCGCGGCTCACCGGATCACCGATCTGGATCGCCGAGGCGAGCGTTGGCCTGGCGACGACCGGCTCGAAGTCGCCCTCGTCCATGCAGCGACCCGCCGCCTTGGCGCGCTGGTAAGCCTGGTACAGGGGATTGGCGTGCTCGGCCTGGCAACACACCAGCCGCGGCAGTCGGTCGATCACGCCGAGCTCGCGCATCTGCAGGAACCCTTTGGCGATCGCGCTGACGTTGCCGAGGTTCCCGCCCGGCACCAGCACCCAGTCGGGCACGGCCCAATCGAACTGCTGCACCAGCTCCACGGCGATGGTTTTTTGGCCCTCGACCCGCAGGCTGTTCATCGAGTTCGCCAGGTAGATCGTGGGGTCC
>CANLQR010000740.1 GCA_947492135.1 Deltaproteobacteria bacterium | reverse complement strand
GGCTGCATCTGCTTGAGTCGGTCGAGCTGCTTGAGCGCGACCTTCTCGGCTTCCTCGGGCAGCTTGGCCTCGGCGATCTTCTTCTGGAATTCCTCGACGTCGCCACTGTCGTCGTCGACCTCGCCCAGCTCGCCCTTGATCGCCTTGAGCTGCTGTCGCAGCACGTACTCGCGCTGGCTGTGGCCCATTTCCTCCTGGACCTGCGAATTGATGCGCTCGCGTACCTTGAGGATCTCCAGCTGCCGCGTGAGCAGCGTCAGCACCTTGCGCAGCCGTTCGAGCACATCGACGGCTTCGAGCACGTCCTGTTTCTCGGCGGGCTCGATGTCGAGGTTGCTGATCACGAGGTCAGCGACCTGCCCCGGGTCGCTCACGCTATCCAGCAATGCAGCGGCTTCGCGCGGCAGCTCCGGCACCAGCGAGATCAGTTTCTTCGCGGTCTCCTTGATGTTGAGCACCAAGGCCTCGGACTCCACGTCGAGGCGTGGCCCACCAATGTCGCGCAGCTCCGAGACCCGAGCCTGGAGAAAAGGATCCTGCTGGGTGACGTCGTCGATGCGGATCCGCATCACGCCCTGCAAGATCACCGAGTAGTTGTCGCGCGCGAGCTTGATGACCTTGAGGATCCGCGCCGCGCAACCGACCCGATGCACGTCCGCGTCGGTCGGGTCTTCGACCCGGGCCTCTTTTTGCGTGACGATGCCGATGATCGGGCGCTCGTGTGCGATAGCCTCTTCGATGAGTTTGACCGACTTCGGCCGGCCAACATCGATGGGGATGATTGAACCGGGGAACAGAACCGAATTGCGCAGGGGCAACAGCGATACGATCTCGGGCAGCTCCGGCGTCTCTTCAGGGGTCTGTTCGGCCATGCGGCGATCCGCGGCAACCGTATCACCGGCGGGGGGGCTGTCAACGGGGCTAGGGGCGCGGATCCACCGCGAGTGCGACCGCCGACGGACCTGCCCGAGGGCGCTGGAGACCGGCCCTTGGGGCCCAAAGGCGCGGACGGGCACCTTGCGGATCTCCGACTCGGGACACTAGGCTCACCACTGTGTCGAACTACAGCCTGCTCGTCGTCGCGGGCCCGGACCTCGGTCGGCGCGTCGCACTGACGCCGGTCCCGGTCACGATCGGCCGCGGCCCGACCGAAGTCCTGAAGCTCGCCGACACCGCGGTCTCACGCCACCACCTCACAGTGCGGATCACGCAGGATGAACAAGGGCGAGCCGTGCTGCTCGTCGACGAGGTGGCCGGCGTCAACCCCGTGTGGACGCTCGTCGAGGGCCAGCGCGTCACGCTTCAGCGCGGCCATACCTTGCGCTTGGGGGCCTCGCTGACGCTGGGTAGCACGACGCTACAGCTGGCTGCCGATACCCCCGCGGAAGCGGCCGCAGGAGGCCAGAATCGTGGCCGCAGCACGGTCGAGCTCGACGCCGACCTGGTTGCCCACCCGAGCGCTCCGTCGCGGTTGGCTGCGCTCGCGTCGCTGGGTGATCGTCTCGCGCGCTGCAGCTCGTTGCAGGCGGTGTTGCGCGAGGCCACCGCGTGGGCGGTCGGCGCGTTCCCAGCCTCCCGCGCGTTGCTGCTATCCCCAGACGGAAGCGACATCTTGTCGTTTGCGTCGGACGGCATCGTGAGCGACCTGGCGATGTCGCGGGCCCTGCTCGAGCGGGTACGTCACGAGCGACGTGCCTTTCTCGTCCGCGATGTCCAGGCCGAGCCTGACCTTGCAGATCGGCGCTCGGTGCTGATGCGCGGCATCGCAGGGGCCATGGCGGCTCCCGCCAACAACCTGGTGTTCTACATCGAGTGGGGCACCAAAGAGGCAATCGAGGGCAATTACGACGATCAGACCCTGCTGCTGTTGTTGTGCGCTGCACACCTGGTGTCGGCGCTTGGCGATAGCGCCAGTGAGCGCTCGCAGCTCAAGGCGGCCGCGACTGTCAGGCGAACGCCAGCCAAGACCCCCGGACGAATGATCGGGACCTCGGCGGCGATGCAGAAGCTGCAGGTGTTCATCGAGCGCGTCGCCCCGAGTCCGGCGACGGTGCTCGTGCATGGCGAGAGCGGCACCGGCAAGGAACTCGCAGCCGCGCTGATCCACGGCCTCTCTTCGGTCGCTGCGGGGCCGTTCGTCGCCATCAACTGCGCGGCGATCCCCGAACAGCTGCTTGAAAGCGAGCTATTTGGCCACGAACGAGGTGCGTTCACCGGCGCGGTCGCGCAACACGACGGCGTGTTCGCGCGCGCCGACGGCGGGACCCTGTTTCTCGACGAGATCGGCGAGATGAGTCTCTCGACCCAGACCCGCATGCTCCGCGTGCTCGAGACCCGCTCGTTTACCCGAGTGGGCGGCACTCGCGAGCTCACTGTGACGGTTCGACTGGTCGCCGCGACCCACCGCAACCTCCAGGCAATGGTGGCTGACGGGCGCTTCCGCGAGGACCTGCTTTACCGCCTGAGTGTGATCAAGACCGAGCTGCCACCCCTGCGAGATCGCCCTGACGACATCGAGGCGCTCGTGCGGCACTTCGCCGCGCAGTTCGGTGACGAGATCGGACGCCGCGTCGAGCGGATTGCCCCTGAAGCCCTGGGCGTGCTGCGAAGCTACCGCTGGCCGGGCAACGTCCGCGAGCTCCGCAACGTCGTCGAGCGAGCGCTCGTGCTGGGCGATGGCACCTCGATCGAACTCGATGATCTGCCACCAGAGCTCCTGCATTCGGCTCCTGTGGGCGCCGCAACGCTCAGTCCAGCCCCGCTGGGCACCGTGCGGACCCTCGAACAGCTCGAACGCGACGCCATTGCCGCTGCGCTGGACGCGACCGGCGGCAACAAGGCCCGCGCGGCTGCACTCCTGGGCATCGATCGAACCACCCTATATCGCAAGCTCAAAGACCACGATCTGAAGCGCTGATGCGCTTTGGATCCGCTCTACTCGTTGCGACGACGCAGACGGCGACGCGGGCTGTCGAACAGATCCTCGTCCTCGAGGTCCCCGAGCAGCTCGAGTTCCTCCTTGCCAAGGGCCTCGTCATCGATCGACAGGGCCTCGCGACGGAACTCCTCGAAACTGGTGTAGCTGTGACGAAAGTAGCTCATCGAAACTCCTGGGGATCGTTCGCCGACCCCATATTGGAAAACGCCTT
>CANLQR010000739.1 GCA_947492135.1 Deltaproteobacteria bacterium | reverse complement strand
GCGCGCAGAGTTGGTCGCGCTGGCGAGCCATGATGGCGAGGTTCGATGGCGGCACCGAGCCGATCGCGCCCTCGGGGTGCCCGCGGTTCACGGCTCGGTGGCGGTGGTACCCGTGGGCGATCAGGTCGCGGCGTTTCGCATGTCCACCGGGCGCGAGCTTGCGCGTCAGGACGTGCCCGGTGGCGCCGAGCTCGAGCGCGTCGTCCACCACGGCGACGCGTGGTTGGTCGGCGGCGGATCGCGCTGGGTCGAACTCGGCCAGGGCGGGCGCAGCCATGCCCTCGCCAACGCGCACGCGCCGGTGTTTCCGCCGGTCTCGGGCATCGACCCCGGCCACGACGACGCCGAGCGTCTGCGGCTGTGGCTCGCACTCGCTGACCACTCGGTCGCGCGGGATGCGGTGCTGTTGTCGCGTCGCGCCGTGTTGGCGCTGCGCGTGGACGGCGAGGGCCGGGCCAGCCGCGCGCGCTGGATCCACGTCGAAGCGTCTGGCGAGTTCGTGGCGATGGAGGTGCTCGGCGACCGCGTGGTGCTCGTCCGCGAGGATGGGGCGATCGTGGTGCTCGATGCCGCCACCGGCAAGGCGATCGATCGGATCGCGGGCGGCGACCCCGTTCGCGGCGCGCTAGTCTTGGGCGACCAAGGGTCGAAGTCTCGAACGAAGCAACGCACCGCGGATCCGATCGCCGGGCTACGCGAGTTGTTACTCGACGCCGATCCGCGACTGTTGCCCGCGCAGCGCCTCGCTGCCGAGTTGTTGTGGCGCGATGACAACGCCGACGTGCGTGCCGCGGTGATCGCCCTGTCCGACGGAAATCTGCGGCCAGAACAGACCGACGCAGCCGAGGCGTTGCGCGACCACGCCGCCGGGCTCACGCGTGAGCGCTGGGGGCAGGGGACGACGGGCGACGTCGATGCCGTGCTGGTCGCGCTGCACAAGCGCCGCCACGGCGCGGAGCCCGTCAGCGATCTCGGTTCGGCGATCCGCGAGGCTGCACGCAGTGGCACCCCCGAGGTGACCGCTGAGCTGGCCGCGCTGCTGCTGCATCCCGGCACCCGCGCGGTCGAGTTGGTCGAGATCGTGGAGACGTTGGCGCAGTTGCGGGACCCCGCGGCGGTCGATGCCTTGGCGACCTTCGTGCGGCGCTATCACGCCGATCAAGCGGTTGCGTACGAGTCGTCCGCGCTGCGGGCTGCGGCGGAGCTGTTGCTCGCGCATGCGGCCACCCGCGCGTCAGAAGAAAATCCCCAAGCCTCGGCCGGCGACCGCGCACTGACCGTGCTGCGCGCCGTCGCCGAGGACCCGTTGTGCGAGCCCGCGCTGCGTGCTTTCATCGAGTACGGCCTGCATCGGTTGGCCGACAGATCCCCCGATGAGCGAACCAAGCCTCCGATACTGTCTTCTCGTCTGTGACGGTCCGAGCTGCGGCGTGACCCACGACAGCGAGAAACTCGTACAGCTCGCGCAGCGGACCATCGACGGCCGTGCCGATCTGCAAGCGCGGGTCACCGTTCGCAACTACACCTGTTTTGGGCGCTGCGACGACGGGCCCAATGTGTTCGTGCTGCAGCTCGAGCCCGGTGAGGATCCGTATCGCGATCCCGACTTCGGCGCACTCGAGACCCAGCGCGGATTCTACCCCGGCATGGACGAAGCCAAGATCTTGCGCGTGCTGGACCGTCACTGCGGGGCTGACCAGGTGGTCGAGGATCTGGTCGAGACCTACTGAGCCCAGCTGAGCCCAGCTGAGCCCAGCAGGGCCGCGTCGGGTCATCCGGGCGGCGTGAACGACGCGCAGGTCGAGACGCCCGCGCCGGCGATGTGGAGCCCGGAATCGGCATTCACCACCGCCAGCCCGCCGCCCTCGTTGTTGTCGTAGTCGAGTCGGGTGACCTTGCTCGTCGGTGCGCCGGCCGAGGTCTCGGTGAAGAAGTACACGTCGCCGCCCCAGAACGCGAACGCAAAGGCGTTGGTGATGTCGAGTCCGTCCAGCGCAGTGGCCTCGAGTTCGGCGCCGTCGGACTTTCCGAGCTGGACCAAGATCGACTGATCCACAGCCACCGTCGCAATGGCGAACATCCGACCATCGCTGGTGCCCGTCAGTTCGCCTACAGGGTAGTCGGTCGCGCCAAGGATCGTCAGGTCGATCTCGGCGGTGTCAAAACGCGCGAACTCGGAGCCCCCGCCCACGAAGTCCGGGTAGTTGCTGTACTGATCGCTGTTGTAGACGAAGAGCGTGTCGCAACTGCTGGCGGCCCCGTCCACGGCGTAGCCCATGCCCAGCAGGTACCAGGCGCCGTCGCCTTGGTAGCCGAGGTCTTCGCACTGATCGAGCCCAGACAACGGTGCGCGATACATGCGGCCGCTGGGCGCGAGGCCGGACAGTGAGTAGTAGTTGAGCCACGCGTTGCCCTGGCGATCGATGGCCATCGAATTTGCGGTCGCGCCGAATTCGGCCGCACATCCCAGCTGCCCTATCTCGGTGAAATCGTTCGCCGGCGGGTCGTAGAAATAGATCGCCGGCGGGTCAGTGGAATGCAGCACGTAGATGCCGTCGAGCACGTTCTCGCAGGGACAGTCACCGCCGTCGCCGCCGCCATTATCGTTCGAGGGCCCGTCGTCTTGGCCGACGTCGAGCACGATGACATCGTCACCGCCCTCGGCATCGACGCCACCGTCGGTTGCACCCACCGTGATCCCGGAGTCGAGCGCCATGGGCTCGCCAGAGCGGGCGTCGGCACACCCTTGGGCGGCGAGCAGTACGCCTAGCCACGTTCGAGACCGTACCCATCGCTGAACCATGCGTCACAAGAGTAGCTCGACGCTTGCTGTGGGAACGGGGCGGTCTACCGGCTGGCTGGGGTAAGGTCGTGCACAACGCCAAGTGCACCCGACGATTGGGCATCGGCCCTCACGAGTTGTGCGGATAGACGTGATCCCAGGTGATCGGGATGGCGCCTCTATGGTTGCCCGATCGCGACGATGTGGGCGAACGCGGCGGGATCGAGGTTCGCGCCGCAGACCAACGCGATGACCCGCTGTCCCGCCAATCGGGTTCGCAAAGGTCCCAACACTGCGGCCAGGGCTGCAGCGCCGGCGGGTTCGACAGCGAGCTTCGCGTCGGAGAACAGCAGACGCATGCCATCGCG
>CANLQR010000738.1 GCA_947492135.1 Deltaproteobacteria bacterium | reverse complement strand
GGAGATCCAGCGCACATACGAGGCGATGGCGAGCCACTACGGCACGACCGTGTTGCCGGCAAGGCCCAAGCATCCCAAGGACAAGGCCAAGGTCGAGGTCGCCGTCCAGATCGCCGAGCGCTGGATCCTGGCGCGGTTGCGGAACGAAGAATTCGCAACGCTGGAGGCGCTCAATGCTCGGATCGCCGATCTGCTCGAGGACCTCAACGGGCGCATCATGCGACGCTACCGTGCAAGCCGCCGCGACCTCTTCGAGCAGATCGAGCGGCAGCACCTGCGGCCACTGCCGAGCGAGCGCTTCGCGTACTGCGTGTTCGTGCGCGCCACCGTCAACATCGACTATCACGTCGCGTACGACGACCACGCATACTCGGTGCCGTACCAGCTGCGCTGCGAGGCTGAGCCGATCGTCGAGCTGCGCGTCACCGCGGGCACGATCGAGGTGCTTTCCAAAAACCGGCGGGTGGCCTCGCATGCCCGCAGCTACGCCAAACACCAACATACGACGTTGGCGCAGCACATGCCCGAGGCGCATCGGCAGCACCTCGAATGGACGCCGTCGCGGCTCGTGTCGTGGGCGGGCAAGGTCGGCGCCAGCACGCAGGCACTGGTCGAGAAGATCCTCGCGAGCCGGCCACATCCCGAGCAGGGCTACCGGACCTGCCTGGGATTGCTGCGCCTGACGAAGAAGTACGGCGACGAGCGGGTCGAGGCCGCGAGTGAGCGAGCACTCGTCGCGCGGGCGTACTCGTACCGACACGTCAAGTCGATCCTCGAGCATGGCCTCGATCGCCAGGCAGTGCTGTCGATCGGGAGCGACGAGTCGTCGGCCGCGCCCATCGAGCACGAAAACATCCGCGGCGCCAAGTACTACAACTGAACAACCACCACGAACAAGAGCACCACCACCATGATGAACGAACCCACCCTCGATAAACTGAAGCAGTTGCGCCTCGACGGCATGGCCGACGCCTGGCTCGAACAAAACAAGAACGCAAAGATCGGCGCACTCGGTTTTGACGAGCGATTCGGTCTGCTCGTCGACGCCGAAACGCTCCATCGCGAGAACCGGCGGCTGCGCAGACTCCAGCGCGAAGCGAAGCTCAAGATCGCATCCGCCTGCGTCGAAGACGTCGACTTCCCGACGCAACGGAACCTCGACAAGGCGGCATTTAGACAGCTCGCCAACTGCCGCTGGGTGCAGCAGTCGCACACCGTTGCGATCACCGGGGCCGCCGGCACAGGCAAGACCTACCTCGCGTGCGCGCTCGCCAACCAAGCGTGTCGCAAGGGCTTCAGCGCGATGTATCGTCGCGCGCCTCGCTTCTTCGACGAGCTCGCGCTCGCGCGCGCCGACGGCAGCTACCCTCGCCTGCTCATCCGTATTGCCCGCGTCGACGTCCTGGTCCTCGACGACTGGGGCATGGCGCCGATCCGCGAGGCCGAGCGCCGCGACATGCTCGAGATCGTCGATGACAGGTACGGCAGCCGCGCCACCGTGTTGACCAGCCAGATCCCTCCAGAAAAATGGCACGATCTGGTCGGCGACCCGACCACAGCCGACGCGATCTGCGATCGACTTCTGCACAACGCTCACCGCTTCGCACTCAAGGGCCCATCCCGAAGGAAGCCCGAGAAGAACCCCGAGAAGGACTGACCTCGACCCACACCCCCGACCCAGACCGTCGCTGCGCTCCGATCCCGAAGCTCCGACTCCCCCTGTTCACCATGCTCCGATCCTACCGATCACGAACGCCCAACCTCGGCGTTCACGATGCTCCGATCTCGGCGTTCACCATGACCGGAATCCGCAGAGACCGGGCCGGCGGGCTGCGGGCTACCCACGCTGGATGCGTTCACGCTCGGCCAGCTCTACATCGACCCGGGGCAGATCCCAGATGTCGCGCGGGGCACGACGCGGCAGCTGCGGATCAAGACGATCGCCTCGGGTGCGCCCAAGGAGGTTGCGGCGTGTGTGACCTGGTCGGTCACGCCAACGGTCGGAGCAAGCATCAGCGCCCAGGGCCTGCTCGGCCTCGACGCCGGCACGCCGGTGGGCAGCCAATTCGTCGTCACCGCCGATATCGAAGAGGGTCGTCGCGTGCTCGACCTGGAGGTGATGGCGTACGAGCCGGTGAACTCCCCGTTGGTCGGGACCTGGTCGGAGACCCTGCGGATCGCCTGCGATGGCAGCGGTCCGTTCGCGCCGAGCCAACCGGTCGGGGAGCTGAGGTTCCTCGACAATGGCGACTTTCGCGTCACCTGGACGCCCTTGGCGGCCTACGTCGACTACTGGGGCAGCTTCACGCACGCGATCGATACCGGGGCGCTCGTGCTGACCGTGTCCGGCGGGAACGAGACCCCGGCCGACCTCGATCCGGTCGGCATGGCGGCCATCACCAAGGACGGGACCCTGGTGCTCACCGACGTATTTCTCGGTTCCGCACCGGGCGAGACCGCAGTGCCCGCGTGTGGGCACCGGTTTTGAGTGAGCGCCGGTTTCGCGTCACTCGACTGAGAGAATGCCACTTGCCGCGCTGTCGAAGTGGGTCTTCGCCCGCGGGAATGCGACCGTGAACGCGGTCCCGACGCCTTGCTGCGAACGAACGCGGATGGTCCCACCGTTGTCGTCGATCACGCGATGCACGATTGCGAGTCCGAATCCGGTGCCGTGCTCCTTGGTCGTGAAAAACGGGTCGAAGATCGTCTTGAGTCGTTCTGGTGCGATGCCGACGCCGCTGTCGCTGATCTCGATCGAGACGCTGCGAGCATCGCCGCTCGCGGTCACCTTCACGACGCCTTTGCCCTGCATCGCTTCGGCGGCGTTTCTCAGCAGATTCCAAACGACCTGGCCAACCTGCACCGGATCGACCTCGACCTCGAGCCCCTCGGCACCGACGAACTCGACCTCGACGGCAGCGTTGCTCGGATCTGCGGCGAAGGCCTCGGTGGTCTCACGCACGGATCGCGAAAGGTCGAGCAACGTGAGCTGCGGCTGGCGCGGACGGGTGAACGCGAGCAGGTCGCGCACCATATCCGAGAGGCGGTTGGACTCGCGCCGAATGATCGCGAGCAGCCGCCGATCCTCTTCGCCTGCGTCGGCCATCGCGAGCAGCTCCGCCGAGCCCGAGATCGCGGCCAGCGGATTGCGGATC
>CANLQR010000737.1 GCA_947492135.1 Deltaproteobacteria bacterium | reverse complement strand
ATTTCTGCTTTTCTCAACTTCACCGGAAGTGCGCTCCTGTCGGTTCGAGATGCTGGTCGGGAAACCGCTTCTCAGACCATCACAGGCAGCGTTCTTCCGGCTTTTCACACCCTAGATCCGCGTGTGGTTACGCAACTCGGGGGTACACTAGAGTCCCGAGTGTAGCGAATCGATTGCGCGGGGCGGCGATTTTTCCGAGACGCAGACGAACACCGACCCGCACCCCGTTGTGCATCGGCGACCCCCGCTCACGCGATCCGCGAGCGACACACGCTTCGCGCCGTCCGGCAGTGATGCGTCATCGCTGCAGGTACCACGGCGTCGCGACGGCGCTGCGGCACTGCCAATTGAAGCTGCGGAGCTGGCCGATCTCGCCGAGCGTCGCGAAGCCCGTCACCAGCGCGTCCGCGGCCGCGAGCAGCTCGGCGTCGCTGCGTCCGTCGTACCACCACGCCATCGCGACGACGTACGCGCTCTCGCCCCAGTGCTCCTCGAACTCGTCGATCTCGTCCGCATCGGTGCCGACCCCCATCCAGTAGAACGGCCGACCGTCGCCGTCACGCCCGTCGCGGGCGACGATGCGCCCGAGCTCGACGATCGCATTCGTCGCCGCCGTGGCCTGCTCGCCCTCGCGCTCGCGCGCGTACGCATCGAGCCCGTCGGCCAGGATCGCGCTCATCCACGGGCTGCAGCCGAAGTAGCCGTAGTCCTCGCCGTGCGCCTCGGCCTCGTGCGCGAAGCACCGCGCGTCGGGGTCGTCGTAGCCGGGCGGGAAGCCGTCTTGCACGGCGATGTACGCCGCGACTGCGTCGTCGGCCCAGCCGCCGAACACCGCACCCATGTCGTCGGACACCTGCGCCGCGGTGACGTACGCGAGCAACGCGAAGCCGGCGTGCCGCTCGGTCCAGAAGTCCGCGCCGCCACCGTAGCCGGGGTCGCCCCACAGCTCGTGCACGCGCAGCGCGATCGACTCGGCGTACTCGCGGAAGCGATCGTCACCACTGAGCAGGTAGTGCAGCGCGGCGTGCTGCGCGTAGTGATACTTCAGATCGTCCGCGGCATCGGGCACCGGGATCGTCACGGCGGCGCCGGCACCCGACGAGCCCGCGACGTAGATCGCGGTCTCGCGATACGCAGCCGACAGTGCGAGCAGCTCGCCGGTGCGCGCGTAGCCGCGGTACAGCGCCGTGCCGCGGTCGTACAGCCACGAGCCCGTGACGTCGTCATCGGCGAGGAACGCGTCGATGCCCCACGCCTCGTAGTCGCACTTGCTGTCCCACGCGGACGCGTCGCCGCCCACCTCGCCGACCGGCAGCTGCGGCCCAGCGAACCGGCTGCTCGACAGCAGATCGGCGGGCAGCAGAGCCCACACGTTAGGGCCCTCGGTGCCGTCGGGGACGACCAGCGTGTCGGCGACGGCGACGAGCCCCAGCGTGTTGTCCGACGCCGTGCCGATCTCGACGACGATCTCGATCCCCGCACCGACATCGAGGTCGAACTGGACTTGGATGCTCCGCGCCGATCCGTCCGGCCACGAAGCGAGCACGCGTCGTCCGCTGTCGACCGGCGTGCCGCCCGATGTCACCTGCATCGCCTCGACATCGGGCATCTGCCCGGCGGCGAACGGGATCGCGAAGTTGATGCGCTGCACGCCGACGACGCCGTCCTGCGGCACGAGCTGCACCGGCACCGTGTCGGGCAGCGGCTCGCCGGTGTCCTCGGGGCCCGTGTCGTCGGGATCCGTCGGATCGATCGTCGGATCGATCGTCGGATCGTCGGTCGTCGACGGCGACGTTTCGGATGTGCTCGCGGTGCCCGATGCGCTGGTGCCGAGCGTCGTCGTGACGCCCGAGCTCAGCGCGTCGCTGTCGGTGACCGTGTCGGTCGCACTGCCGGTCTCGGGTGTCGAGTCCGCGGGCACGCCATCGTCGCTGCACGCCAGCGGCGAGATCAAGAGCAGAGGCCATGCGCGTCGCATCGTCCGACGGTAGCGCGATACCTGCGCGCCGGCTATTTTCGATCTCCGCGATCGGCTTCATCCGACCGGCACAGGCACGTGCTCGTCGATCCCCGCGCCCGCGCGCTGCAGGTGTTCACGCGGGGCGACGACGCTCGCTTCGATGCGGGTCGCACGTTCGACGAGCACGGGCGGCGGGACAGCGCGGCGCTCCCGGGGCTCTCGCTGTGCACCGCCGACCTCCAGCCGCCGTGACACCGGCCTCGGCCCGCGCGCGGCGCCGCAAACATTTCACCCACGCCGTGATCGTCCCCGGGCCCGCGCGCACTACCCTATTCGCATGACCTACGCGATCCTCCGCCACCCCGTCGCCACGTCCCTCGCCGCGCCCTTCGCCGCCGCCCTCGTCTTCGCGGCGCTCCTTGCCCCCGCGACCGCGCGCGCCGCTGGTGAGCCGTGCACCCGCGACACGGAGTGTGTCGGCGCGGAGCTGTGCGTCGCGTCGGTGTGCACGGCCGATGCGACGGTGCCCGAGTGCATCACCGACGCCGAGTGCGACGACGATGCGGTCTGCCTCGAGGGCGCGTGCAAGCAGGAGGGCGTGGTGTGCCGCAACCCGGCGGGCACGTGCTGGATCGAAGGCGACTCGGGCTCGTGCGCGTGCGCCAACGGGGAGAACGCGGGGTGGTCCGGCGGCTACAACCCGGATGATCCGCCGGAGGAGAAGACGGACGCCGAGCTGCAGGTCGAGTGCGTGGGCGAGCTCGAGTCGAGCTGCGGCACCGAGGCGCCGATGCTACCGGACTCGTGCGTGGGCGAGGTGCTCACCGAGTGCGAGGCGTTCGTCGGGCACTCGGACGCGCTCGCGACGGCGTGCGGCGAGGAGGCGCCGGACGTGAACCTCGCGCGGGTCGGCGAGTGCTGCGACAGCTTCGACGAGCCGGGAGCAGCGGAGCTCCGCGCGTGCCTGATGGCGATCCCGGTCGAAGACGTGTGCGCCGGGGACGCGTGGGAGGCGTGCGAGGACGCGGGGGGTACGGGCGCGACCGAGGACGACCAGG
This sequence comes from Deltaproteobacteria bacterium, assembly GCA_947492135.1. Taxonomy (GTDB): domain Bacteria; phylum Myxococcota_A; class Polyangia; order Nannocystales; family Nannocystaceae; genus Xiheibacterium. The sequence goes on along the minus strand of CANLQR010000737.1, from coordinate 145 downwards.
ACGGCGGCGCGAACGAAGGCGAGGCGAAGGGCGACGACGGGGCAGACAAGGCGAGCTGCGCGGTGACGGGGCACGCGACGCCGGGCGCAGCGCTGGCGTGGTTGGCGCTGGTGGTGGGCCTCGGGGCCCGGCGTCGCCGCTGACG
>CANLQR010000736.1 GCA_947492135.1 Deltaproteobacteria bacterium | reverse complement strand
GTCTGACGCACAGCAGATCCCGCCACCTACTTGCACTCACGTCGTTCCAGCTTCCCGCGGCGCTCTGGGCAGTCTGCGCAATTCGCCGCAGGACGGCGTTCCACAGGCTCTTGCGGCCTTTGTTTTGTCGGTGTCGAAGACTCGCCCGGAAAACCACGGCCTCGACAGCGTCCAACGACCGATCGATACCGACTGACCCGCATGACTGCCAACGCGCTAGCGAGCATCGAGGCCGACCTGGACCGACTGGAGCGTCAGCGCCTCGGCTACGCGCTTGCGCTGGCCTCGAGCCAGGACGCCAAGACCCGTGCCCGACACGAGCGAACGCTGCAGCGTCTCGACGAAGAGATCGGGGCACTCCAGGGCGCCGCCGCCTCGCTCGCGGATTGTCCGGTGGTGGTCAGCGAGGTCGCGCATGGTGTGCCCGTGGTCGATCGCACCGCCGAGTTCACCCGCGAGGAGTACGACGAGGTCGTCGAAGGTTCGCAGCGGCGGTGGATCTGGCCGACGCTGGCGGCGGGGCTCGTCGCGCTCGTCGGCGGCACGATGTGGTGGCTCGCGCAGACACCCGAGCCCGCCAAGCCCGCACCCGCAGTGGCGCCAGCCTCGGTGATCGTCACCAGTCCGGTGCCGCCGGACTCCCATCGCTAGTCCTTGGCCGATCGCGATGGACTACGACGCGATCGTCGTCGGCGGCGGCATCATCGGGCTGACCATCGCCCGCCGCCTGGGACAAGCGGGTCAGCGCGTGGCCGTGCTCGAAGCCGAGCGCGCATGGGGTCAGCACGCGAGCTCGCGCAACAGCGAGGTCGTGCACGCCGGGATCTACTACACACCCGGGAGTCTCAAGGCCCGAACCTGTCGCGAAGGTCGATTGCGCCTGCTCGAGTACTGCGCTGCGCGAGCGATTCGGACCCGAACGCCGGGCAAGTACATCGTCGCGTGCGACGACCACGAGCGCACCGAACTCGAGCACATCGCCCAGCGCGCCGCGGCCAACGGCGTGATGCTGCAATGGTGCGAGGGCGCCGAGGTGCGGGCCGACGAACCTGCGGTGCAATGCACCGCAGCACTGTTCAGCCCGACCACCGCGATCGTCGATAGCCACGCGTTGGTCGCTGCTGTGGCTGGCGACGTCCGCGACGCCGGCGGCGACCTCGTGGTGGGGTGTCGGTTCGACCGCGCCACGCGACGCCCCGGCGGGCTCGACGTCGTGGCCGGCGACACCGAGGTGTCGACCCGCCTGTTGTTTCTCGCGGCCGGCGCTCGTTCGCCGCAACTCGCGACCAAGATCGAGGGCTTCGCCCCGCTCGCGACGCCCACGGGACACTTCGCCAAGGGCAACTACTTCCGGCTCGCCGGCGGGCCCCGGTTCACGCACCTGGTGTATCCGGTGCCGTCGGACGGCGGGCTGGGCATTCACGTCACGCTCGATCTCGAGGGCAACGCCCGGCTCGGGCCCGACGTGGAGTGGACCACTGGGCTGGACTACGACGTCGACGCGACGCGAGCCTCGCGGTTCGCCGCGGCGGCACGACGATACGCGCCGGGGATCGAGGATGAGGCGCTGTGCCCGGACTACGCGGGCGTCCGCGCAAAGATCGTCGGCCCCGGTGAGCCCGCCGCCGACTTCGTCGTCAGCACGCCCGCCGATCATGGTGTGGACGGGGTCGTCGCCTTGTTCGGGATCGAGAGCCCCGGGCTCACTGCGGCCTTTGCCCTGGCCGACCACGCGATCGCAGCCGTCCACGGCGCAGGTTCCGGCGCCCGCGGCCTTCTGCTATGAACTAGCCGCTATGTTCGAGACCATCTCCAAGGGCTTTCGTGCCGCCCGCGAGCGACTCACCGGAAAAGGTGAGCTCACCGACGAAGTGATCGATGCGGCGCTCAAGGACGTCCGCATGAGCCTGCTCGAAGCGGACGTCGAGTTCCGCGTCGTCAAGCAGTTCCTCGCCGCGGTTCGCGACAAGGCGATCGGCACCGAGGTTCAGCTCGTGGCCCGCGCGGGCGACAAGAAGGTGCGCGTCCGCTCCGAGGATCACTTCGTGCGCATCTGCCACGAAGAGCTCGTGGCCCTGATGGGCCCGGTCGACACCGAGTTGGCCACCGCCAACCGCGGGGTCACCGGCATCATGATGGTCGGCCTGCAAGGCTCGGGAAAGACCACCTCGACCGGCAAGCTCGCGCGCCGCCTCCAAAAGGACGGCAAAAAGGTGATGCTGGTCGCGTGCGACGTCTATCGTCCCGCGGCGGTCCGCCAGCTCCAGGTGCTCGGCGAGCAGCTCGGGGTGCCGGTGTTCTCCCGCGAGGGCGCAAGCCCGGTCGACATCGCTGTCGAGGCGACCCAAGAGGCGGCCCAAGGCGCCTTCGATTTCGTCCTGTATGACACCGCGGGCCGACTCGCGATCGACGAGCCGCTGATGCTCGAGCTCGATCAGATCAAGGCCCGGGTCAATCCCGCCAACGTGCTGCTGGTGATCGACGCGATGATCGGCCAGGACGCGGTGAACACCGCCAAGGCCTTCGACGAGCGCATCTCGATCACCGGGGTGATCCTCACCAAGCTCGATGGCGACGCCCGCGGTGGCGCGGCGCTGTCGATCCGCGCTGCGACCGGCAAGCCGATCAAGTTCCTGGGCATGGGCGAGACGCTCGATCGCCTCGACGACTTCCGCCCCGAGGGCCTCGCCGGCCGCATCCTGGGCATGGGCGACCTCGTCGGCCTGATGCAGGATTTCCAGGGCGTCGTCGATGAGGAGCAGGCGACCCGCGACGCCGAGAAGATGCTCGGCGGGTCGTTCACGATGGACGACTTTCTCAACCAGATCCGCTCTATCCAGAAGATGGGCAGCCTCAAGGATCTGATGGACAAGATGCCGCTGGGCAATCTGTTCGGTGGCCAGGTGCCCCAAGAGGCGCTCGATCAAGCGATGGACGATCGCGAGCTCGTGAAGATCGAGGCGATGATCATGTCGATGACGACCGCGGAGCGCACGCGGCCCGACGTGTTCTTGCTCGAGGAGAGCGAGGTCGCCGGCTCGGGCGCGGCGCGGTGGACCCGCAAGCCTCGCGCGCCGCGGGCCAAGGATCCGAGCAAGTACGCCGAAATGGGCCCCGAGCAATTCGTCGACTCGCGGGTCGCCCGGGTCTCGCGCGGCAGCGGGCGCAGTCCCGACGACGTGCGCGGC
>CANLQR010000735.1 GCA_947492135.1 Deltaproteobacteria bacterium | reverse complement strand
TCAGGCTTGACCGCCGGCTCGTCGACCGCGGGTGGAATCGTCGGCTCGATCTTGGTCTCGCCGACCACGGCCTTGGTGGGAGCCTTGCCCGCAGGATCGTCGGAGCCGCCGCAGCCGGCCCCAAGCCCCAGCGTCGGTGTGGCCAGGAGCAAGGCGAGAGCGAAGGACGAACGGCGCATGGGAGACTTCCTCGATCAAACGCCAGAGCCTGGCGCTTCGGTCTTCGGCACGTTCGTGCCGCGCCGTTTTTATCACAGCGGCCATCGGCCCGCACGAAGCCGATCCGCGAGGATTGGCGGGCGATGGAGACCGTCTCTCGACCGCACCGCTGGCACCGTGGGTTGCCTGACACGAGCCCGCGGCAGCACAATCTTGGCGTGCCAGCCCGATCGATCCTCGTCGCAAGTGTGATCATGGCGGTCTGCGCGACAAGGCCGCAGCCCGAACCCAGCGCGCCCGTGGTGGCAGCCACAGGGCCAGTCGGCGGCCCGCACGAGGTCGAGCACACCTATCAGGGCGGCAAGGACGACGCTGGCGCCCAGCCGGCGCGTGACGAGTCCGACCACGACCAAGCACCCGAGGCCGGCGACGACCAAGCCGTGGCACCGGCGCTGCCCGATCCGGCCGAGCTCGAAGAGCGCGTGCGCGAGGCCGTCGTGCTCGCGTCACCGTCGCATGACGCCTTGCTGGTCTCACCGCCGCTGCCGATCGGGTGGCCGGCCGCACCCGGCAAGGTGCTGTACCTGGTCTACCCGCTCGCGCCCCTCGAGTCCGGCGTGAGCAGCTGGCAGGTGGGCCGCTTGCTCGCCAAGGTCACCGTCACGCTCGAACCCGAGGAGATCACGGTGGAGGTCCTCGAGCCGGGCAAGAAGGCCAAGCCGCTGGGTTCGTTCGTGCGGGCGCGACCGCGAGGCAACGACCCCGTGCGCGACGCCGAGGCCGCGCTGTTCGAGCTCGTCAGCGGCAAACGTGAGGCCGACAAGGCCCGCTACCTCTTTGCCCGTTACAGCGATTGGCTCGAGCTCCACGCGCCGGTCAACACGGACATCCGAGCGCACGCCGGCGTTTTTTTCGCCTGGACCGGCCGCTGATCACGCTGATTACCCGCGGCGCCCGAGCACGCGCTCGATGTTGCCCCGCGCTGCCGACTCGAACCGCGTGCGCCCCCAGGGCGACAAGAAGATCGACGGTCGCAGGAGCAGGCGTTCGAGAAAACCCTGACGGCCGGCGCGGAACGCCTCGATGGGCAGCGCGGCGTACTCGAGCGCGATCGCCCGCTCGTAGTCATCGAAGACCTCCGCGGCAGCCCCGAGAATCGCCATGTCGCAATCGAGAAACTGGGCGGTGTCGGCGTCGAGTCCTGCTGCATCCACTCGCCCATGAAGCGCAGTGAGTCTCACCAACCGCTCGACCTCGGTGATGTCGACCGCGAGCGCATCGAGATGGCGCTCGATCGCGAGGCGAGCCAGCGCGGCACTGCGCTCCTCGTTGTCGACGGCTCCCACGGCTCCCACGGCTCCCACGCAGTAGATCGCGTCGTGATAGAGCACCGCGAGATAGACCTCGAGCGGCCGCGTCCACCCGCAGGTGTCGGCGACCTCGGCGTAGTGGCCGAGGACCGCCTCGATGTGTCCGAAGTGGTGATAGGCGCGCGGCGGGGTGGCGTAGCTCGCCCGCAACTCGTCCAGCATTGCGGCCGGCAAGGCCCGCCCACCGGGAAGCGTGAGGATCACTTGCCCACCTCGCACAGCGCATCGGCCAGCTGCCGCACCATCGGGGCGGCGAAGCCCTCCGGCAGCAGCCCGGGTGCCGATGCGGCGATCCGGTAGGCACCCTCGATCGCCGCGAGCACTGCGGCGGCGACCAATCGCGGACGACGCGTGCCGGGGCGAACACCACCGACTGCGATCGCCGCGCGGGCCAGCTCGCTGAGCCGGGCCAGGCTGTGCTCGAGCGCCGCGCGATAGACCGCCTGCACCTCGGCTTGGCGCAGGGCCTCGGCGCCGACCACCGACCACGCGGCGACCGCTCGCAGGTCTGCGTCGTCTCCGAGCGCGAGGTGGGCATCGATGAGCGCGTGCAGGCGGCCGCGAGCATCCGCAGCGCTGGCGCTGCGGGTGCTCGCCCTGGCATCGACCACGGCGACGAGATGATCGACCAGGGCCACGAGCACCTGCTGCTTCGACTCGAAGTGATAGTGGACGAGTCCCGCCGTCAGGCCCGCTGCCGCCGCGATCTTGAGCACCGACGCCGCGTCATAGCCCTCGCGAGCCATCACCGTCAGGAGGCCCTGCACGATCTCGGATCGGCGGGCTGCGGTATTGCTCGGGCGCGGCACGGGCCTAAAGTTGGTTATACAACCAACTAATGCTCGTGTCCAGTCGCGGGGACTCGCCCGGTTGCCGCTTTGGTGGGCAGCACCGCCGCGGTCAAGTCGCGGTCGCGACTCGCCGCAGCTCGCTGGTGCCGTGTAGCTCTGCGTAGCCGCGCCTCACCCCGTAGCAGCGGTCACGCAACCCACACTCGCCGCATTCCTCGGCCTTGACGAACTCACCGCGATCGAGGCCCTCGGGGATGGCAGCCAGGCGCAGCAGCGGCGCCCGCTCGCTGTGGGGAACCAGACACAACGGGATGCCGCACATCGAATCGAAGCCGCCGACCTCGAGGCCGTGACCACGAGCCCGACGCAGACCTTCGATCAGTTGCGGCATGACCTCCGTGTAGCGCGGAACCAATCGGACGTTCTGCGGCACCAGGTCGGTCGACGGCGCGACAAACGAGACCGTGAGGGCTGCAGCCGGCCAGCGTGTGGCCACCAGATCGACGAACTCGGGAAACTCGTCGATGTTGGGCCGGCAGAACACGAAGTTGACGCGCAGTCGGGGCACCCGCCCGGCGAGCGCGTCCAGGCCGCGACAGGTCTGCGCGAACGTCCCTTTGGCGTGGGTGATCGCATCCGACGTCGCTGCGGTGGCGGCATGCAGAGAGACGAACGCAACGTCGAGGCCGGCATCGACCAGGGCCGTTGCCAGCGCGGGATCGATCCGGGTGGCGTTGGTCTGCAACTCGATCTCGCACGCACCGCCAGCCTTGCCGCGACGAATCCAGTCCACGAGCCCAGGGTCGAGCGTTGGCTCGCCCCCCGACAGCACCAACACCCCACCACGGCCGGCGATGTCGTCGACCGC
>CANLQR010000734.1 GCA_947492135.1 Deltaproteobacteria bacterium | reverse complement strand
CGGCCGTCCTGGTCGTCCTGACGTTCTCCGAACCACCTGCCACCGATCGCTGCCGCACGGGTCCCCTCGATCGCGCGGCCGTGATCGCGTGTGCCGTGCGCGACAATCCCCGGCTCGACGCCGACGAGGCCGCGTTGAGTGCGGCGTCGGCACGGCGCGCGACCGCCCGCGTCGCGCTGCCCTCCCATCCACAGCTCGAGGTCTCGGGGGCGACGCGCAAGGCCGCGGGCATCCCACGCGGATGGAACCTCTACGGCACCCTGCGCCAGGAACTCGAGGTCGGCGGTCAGAGGCGCAAGCGCATCGACGTCGCGGCGAGCGAGCACGAGGTGGCGAGCGCGCGCGCACGGACCACCGAGCGCGACGTCACGGCCGAGGCGCTGCTCGCGTACTACGACGTGCTCGCGGCGCGCGAGCGTCGGTTGCTCATCGAGCAGGCGCGCCGGGTCTCCGCGGCCCTGTCCGGTCTCGCCCAAGCGCGGACCAAGGCCGGTGCCGAGGCCGGTCTGAGCGCCGACCTCGCCGAGATCGCCGCGGTCGCGCTGGAACGCAGCGCGCTCGAGCACCTCCGCGACGAGGCGGTCGCCGAGGCGACGCTGTCACGTTCCCTCGGCCTCGCGCCGCGCGAGCTGCCCGAGGTCAGTGGCACGCTGGTGCCGCTCGAGCTCCCCGAACGCGCGGCGGCTCCGTCGGCCCGGACCGAGCTTGCCGAGGCCAAGGCCACCGAACGTCTGCGGGTGCGGCAGACGGCGCTGGTTCGGCGCGAGCTCGTTCCCAACCCGAGCGTGTCGTTGTTCGTGCAACGCGATGGTTTCGCCGAGCTCGTGGTCGGTGCCGGCATCCTGCTCCCGCTGCCGTTGCCCGGCCCCGTGGGGCCGCTGACCAGGAGCAGGGTCACCGAGGCGCGTGCGCGTGCGCGGGAAGCCGCGTCCGATCGTGCCGCGGTCGTCCGCGGGATCGAGCTCGAGGTCGACATCACCCGCGAGGAGCTGCGCCAGCACAAGGCGATGGCGGCGCTGTATACCGAGGACACCTTGACACGCGCGCGCACCGATCTCGAGGCGCTCGCCAAGGCGCTCGCCGAGGGCCATCTCGACGTGCGCGGGGCCCTGCTCGCACAGCAGCAGCTGATCGAGTTCATCGAGGGTGACATCGACGCCCGCCACAGCGCGTGTCGGGCTTCGATCGAGGCCGCGCGCGCGCTCGGCCTCGACTGGAAGGACCTCCCATGACCCTCCTAGCGCGCGCGAAACAACGGAGACACCCCATGAAGTCCAGGTTCGAGACGCTGATCCTCACCGTGTTGCTGACCGGTCTCGCCACCGCCTGTCCGCAGGACTCGCCGTCCAACACGACGCCGCGCAGCGAAGGCGCGCCACAGAAGGCAGGCGCGGCCGAGAAGCACGCCCCCGCCGGTGTCGAGCGCGGGTCGCACGAGGATTGGTGTGGCGAGCACGCCGTCCCCGAGTCGATGTGCACGCAGTGCGACCCGTCCCTGGTGGCGGCGTTCAAGGCCACGGGTGACTGGTGTCCGGAGCACGGGATTCCCGAGTCCCAGTGCCGGATCTGCAATCCGGATCTGAAGATCGAACGGCCGCCGAAGAAAGCCGGAGCGAAGTGATGCGCGTGCTCTTCGTCGCGATCTTCATCCTCGCCGTGTCGGCCTGCGGCGATCGAGCGGATGCACCGGCCAAGGAGCAACGCGCGCCGGAGCCGAGTGCGGCCGACGGCGCGTTCTGCCAGGAGCACGGCGTGCTCGAAGCCGTGTGCACCAAATGCAACCCGGCACTCGCGGCGGTCTTCCAGGCCAAGGGCGACTGGTGCGACGAGCACGGATTCCCGGAATCGTTCTGCCCGAGCTGCCATCCGGAGCGGGGCGGACGGCCGGCGGCCGACGTCTCGAACGACGGCGCGCCGGCCGACGGCACGAAGGTCCGTTTCAAGACCAAGCAGACCGCGCGCCTCGCCGGCATCGAGGTCGCCAAGGTCTCCGAGCGCGCGAGTCGGGTCCAGATCGCGGTCACGGCGAAGCTCGTCTACGACGCGACCAAGGTCGCCGAGGTGAACGCTCGCTCGCCCGGCGTCATCCGGGCGATTGCCGCCGACGTCGGCGCCAAGGTCGACGTCGGCTCGCCGCTCGCCGCGTTCGCGAGCTCGGGCGTCGGTGCGGATCAGGCGCGCCTGCAGGCCGCACGATCGCGGGTCAAGGTCGCCGAGGCCAGCCATGCGCGCCTGAAGAAGCTATTCGAGGCCCGCCTGGCCCCGGAGAACGACGTGCTCGCGGCGCGTCACGAGGTCGACGCGGCGAAGGCCGATCGCTCCGCGGCGCAATCGGCCCTGGGCATGGTCGGGGGCGTCGGCGGCACCTCGAAGTACGAGCTGTTCTTGCCAATCGCGGGGGTCGTCACGCGTCGCCACGCGACGATCGGTCACATGGTCGACCCCGACGAGGTGCTGTTCGAGATCGTAGACACCTCCACGATGTGGGCGGAGCTCGAGATCCCGGAGGCCGATGTCGCGCGCGTCGCCGTCGGGCAGACGGTCACGGTGCTCGCCGATGGCCTCGCCGACGCCGAGCTCAGCGGCACGCTGACGTACGTGGCCCCGGAGATCGATCCCCAGACCCGCACCGTGAAGGGACGCGTGCCGCTCGACAATCCGCACGGAGCTCTGCGCGCGAACATGTTCGCGCGCGCGCGGATCTCCGTCACGGGTGCGGCCCAGGCGGTGATCGTGCCCCGCGCGGCGGTACAGCGGGCCAAGAGCGCTCAGCTCGTCTTCGTTCGCCTCGCGGAGGATCTGTTCGAGGCCAGGCGCGTGCAGCTCGGTGCGGGCGAACCGGACGTGGTCGAGGTCACCGGGCGGATCGCTCCGGGCGACCTTGTCGCGACCGAGGGCAGCTTCCTGCTCAAGACCGAGACGCTCAAGGACAGCATCGGCGCCGGCTGTTGCGACGTGGATTAGGGCACCCGCATGCTCACGCGCATCCTCGAGTGGTCGCTGCACAATCGCCTGGTGGTGGTGCTCGGCTGGGCCGCGATCGCGGTCGCGGGAATCCTGTCGGCGCTGCGGCTGCCGCTCGACGCATTCCCCGACACGACGCCGGTCCAGGTGCAGGTTAACACGACGGCGCCCGCGTTGGCGCCGCTCGAGATCGAGCGGCAGATCACCCGCCCGATCGAGTGGTCGATCTCCGGCTTG
>CANLQR010000733.1 GCA_947492135.1 Deltaproteobacteria bacterium | reverse complement strand
TCCGGCGCGTGGGCCAGGTGCTCTACGGCGCGTATGCCATCGGCATCATCGCGGTGCTGTGCACGACCGCGCTGGTGCTGGGGCGGCTGTCGCCGCGCGGTCGACCCTCGCGGAGACTCGCCGAACTCGAGGCTCGGATCGCGATGGGGCTCGCGGGCCTGTTTCCGCGCCGGCAGGGGCTGGAAAATATCCCCAAGGGTGCCGCGATCCTGGTCGCCAACCACTGTGGGTATCTCGACTTTCTGATCTGCGCGGCGGCACTACCGAGCGACATTCGGTTCGTGATCAAAGGCGAGCTGCGCACCAACCGTTGGGTGGGTCCGGTGTTCGACCGCTTGGGTCACGTGTTCATCGATCGCCACAGCGCGGCCCGCTCGCTCGCCGATCTCCAAGCCGTGGTCGAGTTGCTGCACGCCGGTCAGCGCGTGGTGCTGTTCCCCGAGGGGACGTTCTCGGCGGATGTCGGCATGCGCCCGTTCAAGCTCGGGGCGTTCCGGCTGGCGTGCGAGACCGGTGTGCCGGTGGTGCCCATCGCGATTCGCGGCTCGAGAAAGGCCCTTCGTGACGGGACCTGGCTGCCGCGACACGAGGCGATCACGGTCGAGGTGATGGCGCCCATCTTGTCGCGAGGCCAGGAGATCGCGGACATCGTGCGGCTGCGCGATCAAGCCGCCGAGGCGATCGGCGCGAGGATCGACGAGCCGCGCCTGTATGCGGCCGATATCTCGGTCCCCGGCGGGTCGTAAAAGCGCCCGGCCCTCGCGCGCCACCAAGAGGGCAACCTCCACGGCCGGTGGCCGCGCGTGACGCCACGACCATGCTACCCTGGTCGTCGTTGGCGGGGCGTCTCAGTGCTTGCGTGGTCCTGGCGCTCTCCGCCTGCGGCAGTACCGAGCGTGCGCGCGAAGACGATGGCAGCAACGGGATCAGCGTGTCGCTGTCGAGCGTGAGCGTGTCGGTCGGCGACGCCAGTGGCCAGGACGACTCGGTCGGCGACCTCGACGACGGCAAGCTCGATCTCGAGGCGATGGTGCCCGAGATGGGCTGTACCAAGGTCGATCTCGTCTTCGTCGTCGACAACTCGGCGTCGATGTTCGACGAACAGCAGCAGCTGATCGCCAGCGTCCCCGGCTTCATCGCCTCGATCGAGGCGATCCTCGGCGAGGACTTTCACGTCATGGTGATCGACACCGACGTCGGCACAGGCGCCGCCTGCTACGAGTCGATCTACAACTCGTTCGACTGCGGGCTGTGGTGCGGCGCGAACTGCCCGGATGGCTGTGCCTGCGAGTGCAACGCCGAGCCCTGCGCCCCGTTCGGCGAGCTGCCGTGCGAGGCCCGCCTGGGCGCGGGTCGCGTCACCGACGGTGCGGGCACCGATTGCGGCCTGCCGGAGCGTCGCTGGCTCGATGCTGCCGACGCCAACCGCGATGCCGCGTTCACGTGCATGGCCAGCGTCGGGGTCGAGGGTGAACCCAACGAGCGACCGGTTCAGGCCCTCGAGGTCGCGCTGGGCGAGCTTGCGGGTCCCGCCGCATGCAACGACGGATTCTTGCGCCAAGACGCGCTGCTGATCGTCACCGTGATCTCCGACGAGGATGACTCTCTGGCCTCACCAGGCGACCCGCAGCAGTGGTACGACACCCTCGCGGCGAGCAAGAATGACAACCCCGATGCCGTGGTTTTGCTCGGGCTGCTCGGCGATTCCGATCTTCCCGACGGGCTCTGCGCCCCATTCGATCCGGTGGACAACAGCGGCTCGCAACCGTCGACGCGCCTGCGCGAGTGGGTCGAGTCGTTCCAGTACGGGAGCCGCGCCTCGGTGTGCGACACCGACTATGCGGGCTTCTTCGACGACGCGCTGGCGTCGATCGTGAGCGCCTGCGACGAGTTCGTCCCGCCGGGTTGATCGCGGTGCTCAGCCGGCGCGTCAAGGTCGGGCCACGCGGGTGCGCAGCCAGGTCGACAGCACTCGGGACAAGGGCGCGCGTTCGTGAGTATCGCGACTCATTCGTTCGACCGCCTCGCGGGCGCTGGTTTCAACGCCCTCGCTCCAGTGGTCGAGCAGGGCTGCGTGGGCGCACGTTGCCAGCCCGAGTTCGTCGGCATCGGGATCCATTGGGAAGCTGGCCTCGAAGCGCGCGAGCCACAGCAGCATGGCTTGGCGGTCGTTCGCTATCGCGGCGGTCGCCACAGCGATACCCCGACAGATCGACACGTTCATTGGCGCGACAGGGGGTTCCGATCCGCAGACCGACTCGAGGACGGTCAAGGCGTGCGCTGGTCGACCGTTGGCGGCCGCAAGGAGCGCCAAGGTGAAGCGCGCGTGCTCGCTGTCCCTGCCCCGAGCCGGGGCGCGCGCCACCACGGCGTCGAGCAGGGCTGTCGCCCGCACGGTGTCGTCGCCGTTGGCGGCGACAAGCGACTCGACGATGGCAAGCCGCAATCCGTTCGACGAGTCGAGCTCACGAAGGCGTCTCAAGCCCTCATCCGCGGCCGCGAGCTCGCCCACGAGCGCCCGAAGCACCACCAGGTTCTGCAGAGTCCGGAACGCCGTGGGGCCTTGCCCGCCGGTGATGACGAGGCGCCGCCGCCAAGCTCCCTCGAAGCTTTCCAGCGCGGCTCTCCGAACTCCGACGGCGTGCTGAGCTGCTGCGAGATGCTCAAGCGCGGCGATGTTGTCGGACTCCACGGGGTCTTGGAGTTCGTCGAGTATACGCAGCGTACTTTGGGCCAGCTCGAGTGCCTCGACGGCACGGTCGGCGTCGAGCAGTGCGCTCACCTGATTGATCCGCGCCCGCAGTACCGCCAGGCTGTCGGCGCCGCGGTCTTGGGTGTAGGCAGCCTCGGCGCGGCGACATGCCTCCAGAGCCCCGAGGGGGTCGGCCGCGCTCCGAAGCGCGAGGCAGAGATTGTTTTGGAGATCGCCCCGCAGCCCGCGGCGATCGTCTCCGCGCGTTGCGAACGCCTCGCCCAAGGCGACCCAACGCCGCAGATCCTCAGGGTCAACCGAGCCGCCTTTCGAGACCAGGATGATGCCGTTCACGACCCGACCTGCGAGCGCGTCGAAGTCGTGGGTCACGGCGATCACGAGGGCTTCTTGCAGCTCGCGCGCGGCGTCCGAACGGCGGCCAGCCGAGTCGTAGGACGCGCCGAGCTCCGCCTTCGCCTGCACGATGAGGTGGGGAAATCCGAGCGCGACGGCATCGCGCGCGATCGACTC
>CANLQR010000732.1 GCA_947492135.1 Deltaproteobacteria bacterium | reverse complement strand
GATTCGCGGGACGACCACTCGGTGGCGCGACGTTGGGCGGCATCAGGCGTGCCCCTTCTTCTGCAGCAGCTTCGCGCCCTGCAGCTTCGTGAACGCGTCGTCGGCCTCCTTGCGCACGCGCGCCTCGGTGTAGAGCGCATGGATGCGCTCGAGCACCGTCACGAGCCGATCGTAGTACGCGTACTTCTCTGCGATCGTCTCGCAGTCGCGCCACACCACGAGCGCTTCTTTGGGCTTGCCGAGCGCGCGCTCGGCATCACCCTCGCCCTGTAGCGCATCGCAGGCCGCGTACGGGTTCATGCACTTCGCGGCGAGCTTGCTCGCGTCGGCGTAGTAGCTGCGCGCATCGTCGTACTGCCGCAACGCCATGCACACCGGCGCCGCGGCGAGCAGCAGGTTCAGCAGCACCGGCGGCGCGTTCGGATGCATGGGCTCTGTCGCACCCGGCAGCGGTGCGATCGGCAGCGGCGACTTCGCGGCGAGGCCGAGCGCGAGCCCTTGCTGGTAGCGCACGAGCGCCTGCGCGGGCTGATCGACCATGCGCAGGCAATCCCCGACGCCCTGCAGACACATCGCCTGCATCAGTGCGGCGTCGGCACGACCGTAGTACTCGAACAACAGCGCGAACTTCTTCGCGGCCTCGTCGAAGCGCTTGTACGAGAGATCGATGTGCGCGAGCTGCAGCACCGCCTGCATGCGCTGCGCGACGGGGATCGCAGGGTCGACGGCGTCCTGCGCGAGATCGCCGGCGACGGCGTCGGTCGAGATGTCGACGTCCATCGCGAGCACGCCCTGCGCCTTACGCCGCTCGAGCGCGCCACCGATCGTGTGCTCGCGTTGGTCTCGCAAGAAGATGCGCGCGTACGCGGGCCACGGCTCGGTGCGCTGTGGCGCAGGCGGTGGCAGCCGCGCGAAGTCGGCGACGAAGCCGGCGTAGTCCGCCCAGTCGTGCACCACCAGCGGCAACAGTGCGAACACCACGCGATGATCCTCGGCGCCATCCTCGGTCTTGGGCAGCCGCTTGCCGAGGTGCTCGATCGCCATGACGATGCGCTCGCGCGGTGACAGCTTCGCCTCGGTGAGCGCCTTCGGGAACGGCTCGAGCGGCGGCTCCTTGCGGCTCGCACGTTCGTCGGCGACGACCTCGTAGAGCTGCACGCAGCGCCCAGCGATCGTGCGCGCGTAGGTGTCGGCGTCGAGGTACTCGTCGGCGATCATCACGTACAGCGAAGCCTCGTCCGCGCCTTCGACCTGCTCGATCACCTTGAGCACGTACGGGATGTCGCCGTCGGCGCTCGCGACGAGGAGCACGTGGTCATCCGGCTGCCAGATGAACTCTTCACAGTGCGCGCGGAGCTCGGTGAGACGACGCATGACGATTCAAGAGCTAGTTGAGCTTGATGATGCCGCCGGTGATGTTCACCGCACCCGAGCCGGCGATGTTCGCCTGCGGGCCCGACACATCGACCGCGGCTGCGGCTGTCTTCACCGTGCTGCCACCCGCGGTGAGCGTCGCCTCGCCGCCGGCGGACACCGTCGCGTTCGTGGTCGCATCGACCGTCGCGTTCGCGCCGGACATCGTCGCGTCGGCGTTGAGGCTCACCTCGGCCGCACCCGCAGAACGCATGAGCGCGTCGCCGTTGAGCAGCACCTGCGCCTCCTGTCCGGTGAGCTGCGCATCCACGGTCAGCAACAGATCGCCGCCGGTGCTCGCCTGCATCTGCGCGTCGGCGGTGAGCGTGACCTGCGAATTCTCCTTCGACGCCATGAGCGCGGACGCCGGCGAAAGCACGACGCGCGCACCGTCGGCGGCCTGCAGCGTGATCTGGCTCGGCTCGATCTTGAGGTACGTGCTGCCGACCGTGAACAAGATGTAGTCGGGCGCCTGCACCTCGATGTTCGTCGATGCGTCGAGCTTGTACTGCCCGGTGATGTCGAGCTGACCGCCGGTGATGGTCTGCCCGTCGCCGGTGCCCGACCCGGTGATCGAGATCTTCTGCGAGCCCGTGACCGAGATCGTCTCGTGACCCGTGATCGAGTGCGTGCGATTGCCGGTGACCGACAGCGACTGATCGCCGCCGACACTCGTCGCGTCGTTCGCCCCGACCGATCGCGTCTGGTTGTTGAGGACCGTCTTGTTGAAGTCCTTCTGGGCGTGGACGATGATCTGTTCGTTGCCGGCAGCGTCCTCGAACGACAGCTCGTTGTAGCCGTCGCCGCCGACGGACGACGACGTCTTGATCGTGCTGCGGGTCTTCATCTCCGGCAGCGCGAACGGGGGCATGTTCTGCGAGTTGTAGACCGAGCCGACGACGACGGGGTTGTCGGGGTTGCCGTCGACGAACTGCACGACGACCTCCATGCCGACGCGCGGGATGAACATCGTGCCCCACTGCGGGCCCGCCCACGGCTGCATCACGCGGATCCACACCGATGCGGTCGTGTCCGCGGGCTGCAGCCGCTCGTGGTGGAACTGCACCTTGATGCGGCCGAACTTGTCCGTGTGGATCTCGTCGTCGCTGCCGGCCTCGCCGACCACGCGGGCGAGCTGCGGGCCGTAGACCTTCGCGCGACGGTGGCGCTGCGGTGGCCGGAACTCGTGCGCGACCGGGATCGCGGTGAACTCGTTGGCGTAGGTCGCCGTGCCGCCCGCGTTCGAGGTGTTGCCCTCGCCCATGTGCACGACCTTCACGAGCAGCAGCTCGGCGCCGTCGAGATCGGTTCGGTGATGTGCGCCCAGCGTGAAGCGCGTGCCGGGCCGAAAGCCCGTGACGATGCCTCGACCGTGGGCGGTCTTCGTCTGTGCGCGGTGTTGCTCGAGCACCTGCGTGACGAGGTTGCCGCGCTGCGTGAGCGCAGTGCCGTCAAACGACTCGGCCGGCGCATCGTCGACCGGATCGTCGGTGATCTGCCGCCGATGATCGTGGAGATACAGCTCCTGGTCGTGGTGGTGGTGCGTCTCCTCGACCGCGGCCGTGACCTCGTCGTACGTGCCGGCGGCCTTGAAGTTGTACGCGCGCCCGACGACCTTGTTGATGCGTCGCCTTTGGCGCCACAGCACCGACTGCACCGACTCGCGATCCGCTTCGGTGGGATTGGTGCCGATGACCGGCACGTCGTCCTGCTCGGCGAGCACGACCGCCGGATAGTCGTTGTTGTTGTCGATGAGCACGAGCGTCTCGCGGTGACCGTCGTCGTCGCTGACGAAGTGGAACGCGATGCCCT
>CANLQR010000731.1 GCA_947492135.1 Deltaproteobacteria bacterium | reverse complement strand
CGACGCAGTAGAGCTCGCGGAAGATGAACTGACCTTCGGGCAGCGAAGGGTCGCCGCGGGTCAGCAGCATCCGGTACTCGCTCGCGAGCTGTGGGAAGAGCAGGTCGAAGGGCAGCATCCGGCGCGCATCCTACCGCAGCCGGCTCGGTCCGAGGCGCCTCCTCTTGGCGAGGGCTCTGGCCCGGGCTGGCGTGATCGCAACCGGCCCTTTTGGCGGTGCGAGATTCGGGGCAGTGTGTCCCCGGTGATCGCGATCGGCCAGCGATGAGCGAGCGTACGCGCGACGGATCTGGTGCCGACCCCGTGCCGGCCGACGATCTCGCGCGGAGAGCCGCGCTCGCCACGGCCGTCGAGGAGGAGGAAGCGAACCTCCGCCAGCTCGAGGTCGAGCTCGGCGAGTCCCAAGCACGCCTCGGTTCACTTCGTGTCGAGCTCGCGGCGTTCCAGCGTGCCGCACCCACGCCGGCGCGCGAACCCGCGGTGGCCTACGCTCCCGGTCCACTCACGCCGGCTGACAAGGTGAGGCTGTTCCGTCAGCTCTTCCGCGGCCGTCCCGACCTCTACCCAACGCGCTTCGTCAGCAAGCGAACTGGGAAGGCCGGTTATGCCCCGGCGTGCGCGAACAAGTTCGTCGAGGGTATCTGCGGGCTGCCCACCGTGAAGTGTGGCGACTGCACCCAGCAGGCTTTTCGCCCCGTCGACGATGCTGCAGTGCTCGCGCATCTCCAAGGCCAGCACGTGATGGGCGTCTACGCGATGCTCGACGACGAGACCTGCTGGTTCCTCGCGGTCGACTTCGACAAGGGCACGTGGACCGAAGATGCGCGTGCGTTCGTGGCGACGGCTCGACGCCTAGGACTGCCTGCCGTCGTCGAACGCTCGCGGTCGGGGAACGGCGCCCATGTATGGTTCTTCTTCTCGGCGCCGGTCGCGGCCGCGACGGCGCGGAAGATGGGCTGCCACCTGCTCACCGAGACGATGGAGGACAGGCACGAGCTGGGCATGGACTCGTACGACCGGCTCTTCCCGAGCCAGGACACGATGCCGCGAGGCGGCTTCGGGAACTTGATCGCGCTGCCGCTCCAGCACGGCCCACGCCGAGATGGGAACTCAGTCTTCCTCGACGACGATTTCGCAGCGGTTCCAGATGATCAGCAGTGGGCGTTCCTCGCGGCCGTGGTGCGCATCGACCCGATGACCGTCGAGCGGATCGCGTCCGAGGCGACTCGCAGCAGCAGCGTCGTCGGAGTGCGCGCGGCCGACGTCACGGACGATGATGACGTTGCGCCGTGGGCCCGGATGCCCTCGACCAAGCCGCCGCTGCCGCGAATCACAGGGCCGCTGCCCACGCGCGTCGCTGCGGTCCTCGCCCAACGCCTCTTCGTCGAGAAGGCTGGTCTGCCGTCGCCGCTGCTGAACCAGATCAAGCGCCTCGCCGCTTTCCAGAATCCGGAGTTCTACAAGAAGCAGAGCATGCGGCTCTCCACCGCGATGACGCCCCGCGTGATCAGCTGCGCGGAGGATCTCCCGCAGCACGTGGCGTTGCCGCGCGGCTGCCGGCGCGAGCTCGAGGAGCTGTTGTGCGGGCACGGCGTTGCCCTCGATGTCGAGGATCAACGGAGTCGAGGCGCTCCCGTCGAGTTTCGCTTCCAGGGCACGCTCACCGCGGTTCAGGAAAAGGCCACGCGAGCGCTGCTGGCTCACGACGTCGGCGTGTTCGTCGCTCCGCCGGGCGTCGGCAAGACGGTCATCGGGACATACCTCGTCGCCGCGCGCGCGTGTAGCACGTTGGTGCTCGTCCACCGCAGGCCACTGCTCGACCAGTGGCTCGCCCAGCTCTCGGTCTTCCTCGGAATCGAGCCGAAGGAGATCGGGCAGATCGGCGCCGGCAAGCGTGCGCCGACCGGTCGGCTCGACGTCGCGATGATCCAGAGTCTCGTTCGGAAGGACTCCGTTGCCGACCTGGTGGCGGGCTACGGGCAGGTGATCGTCGACGAGTGCCACCATCTGCCGGCGGTCTCGTTCGAGCGTGTCCTTGCGGAGGTCAAGGCACGTTATGTCGTCGGGCTCACGGCGACACCACAGCGGCGCGACGGCCATCACCCGATCACGCAGATGCAGCTCGGTCCCGTGCGCTTCTCGATCGACGCCAAGTCGCAGGCAGGGCGGCGGCCGTTCGCGCACCGCCTCATCGCGCGGGAGACCGCGTTTCGCATGGCAGGTTCGCGGGGAATGCCGGCCATTCAGGAGGTCTACGCCGCCCTCGCGCGGGACGAGCCGCGGAACGAGATGATCTTGAACGACGTGATTCGCGCCCTCGAAGACGGGCACTCGCCGATCTTGCTGACCGAGCGCAAGGACCACCTCGACTACTTTGCGACGCGCCTCGCGCGGGTCACCCGGCATCTCGTCGTGCTTCAGGGTGGCATGGGCGCGAAGGCGCATCGCGCTGTCCAGGCGCAACTTGCGGCGATCCCAGCGAGCGAGGAGCGGCTCGTGCTCGCGACGGGGCGCTACATCGGTGAGGGCTTCGACGACGCGCGGCTCGACACGCTGTTCTTGGCGATGC
Organism: Deltaproteobacteria bacterium; assembly: GCA_947492135.1. Taxonomy (GTDB): domain Bacteria; phylum Myxococcota_A; class Polyangia; order Nannocystales; family Nannocystaceae; genus Xiheibacterium. The sequence continues at coordinate 657 of CANLQR010000731.1, read as the reverse complement.
CGGTGTCGTGGAAGGGGACGCTCGTGCAGTACACCGGGCGACTTCATCGATTGCATCCGGGCAAGACCGAGGTGCGGATCTTCGACTACGTGGACCGCGGGGTGCCGATGTTGCTGCGGATGTTCGAGAAGCGGCTGAGGGGTTATCGCGCGATCGGCTACGCGCGCGGCGAGGCGCCGCTGGGGTACGCGGAGCCGAGCGAGGAGCGTGTGGTCGAGTACGACCAGGATGTGATCGCGGCGCTCGAGCAGGAGGACGACTTCGCGTGAGTGTCGCGGTCTACTGGTCGTCCCAGGTGAGGGATTCTGTCAGCTTGTTGTGCTGAGAGTGCTCGATCCACTGGTCGTGCTGCAGGCGTCCCACGAGGATCCCAGGTGCGATCGCTCGCCGGCGAGCAAGACGCCGGATGATCGCGGCGGAGAAGGAGTTGCAGCTCGCTTGCAGGGCGTCGGCTGGCGGCGTCCGTCGTCCTTGTTCGAGCAAGGCAACGGCCGTGCGGTTCGTCGGTGGAAAGGTCGCAGCCGCGAGGGTTCGTGGATGAGCCCACGGACTCGTGTCCGTGAACGTGATCGCGAACTATCCACACGATGGTGCCGAGAGTCGACGGGTTGCGCAATCACGAGTTCGATCGGTCGTGGGGCCGCAGGACCGTGAGAC
>CANLQR010000730.1 GCA_947492135.1 Deltaproteobacteria bacterium | reverse complement strand
CGCGCGGCTTTGAAGGTGATGCCAGCGCGGCGTAGCTGGGCCTCGCAATCCTCGATCGGCGGTGGCGGGCCGGGCATGTTGTCGTTGCTGGGATCGAGATCAGCCCGTCCGCTCGCGACGGGCTCGACCGCGGCCACGCGCGGGGCGGCCGCGGGACTCGGAGCGCGTGCGGCCGGGCCCGCCGTGGGCTCCAATGCAACAGGAGGCTGGCTAGGCACCGTAGTCCGGTCCGAGGGCACCGGCTGGGTCACGGGGCCCGAGGACGCCCCGCAACCGACCATCGCAACCACCGCGAGCCGCAGCAAGACCTCGACGCGCGAGCGAGCAACCACGCTCCTGGGACGTCCAACCTGCCCCACTCGATTCATCACGAACATGCCAGCTCGACTCGAGGTCATCGGCTTGTCGCAGGCGTCCACGCGGTTCGGAGGATACCCCACGCCCAAACCGCTCGGTCCCGACGCACGGCAGGCCACGCGCTGCGGCGCGTCAGCTCGAGGTCGTCACCCATCGCTGCCCGTTCGCGCACGCCGGCGGGCAAGGGGGTTTGGCGGGTCGTCCGGTGCGATTGGCTATACTCCCGGACATGGGCGCAAGTGACCGGTGACGGAACTCGCGCGCCGGCGATCCGCGCGGTGCAGACACGCACCCTCGTGACGCTCGCGGCGGCGCTGCCGAGCGAGCTGCGCGAGGCCTTCGTGCGTCGAGCGGGCGACGAGGCGCTGCAAGACGCCAGCCGCCGTTTCGCGCTCGCGTGGTTCCCGATGGCCGAGCACATGCGACTGTGCAGCGCCCTGTTCGACGTGGTGGGTCGCGACCGATTCCTCATGATGTTCCGTGACACGTTCCAGGCCACGATCGAGACGCCCATGCTGCGCGGGTTCTTCTCGATGCTCCGGCGGATGAGCGACGACTCCGGCGCTGCGCTGCTGAGAAACGCGCCGCGCATCTACAGCTACGTAACCCGGGACGCCGGGAAGCTGCGTCACCTCGCGCGTGGCCCGGGCGACGGCGTCGTCGAGCTCCACGACTGGCCCTCGCGCGAGTTCGCCTACGAGGTCTGGGTCACCGGAACCCAGGGTTGCATCCTCGGGGCGCTTCGGGGTGCCGGGCTCGGTGATTCGGTCGAGGTCACGGTGGTGGATCACAACGAGCGCGCAGGTTTCGCAGCCTACCAGGTGCGCTGGTAGAGCCATCTGCTGGGGTTCTCGGACCGCGGATGATCGTTGAGTGGAGGTCCGCCACTACCGGGCATGTCTTCCCTTCGCCCCTGCCTCGTCGCCACGCTGATGGTGGCGCTCGGACTCCCCGCAGTCGCGCACGCACGCCACCAGGCGCCCGCGGCCGAGCCCTCCACGTCGCCCGCGGCGACCCCGGTCACAGCCACCGTGGCGCCTCCAGTGGACCCCGCGACCGTCCCGTCGGCCACCGTCACACCGGCCGGCGATCCGTGGCCCACAGCGCCGAGTGCCGCGACTGCGGTCGCAGCAGTCCCCGCGGCGTCGCCACCCCCACCACCGCGACCGTTGCCGGGACAACCTGTGAAGATCACCGAGGGCAACGATCGGATCGCGGCCGGCCTCGCGGTCTTCGGTGGATTCTACTTTTTCACGTCGCTGGCCGGTGCGGTGATCGTCGACAAGGCTCGCGACCGCAAGACCGACAACTACACCGGCGAGCGCGAACCGATCGACACCCGGCGCGTCAACCATGGCCGCGCGCTGTTCGTTCCGGTCGCAGGACCGTTCATCGCGCTGGCCTTCACCGACTCGGCCAAGCAGCGCTGGGGTGCGGTCCTGAGCGGGACGGCTCAAGCGACCGGCATCATCGTGGCCGCGGTCGGCATGCTCCGCAAGGCACGCGTACGCCGGGCACAGCGCTACTCGGTGGGCGGTGGCGCGGCTGCGTCCGGCGCCATGGTCTCGTTGTCGGGTCGTTTCTGAACCCACGCCCACTGCGAGCCCCCGGATCCCTAGTCAGCCCGCGGGGCCGCTGGCGCCCCCGTGCTCGGCAACCCACTGCTCGAAGCTCGCAAGCAGAGCCGGCTCGGCCCCGTCGGCGCCACGGTAACCCCTGACCGCCTCGCGCGCGAGGCCGAGGGCGCGGTCACGCTCGTTGCCGACTGCCCACAGCGAGGTCGCGAGATCGAAGCGGGTCTCGGCGAGCCAGCGCTGATCGGTGCCGCCCGACAGATACAGCGCGAGTGCACGCTCGAACTGCTGCGCGGCGCCCCGGTGGTCCTTGCGGCCCCGTGCCACCTCCCCGAGGGTCGCGACCGCGGACGCGGTGCTGAAGTGGTCGGCGCCGAGGCTGGCCGTGAGCATGCGGATGGCGTCGTCGAGCAGCTCCTGCGCGCGATCGAAGTCCCCTGTCGCAAGGTACAGCCGCGCGAGATTGACGGTCGAATGGGCGACGGTCGGCTGGTCGCCATGGACCCGGCGCAAGATCGCCAGGGAGCGCTCGACCAAGGGTGTTGCGCCTGCGTAGTCGCCGTCTTGGTAGTGCACAAACGCGAGGTTGTCGAGCGCAGTCGTGAGCTCGGGATGATCGGGACCATAAGCCCGCTCCCAGATCGAAAGACTCCGCCCGTACGACGCGCGCGCAAGCTCGCGGTCACCCAGCAGGGCCACGGTCGAGGCGTAGTTGTTGAGGCTCATCGCAACCTTCGGATGATCGGGTCCGAAGGTCTGCTCGGCGATCGTCAGCGCCCGTAAGTACACCGCAGCTGCGGCGGTGAGATCGCCCTTGGCCCGGAGCACCGAGCCGAGGTTCGTCAGGCTCGTCCCCGTGCGCGGGTGTTCGCGGCCGAGTTCCTGATCGGTGATGGCGAGCGCGCGCTCGAGGAGTGCGAGGTCGTGGGCAAAGTCCAGGCGATCGCGGCCTGCCACCGCGATCGCCGTCAGCACGGCGGCCTCATGGAGGTGGTCGGCATCGTCGACGCGACCGAGCATCGCCATGGCCAGCTCGCCGTACCACATCGCCTCGTCGATCTCGCCGCGGTCACCGAGCACCGTGACCAGCCGGATCATGACGGTGAGCGTGACCAGGTCGTCGCGGGTCTGCATCGCGAGCCCGAGCGCGACCTCGAGTTCCTCCTGCGCCTCGGGGTACTGGGCCAGTTGCAAGAGCGCTTCGGCGGATCGCAGGTGCGCGAGTGCCTCGACCTCGAGAAGCCCCGCCGCGTGGGCCGCAACGGTCACTTCCTGGGAGATCTCGAGAGCCGCCGCAGGCCGGGCGATGAT
>CANLQR010000729.1 GCA_947492135.1 Deltaproteobacteria bacterium | reverse complement strand
AGCGCGACGCGCAGCGAGGTCCGGACCTCCGCGTGCGCACCGATCGACGCGCGGCCGGAGTCGTCCTGCGGCTCGCCGTCGACCACGCCCGCGACCTCCCAGGTGACCGGCGGTGGCTTGGCGAGCGCCGCCTCGTGGACGAGCTGCCCGCCGCGGACGGTCCAGCGGCGCCACGACGGGTGCTCACCCTCGCTGTGGCGCACGATCAACACGACATGAGTCGCGAGCACCGCGGTCCCGAGCGCGGCGGCAGCGGCAGCGACCGCCTGGCGCGGATCGGTACGCGACACCAGGGCGCGATCGACCTGACCGCTGACCCTGGTCTCGAACTCGCGACGGCGACGCTCGCGAAGATCACGAACCAACACGACCCGCGGACCGCTGCCTGCGGCGACCGAGAGTTCCGCCGGCAGGGGCTCGCCATCGTGCCGCCGCAGCGTCAGCTCGCCTTGCCAGCTGCCACCGCGCGCAACCGTCAGGCCCCGCATCAACGTCGACACCTGTGGGCCTTCGACCAGCTCGAGCACGCTGCGACCGACCAAGCCACTGCCGAGCAACTTGGTCGCCGCGGGGTTGCAGTGCATGACCTGGGCATCTTGATCGACCAGCAACACGCCTTGATCGAGCGCGTCCAGGCCACGGGTGACGGCGAGGCCGAGCTGAGCCTCGGGTGAGGACTCGGCCGCGGCGATCGGCAAACACGAGAGCCCCACGGTCGCAGCGTCGAGCTTCACCGCGCGGATCCGGCAGGAAGCCGCGGGTCCGAGCCGGGCAGAGAGGCCGGCGTCGATCGCAAACGCACTTCCGTGGTCACGCTCTCGCAGTCCCATGAACGCGCGGCCAAAGCCTTCGCGCTCGCTCGAGCGCCCGATCCATCCGAGGAATGGCTCGCCATCGATCTGCGCACCGGGCCGCTGGAGGAGCTCGGCGAACGCTCGATTGTGCCACGCGACCAGGCCCGAGCGATCGAGCAGGCACGCGGCGACCGGCAGCGTGTCGGCGAGCGCAGCGTGGGGCAGCGTCGGGCCCAGCTCGGAGCCGTCGAGGCCAACGGGCACGACCTCCTTCGCTGATGTCGGCTCTCGGCGTGACGACGACATGGGACACCCGCGGCCCCGACGGTTCGGCGGGCGCGCTCGACGACGAGCCCGCGTGGGCCACGATGAGCGTACCCGAGAACTGCGGCGTCGTGGTACGTCTGCCCAACGAACCATGCCGTCACGCGCCTCAGCTTCGCCCCCCGGTAACGGCGGCGCCCCTGGTCAGGTCCCTGGCCCCGCGCCGCGCATGGCTGCGACGGTCGTGCTGCTTCGCCCTGTCGGTGCTTTGTTCGAGTGCTACATGCTGCGCCGCAGCAGCGGCAGCCCGTTCATGCCCGATACCCTCGTGTTTCCCGGCGGTCGGCTCGACGAGGCCGATGGTGATCCCAACGAAGATCCGACCTGGGCCCGCGCGGCAGCACGTGAGTGCAGCGAAGAGGCCGGGCTGCAGGTCGACCCCGCGGCCATGGTGTGGTTCGACACCTGGTGCACGCCCTCGGGCGAGCCGCGACGATTTCTCGCGCGGTTCTTCTTGACGACGCTTGCCGAGGGTGACGGCGAAGCGGCCCAGGCCGACGGCAACGAGACGACCGACGGCCGCTGGTGGACGGCTGCTGCGGCGCTCGACGCCTGGCGCCTTGGCCAGGCCGACCTGCCACCACCGACACTGTGTACCTTGATGCGGCTCGAGTCGCTGGGTCCCACCGGCTTGCACGACGTCGCGACCGAGCTTCATGCCGCGATCTTGCCCAAGGCGACGATCGCCGGCGCCGAGATTCACGTGGTGATGCCGCACGATCCCGCGTACGACACGCTGCCCGGCGACGGTGCACCCGCACCACAGCGGCTGGCCGGGCTGCCGCTGCGCTTCACCCGGCGCGAGGGACGATGGTCGCCCACGTGAAGTCCACAGCACGAGGGTGGGTGCTCGGCGTTGGCCTCGCGGCGGGTTGCGGCAACCCAAGCAAGAGCGCCGACGTCGATGACACGCCGGCGCCCGCAGTGGTCGCGCAAGACCCGGCCGCTCCACCCACGACGTCGCCCGCACTGAAGCTGCTCAACTGGCTCGATCCCGATGCCATCTCGGTCGCGTGGGTCCAGCTACCGCCGAACCTCGACGTCGACACCTTCGCGACGGTCTTCGCCGTACCGCCCAAGGCCGGCCATCTGCTCAGCGACGTCGCGGAGATCGAGGCGGCGCTCGAGGCGGTGTTGCCGAACTCGGCGCCGCGACCGTCGAGCTGGCTCGGTCCCGAGTCGTTGGCGATGACCACACGCTTTGGCGTGGGGACCTACGTCCTGCGCCGATTGATCGGCTCCAAGGACGCCGCGATGGCGACGCTGTTGGCGGCACGAATGCGACCCCAAGAAGTCGACGGCTTCACGATGCTGATGCCCGAGGGACCGTTGCCGTTCCGCGTGGCGTTCCTGGGCGACGACGTCGTCGCGTTCATCCCGGCCCGCGAGATCGGCTCGGGCCTCGGCCCACTCACGGCGGGCCGCGACTTGCCGGCGGGAAGCACCGAACGCGAGCTGGCCCGCGCACTGGAGGATGAGCCCGACGCGCCGCTCGAGCTCTACGCCGCAGGTCCGCTGCTGCACTTCGACCTCGGCGAAGACATCGTGCAGTTCGCGATACGTGCCCGTCGCTGGCAAGATGGTCTCGACGTCCAAGTCCGCCTGGCACCCGACGGCGACGCCGCCGCGGCCGCAGCCGCGCTCGGCCAGCGCGACGTCACGCTCGAGACCGACGCCGTGCGGGCGCTGTGCAACCGCGTCGCCTTCACCGTCGATGGCACCTTCGTCGAGGGCCGGTTGCAGCTCACGCGTGAGGACCTCGCGACCTTGACGGTGGCACGGTGAAAAAGCGCTCGGCTGCCGCGCTGTTCGTCGTGGCGGTTGGGTGTCGAAATCATCCCCACGACGAACGACCCGACCGCGTCCTGCCGCCGGCGGGACCGCCCGACACGAAGACCCCGCCCGACGTGGCCGCGCCCCGATGCGGGGACGCAAACACGACCTTCACCGACGCGGCGGCCTTGCCTGCCGACGCGAGCCTGATCGCCCTGCTGACCCCAGGCGCCGCCGATCTCGACGCCGCGCTCACGCAGCTGCAAGCGCATGTTCGTGGGGGGACCTCGGGGCTCGCCGTGCCGACGGCGTTTGCCCTCGGGCAGTGGCGATGGGAGGTCCCGCTGGTCGTGCGG
>CANLQR010000728.1 GCA_947492135.1 Deltaproteobacteria bacterium | reverse complement strand
CGGCACCGCGGGCACGGTCGCACGCTTTGTTCTCGCGGTCCTCGCCGGTAGCCCTGGCACCTTCACGATGGACGGCAGCCCACGCATGCGCGAGCGACCCATGGGCTCGCTGGTCGCGGCGCTGCGCGAGCAAGGCGCGTCGATCACGTCGCTCGGGGTCGCCGATGCCCTGCCCTTGCGCAGCGGACCCAACCCCGAGCGATTGCGCGGCGGCGAGGTCCGCTTGTCCCGTCCGGTGAGCTCGCAGTTTGTGAGCGGCTTGGCGTTCTCGGCGTTGCTCGCGGACACGCCCACGCGCATCGTGCTCGAGCAGGGCACCCCGGCGCGACCCTACGTCGACATGACGTTGGCGATGATCCGCGGCTGGGGTGGCGACGCAAGCTGGTCGACCCACGACACCATCGTCGTTGTGCCCGGCGGGCTGGTCGGCCGCCACTATGTGGTCGAGCCCGACGCCTCGGCAGCGAGCTACTTTCTCGCGCTTGCGGCGATCCGCGGCGGTCGCTGTGTCATCGCAGCGCTCGGCGCCGACAGCCTGCAGGGCGACGCCGGCTTCGCCCACGTGTTGGGTCGCATGGGCGCGCGGGTGAGCCAGGATGCGGACACCACCATCGTCGAGGGCGATGGACGACTGCGTGGCGGCGTCTTCGACCTGAGTGACATGCCCGACATGACCCTCACCCTCGCGGTCGCGGCGTTGTCCGCAGTGGGCGACACCCGCATCGAGGGCGTCGGCATCTTGCGTCACCACGAGAGCGACCGACTCGCCGCGGTGGCCTGCGAGTTGCGGAAGTTCGGTGCGAAGGTCGTGGTCGACGACGACGCGCTCACGATCTCTCCGCCCGCACACCCGCCGACGACCCGGGTCGCTGTCGACACCTACGACGATCACCGGATGGCGATGGCGTTCGGCCTCGCGGGCGACGTCGAGATTCGCGCACCGCAGTGCGTACGCAAGACCTTTCCGGGCTACTTCGATGAACTGCGCGAGCTGGGTGTGGTGGTCGACCAGGCCTAGCAGGCGCCAAGGCCCGCGCGGGCCTGACTCGCGCGGTCGGGTTCTGGCCGACCAAGGCCCAGCGCGCCGGGATCGGCCGCCCTCGGCCCGGATCGCGCGGGCACTGGACGCGTTGGTCGCAGCCGCGCTACTCCACGATCGGACATGAAGCCCGGCGACACCCTCACGGTGATGGCGGAGTCGCTGTCCAAGCACGGCGACGGCGTCGGGGTGTATGAGGGCGTCGAGATCCACGTCGCAGGGCTGCTGCCCGGCGAGACCGGTGACGTCGCGATCGACTACGTCAGCAAGCAGCGACCGCGGGCTCACGCGCAGGTGCTCGTGCGACGCAACACCCATCCTGGTCGGCGCCCGGCGCCGTGCCGCCACCACGGCCGTTGCAACGGCTGCGCGCTGATGGACATGGATCTGCCGAGCCAGCGCGAACTCAAGCGCGTCGAGCTCGAGCGCACCTGGGGCATCATGATCGATCGCCTCGTCTACGACGACCGCGAGGGTCGCGGCTATCGCTTCTCGAGCAAGCGGGTGTTTTCGGGCAGCCCCGGGCGCATCAAGCTCGGCAGCTACATGCGCGGCACCCACAACGTCGCCGACATGCAGGGATGCCTCGTGGATCACCCCGACATCGCCGACTGCGCCGACGAACTCGCCGAGGTGACCAGCGAGCTGCGCTGCGTCCCCTACGACGAAACCGACGGAGGGGGCGATCTACGCTACGCATGGTTCAAGACCGATGGTCACGGCCAGGTCGTGCTGGCGATCATCACGGCCGAGCCGTGTCACTCGGCGGTCTTCGACATCGCAGCACGCCTGCAGCGACCCGCCGGCATCGCCTGGGGCTCCAACGGCGGCACCGGCAACGACATGCGCGCAACCACGCTGCGACCGCTGCGCGGGCGTCAAACCGTCGAGATCGACTTTGGTGATTTGACGGCACACTTTGGTCCCTTGGGCTTCTTGCAGCCCAACCCGCACATCGCGGCCGTGGCCTATCACGACCTCGTGCGGGTGCCGGCGGGTGGAGCACTGCATGGCCGCACCGCGCTCGATCTCTACGCCGGTGCGGGCGTCACCACGCGGTTGCTGCGGCGCAGCTTCACGCACGTCGGCGCGTGCGAGTCGTTCCCCGAGAGCGCCCGCGCGCTGGGCTGCGAGCCGATGCTCGTCGAGGAGTTCCTCGCGCGACTTCTCTCGGATCCTCACCATCTTCACCGCAACCCCGAGTTGGTGGTCGCGAACCCACCGCGGGGCGGTCTGGGCCAGACAGTGTGCGATCAACTCAACGAGCTCGCGGCCCCGCGGCTGCACCTGATGAGTTGTTCGCCGGCCTCCTTGGTCGAAGACCTCCGACGGCTGACCGGCGCCGACGGCCGCTACCGCGCCATCGGGGCGCGGGCCTTCGACACCTTGCCGCAGACCAATCATGTCGAAGTGGTCGTGTGGTTGGTCGGACGCTCCGACTGACGCAGCCCTTGCGCGCCGGCCCGCAGCACTCGCACACTCGTATCCCAGTTCCCCCGGAGGCAAGCCGATGACCAGCCCGCAAAACTTCATCTCGGAAGACACGACCATCAAGGGCAGCGTCACGACCGCGTCCTCGCTCACCGTGGCCGGTGCGGTCGAGGGCGACATCAACGCTGGTGGCGACGTCAACGTGCTCGCCGACGCCACGGTCAAGGGCGACATCTCGGGCCCCGCGGTGACGATCTCGGGCAAGGTCGAGGGCCGCATCAACGCCTCGGGCCGCCTGTTGATCACGGCCAAGGGGCTCGTGCAGGGCGATATCTCGGTGCGTTCGCTGTTGATCGAAGAAGGCGGCACGCTGCAGGGCCAGTGCAGCATGGGCACCGCGGCGCCCCTGCGACCCACGGGAAACGGCCGCATCACCGCACCAACGACCACGATGACGGCGCCGCCCGGACCCGCTGCCGCACGCCTGCCCGATCGCTAGTGCACGGTGCATCCGCTCTACGATTTTTCAGGGGCAGATCCGGCCGCGTTCGATCCGTGGACGTGGTTCAACCTGATCGGCGCCGCGGGGTGCATCTGCTGGGTCGTTGCGTACTTGCTCATCATCCGTCGGTCGCACCGTGACCGCGCCAACGGGTTGCCCATGATCGCGGTCGGGCTCAACGTGTCGTGGGAGCTGCTCGCCTCGTTTTGGTTCCCGAACCCCGTGGCGCTATGGCACGCCTTCGATCGCGTTTGGCTCGCGGTCGATGTGGTCATCGT
>CANLQR010000727.1 GCA_947492135.1 Deltaproteobacteria bacterium | reverse complement strand
TCCAAATGCCAGCGCCGACGCCTTGGGAAAGTCGGCTGCGCACGTGGGCTCGGGATCCGAGACCAGGCTCGCGATGACCGCCGCCGGCCCCTGCCAGGCGGCCGGAGTCTCGGGAACGCACAGGTGCGTCGCGGGCTCGCAGATCGGATCCGCGGTCGTCGTGCCCGTCGGATCACCCGTCTCGGTCGTATCGACCGTGGTATCGGACGCCGTGGTGCCGATCGTCGTATCGGACATCGTCGTCGTCGACATCGTCGTCGTGGAAGTCTCGGTGACGCTCGTCGACATCATGGTCGTCGACTCGGTGCCCATCGTGCCGCTGGAGCTCTCTCCGCCCGCAAACGGATTGGGCTCGGTGCACGCCCCCAACGCAACGACCACCACCAGCACAGCTGCACGCATCATCCTCAGAGGATGGCACAGCGTTGGTGCGCGCCGCTAGGTCTCTGCAGCCGCCGGGCCACCAGAGTCCGGCGCCACGACCCAGGCACCGCGCAGGGCCGCGGTCGGGAACACTGCGCCCGGCTCGTCGGGACCCGGCGCCACGCACAACCCGACGCGGCCACGACCATCGTCGATCTCCACGGCAACCAGAATGTGGCCATTGCGCCCCACCTGCTCGCTCACGGCAGCAAAGGTGCACATTCCTGAGCCGGGCGCCTCGACGTCGAGATGCACGAACGACTGCCCCCACGCCCCGAGCAGCTGCTCGTACACTGCATCAAAGCTCGGCACCACCACCGCCTGAAACAAGAAGAAGGCGCGGAGCTCCTCGCTGGAGAACACCTGCACGTGGCTGTGGCCCAGCGCCAGCGCGCGGGCGGCCAGCCGTTGCGCCAGCGCAGCGTCGAAGACCTCGACCACCACCAGCGGGTGCGCGGCACCGGGCTCGGGTCGACACAACTCCTCGAGCTTGAGCAATGCCGTGGTCGTGCGCGGATCCGACGCCTCGGCGTTGCCGGCGACGAAGACAATCGCATCGAGACCCGCGACGTGACCAAAGCCTCCGGGCAGGTCGACCAGGTGACGACTCGCCATCCAGTCCGCGACCTCCACGTGTAGTCGCCCACGCACGGTGGGCGACTCGGGCAGGCGGACGTCATACTCGGCGTCGCCGACCGACTCGAACACGCCGTGCCGTCCCGGCAACAGCTTGCGCACGACCAGCTGCGAGTGCGCCTCGATGCTGGCACCTGCCGCCCGACGGGCTATGTCGTCGTCGACCAGCACGAGGACCTCGCCCGCGGGGTCGCTTCGGAACAGCTCTTCGAGCATGTAGATGGTCCCCGGACGAAACCCACAGACCAGCACGCGCGTGGTCTTGGGCCGACGGGTGCGCGCAAGCACGGGCACCTGGCCGACGTGCGCGATCGGGGTCGCGGCCGGTGCGGTCGAGAACGCATCGACCCACCGGCGCACCGCGAGAAAATCGCTCGCCACGCCGAGCAGCCCCCGGACTCGCGTCTCATCCACGACGAGATCAGCGGGTGGGTTGAGCACGATCTCGAAACCGACGCGGCTGTCCGGGCGATCGAGCAGCAGGCCCAACGGGATCACGGGGCCGTGGACGCCACCCACGTGGCTGCCGACCTCGGTCAGGCGGTGCATCAGGTCGCCGGCGCGGCCGCCGACGCCCGCGGGCCGCACCACTTGGAAGCTCAGTCCCGGGATCTCGAAGAAACACGTGTAGAGCTCGTGCCCCACGCTGGTGAGCAGGATCGCGAGCAGGTCGCCCAGTCCCGGGCGCCGCACGACCCCGGCGAAGAACAACCCCAGGAGTTTTTCCGTGGGCACGACCCAGCCGCGGAAACTCTTCCCCGCGGTGGCAAGGGCGGCGTGAGCCGCGTTGACGTTGCTCTCGTCGAGGATCTCCGCAATGACGACTCGCGTGCGCCGCTGCCTCGGCGTCCAGCGAGCACGTTCCGCCGCACGTACGCGCTCGACCAGGGTGAGCAACAAGCGGATGGTCTGAGCGTCGGGATTCGCCTCCTTGCCTTCGGCGAGCAGCAGCACCCGCTTGGCGTTGAGCAGATCGGCGCGAACAATCAGCTCTTCTTCATCGCCTGGGCGGGCACGGTATGCGACCCGCGACAGCTCGTACGGGCGCGTGTACTCGGGCGCATCGGGCCCGTGCCCGATCAGCACGAAGCGGGGCCGCGCGAGTCCGCGGCGCCGCAGATCCGACAACCACCTGCGCGAGAGCACCCGCGAACCGCTGGGAAACAACTTGCGGTAGTACGCCGCGAGTTCATGCAGCAAGCGCTGGCTGGGCGCGGTGATGTTGACGATGACAGTGTGGTCGCGAAATCCCGGGGGGCGCATTCGCGAGTGCTCGACGAGCTCGCGCACGACATCACTGCCCAAGCCGATGAGAAACGACACCAGCAAGAGCCCAAAGACCGTCAGCCCGAGGCTCACCAGCACCGCAGGCAGCGCGTGCGGTGACTCGAGCATGTTGCCGGGATCCTGCACCTGCCGGAACGCCCACCACAGCAACACCCAGAAGCTGCGGTCCTCGGCGTCGACCTCGCCGTCCATGTCGGCGTCGAACGGCGCGTCGTGGAGCTGATCGAGCACCACCGCGCCGGCGAACGACAGGCCGCCCACGACCACGCCCATCAGAGCGACCTGTCGCATGCGCTCGCGGCGGGCGAGGATCAACCAGGTATCTCCCAGCAAGCGGCGCCAGTAGCCGAGCAGCGCGACCATTCGCAGCAGCCGGACCACACGCAGCCACCGCGCGCCGTCGGCCCCGGCCGGCAGCGGAAAGAACGACAGCAGCGCGACCCCGTCGAGCGCCAACATGCCGAACGCCGAAAGCCGCGATCGTGTGGGGCCGACCTCCTCGTCCACGCCGCCCGGCGCATGCGGCCTCGAGGTCGCGAACGATGCGAGCAACCGCAGCAAGAACTCCACGCAGAACACCAGGGCGAAGCCGCGCTCGAGTCGCTGCAACGAAGCGACCGGCAGCAGGCTCACGAGGATCGTCAGGCTCAAGAGCACCCGGACCGGCCGGCGCTCGAGCAGCTGGTCGCAGTGCAGTCCCAGGCGGAGCAGTCGCGTGCCGAGGGTCGTGCGCATGCGCGTCGCCGCGGGCGAGGATACCCCAGCTTTGGCCGCGGCTACGCTTTGCGCAAGAACCCGCCCCGTGCTCGGCGGCCCGCAGTCACGCGGGATTGTCTGCTAGCCTTCGCCCCGACGCCGAGCCGGCGCTGCTCCCACGAACCCTAGGCGAGAACGACGTGAGTACCCGCATCGAAACCGACAGCATGGGC
>CANLQR010000726.1 GCA_947492135.1 Deltaproteobacteria bacterium | reverse complement strand
CTCGGCGAGCACCAGTGGTCCGGCACGGCGGGCCGTCGCGGAGTCCTCCGACGACGTCACGTCGCTGTCGCAGCTGGCGACGTCGCATGGACCGGAGTACTCGTCGTGACGCTCGGCGGTCGGCTACGCGCCGCGCTCCACGGCTGGACCGATGACGTCGTGGCTGGCCTCGCGGGCCGCCCGCGGCTGTTCGCCGACGGCTTTGGCGATCGCGATGTGCTTGCGCGGCTGGTTGCGAGGGTCGAAGGCTACGGTGCGCGCGAGCCTGCCGCGATCGCGATGCGGTGGCAGGGTCCCTGGCAACCCGCGAGCGTCGGGTTCGTGCGCACGTCGAGCTTCGTGTCGCCGGCCCGCGAGATCCTGCCGGCGGGGACCGACGAGGCGATACTGCAATGGCATGCACCGGGTCGCGACCTCGCGGCCGCGCCGGTCTGCCTGCTGCTTGCCGCCACGGGCGAGGAGGGCTTCGCACTGCGGCGGCGACTCGCGGCGTCGCTGGTGGCCCGTGGCGTCGCAGCGGTCATGCTCGAGAATCCCTTCTATGGCCGCCGTCGCCCGCCGGGGCAGGTGTTGGCGCTGCTGCGCACGGTCACCGATCAGTTCGCGATGAACACCGCGACCGTCGACGAGGCCCACGCCGTGGTCGGTCATCTTCGTGCGCTCGGGTGTCCGCGGATCGCGGTGTCCGGCTACAGCCAGGGCGGCATGATGGCCGTGTTCACGGCCGCGCTGACGCCTTGGGCGATCGCGGCGATACCCCGCGCGGCCGGAGCCGCGGCGGGTTCGATCTTCACCGAGGATGCGCTTGCACGCCGCTTCGCGTGGGATCGCCTACGCGAGGGCTTCGTCGACGAAACCGCCGCGCGGCGGTTCTTCGCCGAGTGCCTCGCGCCGGTCGACGCGCGGCGCTTCGCACCCCCGAGGGCGCCGCAGGCCGCGATCCTGCTGGCCTCGCGGCACGATCGCTTCGTCCGCGCGCGGGACGTCATCGCGCTGCACGAGCACTGGCCCGGCGCCGAGTTGCGGTGGCTCGACGCGGGTCACCTGACCGGCGCGGTGATGCACGGCGGGGCGCACACCGACGCTATCGTGGACGCGCTCGAGCGGCTCCCGTGATCGACGGCGAGACGGTCGAGAGCGTCGTCGTCGCGGGGCTACGGGTCGCGGTGTCCGAGCTGTTCTGAAGACGGGTCGTGTTCGCAGGGGCGTGACCCTGGACAGCGAGCGGCCCGCTCCAGCTCGAATCACCGCCGCGCCGACCCAGCCTTCGCCAGGAATCCCAAAAAGTCTTCCGCCTTCGCGAACCCTTGCATCCGCGGGCCGACCGTCCCGTCCGCATCGATCACCACGAACGCCGGGGTCGCCGCGAGATCCAGGGCTTCGAACAACGCCCAGTGGGCATCGGTCTCGACCCCGAGCTGGGCGACCTCGAACCCCGCAAGCGCGTGGCGAACCCCAGCGTCGGCCAAGGTCTCGTCGTGCATCTTCGTGCACGCACCACATCCCGGCGCGGTGAACTGCACGAGCACAGCCTTGCCCGAGGTCCGTGCGGCGTCGAGCTGTGGCGCGAGGACATCGAGTGCAGGTGGTGCCGCGGAGGCCACCAAGGTGCGACCGGTGAGTCGGACCAGCGCGGCTTCGACCTCGGTCACGCTCGCCCACGGCATCGCCGCGGCGATCATACCGTGGCGGTCGATCACGAACGCGCTGTTCGGCAGGCCGCCATAGGCATTCGCCGTAGGTTCGCCGATCGGATCGATCAGCACCGGGATGTTGCCAGGCACCTCGAGGCGGAATCTCCGAGCGGCAGCGCGGCGCTGGGCATCGGTGGTCGGCGCGGCGAACTCCTCGAACTGCCGGATGCGCCGCGCGGCGAGCAGTTCGTGCGATCGAATCACCTCGTCATGATCGAGATCGAACGGGTCGAACATCTCGCGGGGTCCGTCGAACTCGCCGAGCGCCACCGCGTTGTCACCGTCTTTGTCCATGCCCATGACGGCATCGGCAAAAGCCGAGAGCCGATCGAAGCCGCGGCCCTTGGGATGTGCCTCGCCCGTGAACACGAAGTAGACGCTCGCGTCACCCTTCCACGCCTTGGCTAACCCCTCGAACCGAGGGGTCTTCATGCGAAACGGCGGTCACGTGAAGGAGCCGAAGACGATCACGACCGGGCCCCGACTCACGAGGTCCGCGAGTGCCGTGTTCGTGCCATCCGCGGCCACCAGCGTGAAGTCCGGCGCGCGCGTGTTCGGCTCGGGGAACGCCGGGGCCGAGGTGCTCGTGGACGCGGAGCCCGCGGGCGTGGGCACACTCGAGGGCTCGATCGACGGGAGGCGACACGCGACCGCAAAGAGCAGAATTCCGGGAAGTCTCGGGCGGTGCATGGCGGCGTAAACCCTACGACATCGGCCGTCGAATTTGCGCAGCCAAGGTGGTCCCGACCTCGGCGCCGGTACCGTCTTGTCCCTGGTCGACGATGGTGCTATTGCTTCGGAGCGTGTTGAAGCGTTGGGTGGTTGGAGTGTTCGTGATCTCGGCGGCGGCCTGCCAGGATGACGCAGTCGATCCAGCGCCGAGCTGGGAGCTGGTCTACGCGGACCTGCCAGGGGCGCTGCTTTCGGTGTGGGGCACCAGCACGAACGATGTTTGGGCGGTCGGTGCCGATGCCCGCGACGGCGCCGGCCCAGTGGTGGTGCACTTCGACGGCGAGGGCTGGACGCGGCTGACCACCGGCGAGACCCAGGGCGATCTGTGGTGGGTCTTCGGTTTCGAGGGCGGGCCGGTGTACATGGGCGGCAACGGCGGCGTGATTTTGCGGACGGTCGACGGCGCTTTCGAGCGGATGGACACCCCTGGCACCGGCACGGTCTTCGGCATCTGGGGCGCGACACCGAACGATCTGTGGGCCGTCGGTGGCGATTCCGACGCGAGCAGCGGTTTCGCGTGGCGCTTGGCCGGCAACGCGTGGGAGCCCGAGCCCTCGCTACCCGCCGATCTCGTCGCCACGTCGGCGATCTGGAAGGCCTACGGCTCGGCAGCGAACGACCTCTGGCTGGTGGGCAGTAACGGCGTCGCGCTGCACTGGGATGGCACCGCATTGATCCCTGGCGACACCGGCGTGGGCTCGTCTTTGTTCACCGTGCACGAGCGCGATGGCCTGTACGTCGCGGTCGGAGGGCTCGCCAGCGGCCTGATCGTCGAGACCGAAGACACCGTGTGGCGCAATGTGACCCCCGAGCCGCCGCCGATGGGGCTCGCCGGCGTTACGCTCGGCGCCT
>CANLQR010000725.1 GCA_947492135.1 Deltaproteobacteria bacterium | reverse complement strand
GGGAGCAAGTGATGTGCTGGTCGTGCCGCGCAGCGCGTTGCTGCCGAACGATCCAGCGAGCGTGGATTGCCTGATCGAGGACGCGCTGGGACATCCGGAGGGACGTGCAGCATTCGCCGCGTGGCTGGGGGTGTCGGAAGACCAACTCGAACAGCCCGAGGTTCGTGCTGCGGCGAGGCGGCTGCTGACGCAGGGACATTGGCAGGCGATCGAGGTGGGCCGCACAGAGCCGCCGCGCGGGTCCGTGTTCGACGTGCCGGTGCCGGTGCCGACGGGGCCGGCGTTGCCGCGGAAGAAGAAAGAAGTCGTGGAAGCGTTGAGCTGGGTGTCGATCGAGTTGCTCGACCACAGGGGTCTGCCGTTCGCGGGCTTCGAGTTGACACTGGAGCACTCGGATGGTCGGCGCGACCGCGTGGTGCTCGACGCGGCGGGACGACACACCGCGTTGGCCGTGAAGCCACCTGGCCCGACGCGCGTGCTGTTTCCCGCGCGTGTCGAGCTGCCCGCGGCTGCCAGGGGCGGGCTCGCGATGGACGGTTTTGCCAAGTCCCCTGCTGACATCGGAGTCGCGCGCGAACCGACTGGGTCTCTCGCGCTAAACACCCTGGACCGCCACTACCGTTTTATCGTCGACGCTCCTGCGCATGAGCCCACCATCAGTTTTCCGTCCACGCTGTTCGCGACGGAATCTGCCTTCCCGACGCACGCGATCGCAGATCTCGTCACGCGCGCGCAAGAGACAACAGATCGCGATCCTGCCGCGCGACTTGGCATCTTCGGACACACCGATACACGGGACGACGCTGACGCGAACAAGCAGCTCGCGGATCGTCGATCGCAGAGCGCCTACGCGATCCTGACCGGCGACTGGCCGTTGTTCCTCGCGGTGATGCAGGACGAACAGTGGACGCTAGAGAACTACCAGGCGATGTTGCGAGTGCTGGGCTGCAACCCGACCGCGATCGACGGTGAGCTGGGCGCTCAGACCGACCTTGCCGTGGCGTCTTTCCGCCGGGCCTACAACAAGAACAATTGGCACAACGAGGGGCGAGCGCGGGCGTGGGGCGACTTGCCCGAGGGTGATTCGCTCGACGACCCCACCAAGCAGGCGATTGTCGACGCGTACCATGCCGAGCTTTCTGGCAAGCTCGACCCCGCGCGGTTCCTCGGCCCGAAGTTCGCGGGTTGCGGGGAATTCAACCCACTCACCGAGGACCACGCAGACAACCGCCGTATCACGTTGGCGATCTACGGCGGTGACGCCCCGAGTGCGTCGGAGTTTCCGTGCCAGCTTGGCGACGCGGGTGCGTGTCAGGTCGACAAGGGTGGGCAGTTCACGTGCAAATTCTATCGCGAGCGAATCCACGACGAGAAGGTCGAGCACGAGCTGACGGCG
Organism: Deltaproteobacteria bacterium; assembly: GCA_947492135.1. Taxonomy (GTDB): domain Bacteria; phylum Myxococcota_A; class Polyangia; order Nannocystales; family Nannocystaceae; genus Xiheibacterium. The sequence goes on along the minus strand of CANLQR010000725.1, from coordinate 1,891 downwards.
TTCTGGGACTTCGACTGGATGAAGACCCTGACGGGCAAGGCGCACCTCAGCGCCCTCACGCATCTGCCGGACAGCAACGACGTCGCCTTCGTCGTCGGTGTAGTGGAGGGTGGTGGTCAGCCGGATGACGACGCGGGCACGGGTACCAGCGCGCCTTCGCCGGGTCAAGTGATCGCGAAGTTGTCCGGGATCATTCGTGCGGGCGTTGCCTACGCACTCTGGGACCACGGGCCCGGATATGATCCGTTCGACCAACGCAGGTGGTTCGCGCCCCCGAGTGACGATCCTGCGAGTCCGCTGTGGCTGGCCCCTTACCTACCTCCGGTGTTTTCCATTTGCAGTGGGAGCCACTGGGGCTTCTCGGGGGGCCCGGGCGTCGCGCTGTCACGCATCCACGACGATGCTCAGCCTATCGGGGCTGCGCTAGCCGTCAGCGCGACCGGTCGTATTCTGCTCGTCCGTGGGCCGGAGGGAAGCGCCGAGGCGCGAGCCGTTCATGCAACGGCGATGCACGTCCCCGGATTCTTCGCCACCCGGGGAAGCGCCGAGGAGACCGATGGCTAAACCGATTGAATACGAGTTCGCGACGATTGACTCGAAGGAGGAGATCGTCGTGCACTTGGGGAAGCTGGATGACGAGATGTTGCTCGGCGAACTCGCGCACCTGTTCGGCATTTCGCAACTGCACATCATTACGAAGCTGGCCTTGCCGAACAACTGGGAGATTGCTCGTGCCTTCTATCGGACGGTTCGAGAGAAGATCGAGTTCCAACCAAGCGGCGGACTGTTCATCGACGCACCACCAGGCGGCGGGCGGCCCGACGAAACCGAGCGGGAGCCCCTACCGCTCGAAGCCGAGCTGGAATTCGACGAGGTGCAAGACATGTTGGCAGTACTCTACACAGAATGGGGTCCTGGTGAGGCGTATACCTGGCCGCTGCCTCGGCTCGATCTGTACCTGCCTCTGTCGCCATACCTCGTCGCGCAGCTCAACGTGCTGCACTTCGAGGGTCCTCGGCCGGACCGGATCTTCGAGGTCAAGCGCGCGGACGACAACTTGCAGCCATTCGCGGTGTTTGAGGATGCAACCAAGCGGCTTGAGATTGCGATCGCGGCAAAATATGTCGGCCTCGGCAAGCGGGGAAAGTCGTACGCGGAGGTGATTGCAGGGGCGGGAATGGCCAGGACGATCGTGGACCTGCAACATCGGCACTGGCAGTCGGAACGGAACTTCGGTTCGATCTCTGAGAACACATTTGGTGCGATGCTACGACAGCTTGCGCCACTCGACGAAGCGCTTGGGCACCTTGAGGACGCTGCGTGGCGACAATTCGAGGTCGCATTCTTGGACCGAGAGAACGCCGTCGCCGATGAGCTTCTCGTCTTGCTCGACGCCAGTGGCGGCCCTACCCCGTTGCACGTGTTGATCAAAGCGGCGTTCATGCAGCCCGAGTCCGTCACCTCGGAGGTGCTCGATCGCGTGGTTGACGTCACTCTGCGGGCCTGCAACGCGCTCGCCCAGTCGATGCGGAGCGTGCGATTCGTGCGCGAGCACGTGGTCGACCTCTTCGAGGAAGAGGGACGCGACCTGCAGGAGAGCGCAAGAGCGATCTTACTCGCAGACGGAAGCGCACTCGCGGTCGAGACGATCGAACAGTGGGACACTACGATCGCGGCGTTGCGGCGCGGATCCGGCGACGGGCCTGCGCCCGAACCATCGCCGCTTCGATGGCTGTCGCGAGGGATTCGTGCGTACCGACTGGGCCTGTCTGCAGTGAGTGCTATTCTCGAGCAAGGCGTGGTGGCTCAGGTGATGCTCGCGCTGAACAAGGGATTAGGTGACAGTACAGTCACACAGGGTGCCTCTAGGGGGTTCGCGCAGCTCGTCTTG
>CANLQR010000724.1 GCA_947492135.1 Deltaproteobacteria bacterium | reverse complement strand
GGCTCACAGCCGCGTTGCTGAGCTTGCTCGGCTGCCCACCCCCCGAGTCGCGGCCCGGTCAAAAGCCGGCCGGCACACCCACCGATCCCGTCGAGGTGTGCGAGCACTCGGGGGAGGTCTGCCGCTACGACGGCGCCCAGCTAGGCGTGTGCAACGCGGCTGCGACACGCTCGGGCACGCCCGCGTGCCCAGGTTCGGGGCCGTGTTTCGCCTGCGTGCCGCAGCACTAGCCGAGCGTTGCGAACCCGCGTGATCGAGCCCCTGTACGTCCAACAAGCCCCCGCGTCCCGCCCATGCGGTCGTCGCCCCTTCTCCACCCGTCGCGGAAATGAGCCACGCCCCGCGGTGGTCAAAAGTCACCGGGAACGCTTGAGACCGCGCGGCGGCCCCGCTAATGTCGCGTTCCCCGGGGTTGGCCCCACGGTCGGAGAACGAGAAATGATCTTCGCAAAGTTCTTTGGTGCGATCCGTGCTCAGTTCAACAAGCTCGCCAACCTCTTCTGGGAGGCCGATCCGATCGCGCAGATGCAGTACGAGTACGACAGCGCGGTCGAACAGCTCAAAGAAGGTCGCCAGGGCCTCGAACAGTATCGCGGCCTGGTCGAGCGGCTGACCCGGCAGGTCAAGGACGGCGAGGCGCACGTCGCCAAGCTCACCGCCCAAGCCAAGGCCTATCTCAAGGCCGGCGACCGCGAGACCGCGGCAAAGTTCGCCCTCGAGATCCAAAAGGCCAAGGCCGCGCTGGAGCAGAACCAGCAAAACCTCACCCAGCACGAGACCGCGTACCAGAACAACCTCAAGAAGATCCAGCACGCGAACAAGCGGCTGATCGAGGTCCGCGAGAAGATCCAGAAGTACGACGCCGAGATCAAGATGAGCACCGCCGAGGCCGAGATCGCGGCCTTGTCGCAGACCTTCGAGGTGGACGTCACCACCGACTTTGGACAGCTCGAGAGCCTCATCCAGGGCAAGATCGACGCGAACCGCGGCAAGGCCCGCGTGGCCACCGACCTCTCTGCGCAGGGCATCGCGTCGATCGATGCCGAGGAGCGCATGGAGGCCTCGATGGCCGAAGATGCGCTGCGAGACCTCGAGACCGAGCTCGGCATGCGCGCCCCCGAGGTCGCGGCCGTCGTCGGGACCGAAAAAGACCTCGGCCCGGCCGAGCGCGCCACCGAAACCTGATCCCCGAACCTTGTCGTTCAGAGGAAACAACGCATGACCAATGGTGGCTCTAAGCCAAAGCCGACGTTCTTCGTCGTCGTGGGTGTGGTGATCTTGGGCTTGATCGGGCTCGCTGCCTGGCGCTGCTCGGTGAAGACCGATGTCGACACGAAAGTCGCCAGCGGCAAGGCCCCCGGCAAGGCCGACGAGATCGACATCACCAAGGTGCGCCAAGAAGCGATGGGCGACATCGTGGCCGAGAAGGTCGACGACCTGACCGCCAAGGAGTTCAAGGAGGTCGCCGCCGTGCGACTGCCTGAGGTCACCGGCGCGTCCAGCTATCAAGCGTTGGGTCCCACGCGGAAGGTCCGCATGGCGATCAACATCTGGGCCGGCTGGGCGCCGATTCTCTACGCCAACGAGGGTGCCGCCCCCAAGAAGGTGTGGAAGGACGGCGCCGGCAAGGAGTTCGTGCTCGAGCTGGTGCTGATCGACGATCCGACTGCGATGGCCGACAAGCTCGCTGCCGGTGAGATCCACATCGGCTGGGGCACCGTCGACATGCTGCCGCTGCTGGTCCAGCGCCTCAGCCGCGACCCTCGCACGATGCCGCGCGTGTTCCACCAGGTCGACTGGTCCAACGGCGGCGACGGCATCGTGGTTCGCTCCGACATCGGCGACGTCGCCGATCTGCGTGGCAAAGAGATCGCGCTCGCCCAGAACTCGCCCTCGCACTACTTCCTGCTCAACGTGCTGTTGAACGCAGGCGTGCAGCCCAGCGAGGTCAAGATGCGCTTTTACGGCGACGCCTTCCAGGCCGCGCAGGCCTTCAACCAGACCCCGAGCATCTCCGCTGCGGTGACCTGGGCGCCCGACCTCTACAAGCTCGCCGACGCCAAGGGCAACAAGAAGCTCATCTCGACCGAGACCGCGAACAAGCTGATCGGCGACGTGTGGTTTGCCCGTGCCGACTTCGCGCGGGACGAGATGGACATCCTCGAGGGCCTCACGCGCGGCTTCCTCGACGCTCAGATGGCGCTGACCGACCCCGACGCCGCCAAGGCCCAGGCCAACAAGACGGCGGCCGGCGGCTACATGGACGACGTCTTCGGGTTCCCCAAGGGCGAGTCGTTCGGGATGCTCGGCGACGCGCACTGGACCAACTACGCCGAGAACCGCGACTTCTTCCTCAACGCCAACAACCCCGCGAACTTCGAGCGCACCTACAACACCGCGTACCTCCTGTATCGGGCCGCGCGCGTGGTCGATACCAAGATCGCCGCCGAGGACATCGCCGACGGGTCGATCATCAAGAAGCTCGAGAGCGAGCCGCGGTACGCCAGCCAGAAGAACGACTACGACTACAAGTTCACGCCGGTCTCGGGCGTCGACGTCAACGTCGAGTCGTCGGTGATGACCAAGCGAGTGGTGATCGAGTTCTGCCCGAACAAGAGCGATCCAAATCAGCTCGATGAGAAGAGCGGGCAAAAGTGCGATCCCAACGCGGACTCGACGATCGAGGAGATCGCCAAGCTCGCGGCGCAATATGGGCGCGCCCACATCCAGATCGAAGGCCACGCCGACTCGTCGATGAAGGCCGAGAACAAGGCCCCACAGTTCGAGGCCGGGGTGCGAAAGCTGTCGCAGGACCGCGCGGCCGGCGTGAAGCAGGCGCTGGTCAACAAGTTCAAGACGCTATCGCCGGATCAGTTCGTGACCGCAGGCTTTGGCTGGGATCGCCCTGCGGATCCCGACGATCCGAACAACCAGCGCAAGAATCGGCGCGTGGAGATCAAGGTCATCCCGGTGGAGGCGCAGTGACCCAGGGGTCGACCCCAGCAGGCGAGCCGGCGGGTGCCGGTTCGCAGCAGCCACCACCGCGGCCACCGCCGTGGTGGCGCACGCTGCGGGCCGATCCTCCCGCACACCTGCGCTTTGCGTTGGGTGCGGCGATGGTGGGGCTGATCTTGTTCGCGTGGTGGCTGCTCACCCGCGGCGAGGCGACCGAGGCGATCGTCTCTCCGGGGCGCCTACCCTCCCCCAGTGGCGTGTTCGGCTCGACCGGCAAGCTCGTCGAGAACGACCTCGAGACCCATATCTGGGCCACGATGAAACGGATCCTGACCGGCGTCTCGGCAGCGGCGGTGTT
>CANLQR010000723.1 GCA_947492135.1 Deltaproteobacteria bacterium | reverse complement strand
GTCGACGAGTCGACGTCCACTCCGTGATCTGCTCTCGCCTCAGGCGATGGAGGGCATCTCGTGCGCGTTCTGCCATCAGGTGCACGGGCCCGTGCGTCCCGGTGCTGCAGCGCGTGGCGAGTACGAGGGAAACCCCGATTGGGTCTCGCCCGCGACCGGCACGCGCTTCGAGTCGCGCCCCGAAGATCGCCAAGGCATCTTCGGAATCGCCAACAGCGGATATGCTCTGGATCCCCGCGAACTGCTGCTGGGCAGCGGGGGAAAGTCCGGGGTCGTGGGCGATGCGCACAGCCGCCCCTCCGCCGACGCGCGCGCGTATCTTGCGTCGAGCGAGTTCTGCGGGACTTGTCATGACGTGCGGCTCTTCGGGACCGATGCCATCGCGCGCGGCGAGCATTTCAAGCGCCTGCGCAACGCCTACTCGGAGTGGCGGACCTGGGCGGACGATGAGCGCCGTAGGGGCCGGCAACCCGCGAGCTGCCAGGACTGCCACATGTCGACGTTCCCGGGCGTGTGCGAGCCAACCGGCGACGCGCAGACGAGCCTCGGCCAGCTCGCTGCGGGCGCCACTGCACTGGCCCGCGCGTGCCCTCCGGGGACCGTGTTCACCCCGCGCGCGCCCGGCAGTCCAGCGATCGGCAGTGTGGCCAACGCGTCGGTAGGGGCCGGGCCAGTCGCGCCGCACTACTTCACTGGAGTCGACATTCCACTGTCCCCGGAGTTTCCCGCGGCGCTGGTCGACGACCCCACGCTCGACAGTTTTGGCATTCCCCGCGGCGCCAAGCAGCGCCGCGACCTCCTGCTCGGACGAACCTTCCGCTTCGAGATCGACGGCGCCACGCGCCGTGGCGACAGACTCGAGATTCCGATCGTGCTCGAGAACGTCGGTGCCGGCCATCGGGTCCCCGCGGGCTTCAGTCAGGAACGCGAGTTCTGGGTGCATTTGGTCGTGCGAGACGCCCAGGGTCGCGTGGTCTATGAGGTGGGTCGCGTCGACCGCAACGACGAAGACCTGCGCGACAAGACCTTCGCCGTCGTCAACATCGACGATGGTCAGATCGACGACAAGGGCCGCCCGCTAGGCGTGTTCGGGGCCGACGTGATCGACGGGCCTGACCTGCCGCTGTGGGATCCTCCGACCCTGCTGGGCGCGACCGAAATGCGCGGCCGCGGGCTGATCAACCTGCAAAACGGCTTTCTGCGCTGCGTGAAGTGCATCGGGGAGATCGATGGTCGCGGGGTTTGCCAGCCTGGATTCGGTCAAGGCCGGCATCGCGCCGACCGCTTTGACGATGGCCTTTACGATGCCGATACCGGCGAGTGTGAGAGCAACCTGCTCGGGGGCGAGCGGTTCTTCGAGACGTTCTTCCCAGTCGGTGGCCTCGATGCGACCCGGGGCGTGTTGAAGGCGGCCGACGCGATCATCGACACGCGGTCAGCCGCACCGGGCAAGCCGGTGCGCTACACGTACGAACTCGATTCTTCCGGTGCGGCCGGTCCGCTGGAGATCGAGGCGCGGCTGCTGTTTCGCGCGTTCCCCCCGTTCTTGGTGCGAGCTTTCGCGGACTACGAAGCGCGAATGGAGGCCCGTGGTCTGCGGCCCAGCGGAGCGCTGGTCACCCGTGCCATGCTGGAGCGGCTCGAGGTCGTCGAGTTGCATCGCCTCCACGTGACCCTGCCGTGAACTCAACTGCGATCCCAGACTCGGCGTGGAGGATCCCGCTGTTGCGCGAGCTGGATCCGCTGGCCCGTAGCAGCGTGGCCGCGGCGTCGACGGTCCGCGACGTCGTCATGGGCGGGACACTTTGGCGTGATCAGGATCGCGGCGATGCGATCCTGATCGTGCTCGATGGCAGCATCGAGCTGCGAGGCGTCCGCCGCGGGGACGACGCGCCGGCCCGTTTGCGGTTGGCGGCGCCAGGCGACACGATCGGTGAAGAGGCGCTGTTGGCCCTGCCAAGGCGGGCCACGGCCACCGCACTCGCGCCGAGCCGTGTGCTCGAGATTCCCGCCGCATTGTTCGTCCGTGGATCAGGCCGCAGTCAGGCCGCATCGGCAGTGCGAGAGCTGCGGGCGCTCGAGCGCCAAGCGACGGCCGAGCTAATTCGGCAACAGTCGTTGGGCCAGAGCCTCGGCCCCGACGACTTCGATCTCTTGCTCGACGCCGTGCGCTGGGAGCGGCACGAACGGGGCGCGCGGATCTTCGGAGTCGGCGAGCCCGCCCAAGCGGCGTGGCTGCTGTGCGACGGTCTCGTGCAGCTGCAGACCGAGGATGACGAGCGCGTACACGTGCGCGCCTACCTGACCCGGGGCGATACGTTTGGCGACGAGGAGACCCTCGCCGGCGTCCCGCGTAGCTGCCATGCGATCGCGCTGGGGGCAGTGTCGGCGCTGCGGGTCCCGGCCGACGTCCTGCGCACGCTCGTCGATCGGAACCCGGGACTGCTGCGGGAGTTCTCGCGGATCGCGAGCACCCGCGGCGACGCGCAACGCGAGATCGTGGGCGCGGCTGCGGCCTCGACAACGCAGCATGTCTTTCGCGACCTGTATCGCATGCAGATGGCGCGATCGATGCTGGTCATCGACCAGGACACCTGCGTGCGTTGTGGCCACTGCGCGTGGACCTGCGCGGCGCTGCATGGCCACAGCCGGTTGGTGCGGCGCGGCGACAAGGTCGTCACACGGCTTGAAGTGCTGGGCGAGTCGCCCCGCAGCTTGCTGTTGCCCAACTCGTGTCAGCACTGCAAGAACCCTGCGTGCATGATCGACTGCCCAACCGGGGCGATCGGTCGCGATCCGCATGGCGAGGTCTTCATCCGCGCCGAGTTGTGCACCGGCTGCGGCAACTGTGCGAAGGCGTGCCCCTGGGACAACATCCGCATCCAACCGCGGGCGGGCGACCAAGCCGGTGGTGTCACTGTTGCGGCCCGGCGCGAGGGCCTGCGGCTCTCGCCGGAGGTCGCCGTCAAGTGCGATCTGTGCCGCGATCACGACGGTCCGGGGTGCGTGCAGACCTGTCCGACCGGGGCGATCTTGCGGCTCGATCCCAGCCGCGACGTCGCCGAGGTCGCCCGCGTGTTGGGCGTGGCAACTCCCGGCCCTGGGGCCCGCCGCGCGCTGTGGAGGCGACTGCCGCTCGCCGCTGTGGTCACCGCGATGGTGCTGGGGCTCGCGGTCGCGGCAGGCATCGCAGGCGCGGCGCGCCACGAACTTGCGGTGTGGGTCCCGGGCTCGGGCGCGGGCCTGATGGCCGGCATCCTCGCCGCCGCGTGCACGCTGGTGTTGTCGCTCCACGTGGTGGTCAAACGGGTCG
>CANLQR010000722.1 GCA_947492135.1 Deltaproteobacteria bacterium | reverse complement strand
CGGTGGTAAGTCCGCCCCATGACCTCGGCCGGCAGCAGGGCCCGCACGTTGGCTTGGGCGAGAGCCGCCCACGCCTGCTCGTACTCTCGCTCGGCCATGTCCGCAAACCCGCCGGCCATCGCGACGAACCGATCGTCGTAGCGCTGGGCGAGGATGTCGGCGGTGGTCATGCCGTGGCGCTCGAGCAGGGTCTGCGGCACGTAGACGCGGCCGCGCAGCGCGTCTTCGCCGATGTCGCGCAAGATGTTGGTGTACTGCAACGCAAGGCCCAGATGTTCGGCGTAGCGCTGCGCGGCTGGCCCGGAGTCGCCGAAGATAGTGATGCACAGCAATCCCACACACGATGCCACGCGGTAGCAGTACAGGCGTAGCTCGTCGTCGGTGGCGTAGAGCGAATGCTCGAGGTCCATCTCGCAGCCCGAGATGATCTCGTCGAAGCCATGGCGGGGAAACGGAAACTTTGCCCGACTCGCCGCTAGCGTGCGGCCGAGCTCGGTCTGTGGCGCCAGACCGTCGGCGTCCCCGAACATTCGGGCGACCTCGAGCCTCCAGCTGGCTAGCCCTGCGCGGGCCTGGGCTTCGCCGGCCTCGCCGGGCGGACGCTCATCGACGATGTCGTCGACGACGCGACAGAACTCATAGACCTGCTTGAGCGCGTCACGTTGACCCTGACCGAGAAACAAGAACGCGAACGCGAAGTTGGATGAGCTGCGCTTGGTCAGCCGCCGCAGGAGTTTGGCCCCGCGGGCGGGCAGTAGATTGGCGACCTGGTCGAGCTGTTGCATGGCGTCACGTCGTGGGGGCCGCACGGGTTTCAAGCTTCGCCGCGCAGGAACCTGCGTCCGAACGCGAACAAAGACCGCAGCGCGATGCCAGCCATGTCGCGCTTCTCCAGCGTCGGGCGAACCGTCAAGGTGGTGTAGTCGAGGTCTTCGATGCGCTGAAGAATCGCCATCCCACCGCGCCAGGTCGCATCGAGCTCCATCGAGAGGCCGGGCGAGACCCGGCGGATCAGCGGACGCCCGCGATGAAACATCGCGCGCACTCGCGCCACTTCGTACTGCATGAGTTCGCGGAATTCCTCGGTCGGGCGCCGGCCGAGCAGATCGTCGTGTCCGACGCCGAAGTGCACGAGGTCTTCGGCCGGGATGTAGACGCGTCCCCGAGGGATGTCGACGGAGAGGTCCTGCAAGAAGTTGGTGACTTGAAGCGCGCTGCAGATCTCGTCACTGAATCGATGCAACTCGGGCTCGCGGTGGCCGTGCACGAACAGGACGAGTTGCCCGACCGGGTTTGCAGAATGGGAGCAGTAACCCAGCAACTCCGAGAACGTCGCGTAGCGGTGCTTGGTCAGGTCCATCCGAAAGGCGGTCAGCAGCGCCCGCAGGGGACCGATCGGGATGTTGTGGCGCCGAACCGTGTCACGCAGCGCGATGAAGACCGGGTGTTGGACCTCGCGGTGGTAGCAGCTCTCGAGCAGGCTCTCCCAGGCCCCGAGCGCCTGACTGCGGCGACCTTCGAACCGAGGTTCGTCGGCGAAGTCGTCCGCGGTGCGAGCGAACGCGTAGATGGCTGCGACGTGCGGCCGCAAGTGCGGTGGCAGAAATTTGCTCGCCACCGGGAAGTTCTCGTAGTGGCTCGACGCCATCCGTTCGCACCAGCGATAGCCAGCGGCGACCGTCCAAGGCCCCGGCGGGGCCCCATCGGGCGGCGCAAACTTGTCACTGGTATCGTCTTGCGCGATCGCGACGGGGACGCAGTAGAGGCGAGGTTCGGTAGCGGCAACCATGGTGTTCGCTTTCGGGGTCAGCGTTCGGAACGCAATTGCGTGAGCAGGGAGGTGGCGCGCTCCACCTTGATCTCGCCGCACTCGACGAGCGCTGCTGCGAGGGTCTCGAGTTCGGTGTCCGTGGCGCCGGCGGACAGAGCCACCGCACGCGCATGCAAGGTCATGTGTCCACGCTGGATGCCCTCGGTGGCGAGGGCACGCAGCGCCGCGAGGTTGCTGGCCAGGCCTGCCGCGGCCATCACCTGGCCGAGAAACGTGCCTGAGGGCATGCCCAGGATCTCGAGGGCCAGGCGCGCGACAGGATGGGCCTGAGTTGCGCCGCCGACCACGCCCACGGCCGCAGGGAGACTCATCTCGCCGACCAACCAGCCGTCGGACTCGACGCGCCAGGTTGCCAGGGGCACGTAGCGACCTCCCAGCGCGGCATAGGCGTGCGCTGAAGCTTCCATCGCGCGCCAGTCGTTGCCCGTCGCGAGCACGACGGCGTCGACGCCGTTCATGATGCCCTTGTTGTGGGTGGCGGCGCGGTAGGGATCCAGCTCGGCGAAGCGTGACGCAGAGACGATGCGCTGGGCGACCTCGGGACCGGTGAAGCCCTTGGCGGCGAGCGCCTCGGGTGGGACGCGGGCGCTGACGTGGGCCCGACGGCGGTCGGCGAGGTTGCTCAGGATCCGCAGTCCCGGCGTCCAGCCCGTGATCTCCTCGAGGCGGACCGCAACGGTCTCGGCCACGGTGTTGATCAGGTTCGCGCCCATAGCATCCTGACAATCGACCAGGACGTGGACCACCACCATCTCGGCATCGAGGCGCCGCGACTCGACCTGGCGGGCACCGCCACCGCGGCCCACCAAGCGGGGATGCGCCGTGTCGGCGAGGGCGAGAAGCTCAGCCTCGCTCGCACCCACGAGGGCCAGCACGGCCTCGGCGGGCGTGCTCGAGTTCGCCCGACACAGCTGGACCTGCGCGATCATCCACGGCGGATCGCTGTGCGCGGCAAATCCTCCACCCTCGCGGATCATCTTTGCGGCGTTCGATGCAGCGGCGACGACCGAGGCCTCCTCGACACACATGGGCACCAGGACGTCGCGGCCATTGATGCGAAAGTTGGTTGCGATGGCGAGCGGGAGTTCGAACGTGCCGACCACATTCTCGATCATGTGGTTGGCGTGATGTTCATCGAGTCCGGCACTCGCGAGCTCGTCGAGCCTCGACTCGGGCAGGCCTGTCGCCTCGGCGACGGCTCGGCGACGATCCGCGACGCTGAGGCGGAAAAAACCAGTCAAGCGGGAGACCGTGGGGTTTCGGTCCTCGACGCGAATGCCCTCGGAAGGGGCTTTCAGCTCGCCCAGGAGCGGAAATCCAGCCTGTCGCAGCGGCTCGGCGAGCCGGTCAATCGTGCTGCGATCGGGTGCGAACAACACGACGAGATCGCCGCCACCGGCACCACTGGGTTTCGCCGCGAGGCCCGCTGCCGCACAGTGTTCGAGGATCGACTCGATGGCCGGCGTCATGATCGGCACGCCG
>CANLQR010000721.1 GCA_947492135.1 Deltaproteobacteria bacterium | reverse complement strand
CGAGCGCTCGAGCAGCTCGAAGCCGGCCGCCTTGGCGGCCTCGATCACCGTGGCCTCGGGGAGGTAGCCGCCCTCGGCGGTCTTGGCCGGGTCGGCGCCCTCGGCAGCGCGATGCTGCTCGACACCAAAGATGCCGCCGGGCTCGAGCGCCCGGAACGCCGCACCGTAGACGATCGGAAGTCCGCCGTTGCGGTACCACCCGTGGCTGTTGCGGAACGTGAGCACCACATCGACGCTGCCGGCGGGTGCGAGTTCGAAGGTCTCCAGCGTGGTCTTGGCGACCTTGCCATCGGCACCGATCTCGAGTTTCTGCGCGACCTGGGCCGACTTCACGGTGCCAAAGATCGCCGTCTCGGCGGCGAGTCGATCGAGCAGCTTCTTGCTCTGCGCGGTGCCGTAGTACGCCTCGGGTCCGGCGGGGTCGAACACCGTCACGGTGAGCTGGCCGTCGTCGCGAAGATAGGGCGCGAGGATCTCGGTGTACCAACCGCTGCCGGGCCACAGCTCGACGACCTTGGAGTCGGGGGCGACCCCAAAGAACGCCAAGGTCTCGGCGGGGCGGCGAGAGAGATCGCGCGAGCGATTCTCGGCGCTGCGATGAGGCATCGCGAGCACAGCTGCAAAGTCCTCGGGCTTCACCGCGGCGGTGGAGGGCGCGGGCGAGGGCGCGGCATCGGGGACGGCAGTATCAGCGGACGCCGCCTTGCAGGCGCCCAGGAGCAGCAGTGCGGACACACAAAGGACCATTCGGTTCGGCATAGGTGCCGCAAGCCTAAAGCACCTGCGGATCAAGTCGACTTGCGCCAATGGCGCCCAGCCCTGGATGGCTCTGCTGGGCCCTCAAACGCCTGCCCTGGCGATTTTCTTCGCGACCGGGCGCGCATGGCTGCCCGCCGCCGCGTCTGTTCTAGCGAGACTAGGAAACGTATCCCGCGCCCGTCCCCGGGTGTGGTGAGGGAGCCACCATGGATCACGACGCGCTCATGCGTCGGCGCGTTCGAGCCACGCTCGCGCTGACTTTGCTCGGTTTGCAGGCGACCGCCTGCTACGGCGGCACTGCCCACGACTCCGACGCCGACGAGCCCGAGGCCGACGACGGCAGCTCGAGTGACGGCGAAGATCCGGAATTCGACGGTCCCGCGACGTGCGTCGACATCGACGACTACTTCCGCGAGAAGGTCTGGGCGCCACTGCTCAAGCAAAAGTGCTACGCGTGCCACAACAGCTCGGGGGCCGCCAAGGCGAGCGACCTCGTGCTGCAAGGCACCGATTACCCCGGCTACCTCGATGCCAATCGGCAGACGGTGGAAAACCTCGCTCGCCTCGAGATCGACGACACCTCGTTGCTGCTGCTCAAGCCCAGCGCCCAGGTCGAGCATGGTGGTGGCCTCCAGATCGAGGTCGACAGCGAGGAGTACGCCAGCCTGGCCGAGTTCGTCGAGCGCAGCAAAGCCCCAGTCCACTGCGTCGACAATGGCGACCTGCGGGCGTTCTACAGCGACATCACGCTACTCGACGAGGTCGAAACCACTCGCAAGGCGTTGTTCTTGCTCTTGGGACGTCTGCCCACCGAGATCGAGCTCGCGGTGGTCGAGTCCACTGGATTCGACGGCCTCGACGAGGTGCTCGAGCAAGCCACGCACGAGGAGGCGTTTTTCGATCGCGTGGTCGAGATCTACAACGACGTACTGCATACCGACGCGTTTCTGATCGGCGACGATGCGGTCAACACCATCGACGCTGTCAAGTTCCCCAACGCTCGGTGGTTCGACCAGCTCCCGGAGGACGACATTGGCGCGGCGCGAAACGCCACCAACGACGCGGTCGCGCGTGAGCCCCTGATGCTCATCGACTGGGTCCTTCGCCATGACGAGCCGTTCACGCACATCTTGACGGCGAACTACACCCTCGCCAACCCCTGGTCGGCACGCTCCTACGGCATTGCCATGGATCGATTCGTCGATCCCAACGACGCCAACGAGTGGATCCCGATCCAGTTTCCCGAGTTTCCCCACGCTGGGCTGCTCACGACCTCGGTGTTTCTCAATCGCTACCCGACCACGGACACCAACCGCAACCGCGCCCGGTCGCGAGCGGTCTACAAGTTCTTCCTCGCCACCGATGTGCTGCGACTTGCGGTGCGCCCCATCGACGCCACGTCGATCGACGACTTCAATCCCACGCTCTACAACCCCAACTGCAGCGTGTGCCACGACAACGTCGATCCGCTGGCCGGCGCATTTCAGGGCTTCGATGACACCGGGCGCTATCGACCGACCAACGCGGGTTGGTACGCCGACATGCGGCCGCCGGGCCTGGACGAGGAGCAGATTCCGTTCGATCAGAGTGCCCGTGCGATGCAATGGCTGGCACCGGCGTTGGGCCGCGACCGCCGCTTCGCGCTCTCGGTGGTGCACACGATGTTCTCGGGCTTGACCGGCCAAGATCCGCTGGCCGAACCGATCGACGAGGCCGCTGCCGACTACCTGCAGCGCATCGGCGCCTACGAGGCCCAAGATGCGGCGTTCGGCGAGATCGCCGATGCGTTCATCGCCGGCAACTGGGAGCTTCGGATCGTCATCAAGGCGCTCGTGAAGACCGAGTGGTTCCGCGCTCGCGGCACCGACATCCCGCTTTCAGACACCCGCAGTGCCGAGCTACTCGACATGGGCACAGCACGACTGCTCAGCCCCGAGTTGCTGCATCGCCGCATCGCCGCCACCACCGGGGTTCCCTGGCGTAAGGATGGGGTCAGCGTGCTGCTCTCGGCGGACTACTACAAGTTCTTCTACGGCGGCATCGACTCGGCGTCGGTGACCCAGCGGCTGACCGAGATGAACGGTGTGATGGCGAACATCGCCGAGCGCATGGCCAACGAGGTCGCCTGCACTGTCACGGCCTACGACTTCGGCAAGGAAGCTTCGGATCGCGTGTTGCTGCCGTTGGTGGAGCGCACCGATGTCCCCGGCACGCCGCAGTCCGATGCGGCGATTCGCGCCAACGCCGTGCACCTGCACCAGCAACTGCTCGGCGAGTCGCTCGACGACGACGACCCCGAGATCGATCGCACCGTCGCGTTGTTCGTGGCTGCCCTCGCGGATGGTCAGGCGCGCATGGCGGACCAAACCGAACCGCTGTCACCGACGCTCGCGGGGCCGTGTCAGGCGCTGATGCACCCGACCACGGGTGAGTCGCTGCCAACCGAGGCCCAGATCACCGAAGACCCCGACTACACCGTGCGGGCATGGATGGCAGTCGTCACCTACCTGCTGGGCGACGCCCGATTCCTCTACGAGTAAGGATCAACAGCCATGGATCGACGACGTT
>CANLQR010000720.1 GCA_947492135.1 Deltaproteobacteria bacterium | reverse complement strand
CGTCGACGACCCGGATCGCCAGCTGCTCGGCGCCACCCAAGAAGCCTGGCTCGAGGGCGAACTCGGCAGCACCGCGCAGTGGAAGCTGCTCGCGCAGCAGGTGATGGTCGCGCAGCTTCGCCTGGGCGACACGCCGCTCAACGTCGATCAGTGGGACGGGTATCCCGCGGCGCGCCAGCGCCTGTTGGACATGATCCGCCAGCAGTCGCCGACCAACACCGTCGTGCTCACCGGCGACATCCATTCTTCGTGGGCCTTCGAGCTCGCCGACGACCCGTTCGGCCCGGACTATGATCCCAGCACCGGTGCGGGGGCAGTCGCCGTCGAGTTCGTGGTGCCGGCGGTGACCTCCCCGGGATTCCCCGGCAATGGTATCGCGTCGTTCCTGGAGACCCACCCGCACCTGCGCTGGGGCAACCTCGTCGAGCGCGGCTACGTGGTCCTCGACGTCACCACGGATCGCCTGCAGGCGAGCTGGTGGCAGGTCGCCGACGTATCGGTGACCAGCGGTGGCAACGAGACCTTCGCGGCCGCGTGGTCGGTGAACGACGGCACCGTCGCGCTCGTCGAGGACATCGAGCCCGCGGCGCCGCGTGACGACGCTCCGGCGCTTGCACCGTGACAGCTGCGAACGGCGCGAGCGTGCTGGAGACGCCCCCTCGTCCCGTGGAGAAGGCCCCGGCGCAGGATCCAGCGGCCAAGCCCCACGGTTGACGCGGCGGTGCGGGTCCGGGAGCAACGCCTGGCTCGAGCCCACGAGCGGTTGACGCGGTCTCCTTGTGAGAGTCAACTTGGGGGCGAACGCCATGCGATTTCCGCTTCTCTGTCTCGCCCTGGTCGCGTGCGGCCGCAACGACGCACCGCCAGCCCCTGCCGCAAAGTCGGGGGTCGAGGTCAAGCGCATGAAACCCGGTGAGGTCAATGCGCCGCACCACGACGCCGCCGCGATGGCCAGCGCCGAGGAGGAGTTGCTCTCCGTCGAGACCAAGGGCTCGATCGAAGCCGCGCTCAACGGCACCGTGACCAAGTTCGAGTTCTTGCCGACCGGGTCGAACGTCGCGATTTTCAAGCCGGACACCGGCGTCGCCCGCGTCGCGATCGGTGGGGCACCGACCGCCACCGGTATGCCACTGCTCAAGCTCTCGCTCGACGGGGTTCAGCTCGACAAGCTCGTGCTCCCCGCCACCCTCGAGGTTGTGGCAGGCACGCCACCTGCGGGCGCCAGTGCTCGAGTCGAGTACATGCTCACCGAACAGAAGCTCTGGCAGGCCCAACCCGGCGGCCGCGTGACCATCGAGTCCTACACCGGCAAGCGCGTCCAGGGCACCTTCGCGGCCAAGCTCGACCCTCGCTCCACCGCGTTCGGTCCACCCATCGAGGTGACCAACGGTCGCTTCGATGTGGAGCTCCGCCTCAACGGTGCAGCTCCCGGCAGCTAGTGGCATGGCCGAGACCTCCAGCTCCACCGCCATGATCGCGACGCTGCTGGCGCTGGGCCTGGCACCGACGATCGGCATGTGGATCGGTGGAGGGTGGCTCGCTGCACTGTTGTTCGCTGCAACCGCGGCGGTCGTCACGATGCGCGCGCTGGCGCGGCACAATCAGGCGCTGCGTGATCCGGATCCACTGACCGGGCAGCTCACACCGCAGCAGGCGATCGGCATGCTGTCGGCGCTTCGTGGGCAACCCCTGGCGGCGTCGGTCGTCGCACGCGTCGCCGAGATCGACACCCTCGCGAGCACCGATCCGGACGCCGCCTACGCCGCGCTGACGACCTTGCTGACGCAGGCGCCCCGGCATACCGCGGCGCTGGTCCTGTGCGCCCGCTTGGCGTTCTTGCTGGGGCGCGCCGACGCCGGCGGGCGCTGGGAAACCGCGCTGCGGGTCGCGCTCGACACCGGACTCAATCGCGTCGCCGCGACGACCTTCGTCAGCCATCGCGAACACCGCGAGATGCTCGCTTTGGGTCCAACCCACCGCGCCGCATTGGCCACCGCGTTGGCTGCCAACGGTCACCCCGACGACGCCCGCTGGTGGCGAAATCCCGAGCGTGCGGGGGCGGATCCCCAATGACGTGCTAGATCCTTCGTCGTGCACGCCGGCAGCGCCAATATCGGAGTCCAAGGTCAGCGCTTGCGCTTGCGTTTTGGCGGGGTGATGTTCGCGACAGGACTCGTCCTTGCGGTCGGACTGGTGCTGGCCAACGTGGCTCATGCCTGGCGGCTCGCGGTCTTCTTGCCGTTCGTGCTCGGTGCCACCGGGGTGTTCCAGGCCCGCGCCCGAACGTGAGTCGCGTTGGCGTCACGCGGTTCGCGTGACCTGGGCAACGGGGTCGAGAACATCCAAGACGCCGCAGAACGCACCGCGCTGCGGCTCCAGGCCCGGGGCGTCAACGTGCGGTCACTGGCGGTGGCCGCCGCGCTCACGGCGATCGTGTGGGCCTGGCCCTGAAAAAGCCCAAGAACGAGCGCAGTCGTCCGTCCGCGCGTCAGCCCGACGGCTCTTCGCTGCCGCCGCGTCCAAAGTCGCGTTGTAGCGCGTTCGCCCAGCCGTCGAGGTTGTCGACCGTGCTGCGGATCAGCGAATCGGACTCGTGCATCGCCTCGATACGTTCACGCAGCATCTGACGCGCACGAGACAGCCGGCTCTTGATCGTGCCCGGCTGCACGCCCAACACGTCGGCGATATCGGCGACGCCCATGCCCTCCCAGTAGTGCAACTCGACGCAGATCTGAAAATCGATCGGAATGCTCCGTAGGCCCTTGAGCAGCAACTTCTTCTCTTCGCGGACCGCCTGGACCTGGCTGGCCGTCGCCTGCAGATCCGCTGCCGAGACCTCGGCGAACTCGGTGAGGTTGCCGATCGCGCGCTTGTCCCGATACTGATGAAACAGCAGGTGGCGCGCGATGCCGAGCAGGTAGGCGCGAAAGGTCCCCTTACGGATGCGATCGTAGTTTTCGAGGCTGGCCAAGAACGTCCGCTGCGCGAGGTCATCGACGTCGTTGTCGATCTTGCTGCGGAAAAAACGGTACACGCTGCTGAAGTGGCGATCGACGATCTCGTTGCCCGCAACCTTGTCGCCGTCTTTCCAGCGCTTGAGCAGCTCGAAATCGTCGATCGTTTCGGTCATGGATTCGGTGCGGCTTGCGGAGCACGCCGACCAAGCATAGGGCACTCGCGCTAGGGCGGGCAAGCCGTCGTACGGCGACCCCGGGGCGAAACTCGCGCCGTCACTCTTCGAGGCGCGAGTCGAGCAGCCGGCGCACGCTGACGTCCACCCGACTCGCGAGCAGCTCGATCACGCTGTCGAGCTCGTGATCCGCCACCCGCAGGCGCTC
>CANLQR010000719.1 GCA_947492135.1 Deltaproteobacteria bacterium | reverse complement strand
CCAGGATGCTGCGAATCGCGTCCAGTGGAGCGCGGTCGCTCGACAGCAGCTTGCGAACGACAGGCGCCCCGCCGCGGGGATCCACCGCGAGGCAGTCGGTGAACGTCCCCCCACGATCGACGAAGAACCGCCAGCGACCCGAGCTCACGGGAGATCGGGCTCCTGCACCGCATATTGGGCCGCACGGGCGACGTACGCACGCCACGAGAACTCGATGAACTCGAGGTCCGCCGGGGTGCACGAGCGGATCACCCGCATCGGATTGCCCACCACCACGCAGCCGGACTCGACGCGCTTGCCCGGCGGGACCACGGTGCCGGCGCCGACGATGCAGTGCGAGCCGACCGTGGCATTGTCCAGCAAGATGGCCCCCATTCCGATGATGGTCTCGTCGTCGATCGTGCAGCCATGGATGATGGCGTTGTGTCCGATCGTCACGCGGTTGCCGACGGTGGTGGTCGAGCGCCCCTCGGTCATGTGGATCACAGCGCCGTCCTGCACCGAGGTTGCAGCGCCGATCACGATCGGTCCGTCGTCCCCGCGCAGCGTTGCACACGGCCAGACGCTGGATTCGGGGCCGATCGTGACGCGGCCGATCAACACCGCACGGGGGTGGACGTAGGCGCGAGGGTCGACCAAGGGGGTGTGGCCCTGCAGGCGTTGGAGCATCGCAGTCTTGTACCCTGACCCCAGGACGGCCACCAACTGGCAGCAGTGCCCGGCGAGAGTGGCGCCGACGAGCGCTGCGTCTTGGCCCTCGCGGCTCATCGTCATCCGAACGGCGGAGCCGTCCCCGTCGATGCTGTGCTGGTCTTCGGCGTCCGGCAGCCGGCGCCTGATGCTGCACGCGCGGGCCCGCGGCTGAGGCGAGCGCTGGCCCGGCGTGGCGGTCGCACCACGTTTGTGTCTCGAACGACGAGACCCGCTGGGACTGCGAGCGGGCGTGCCCCGCCAGCCCCTCGCCTCAATGCTCCGCGCGCGCGCACGCCAGCCTCATCAACGATGCGGCCGAGTACGCGCCGTCGTCCCCGGGCGAGCCGAGCCCCGCGGTCCCGATCCGACACGGCATGCCCGCGAGGCTCGCCTCGGCGATGATCCGATCCACAAGCGGTCCGCTGCGCTCGGCCAGAGTCTCGGGCAACAGCACCGCGAACAGATCGGGCTCGAGGCGCGCGATGAGGTCGAGGTTGCGACAGGCCTCTCCGAGGACATGCGCGAGCCGAGCGGCCGCTTCGTCGCGATGCGCGGCGGGGCACTGCACGGCCATGAGTGTCAGGGGGCGCTGGTAGCGATGTGCGCGAGCGACTTCTTGTTGCAACCGATGGCGGAAGTACGTCGCCGAGTAGACCCCCGTCGCTGGGTCGCGCAGATCCAGTCGCGTGCCGGCAGCCTCGTTTGCCGCCTGCGGGCGCTCGGGTGGACCCAACGGCCGAGGACCCAGACCCACGGCGTGGGACGAGAGCCGGACCAGCAGGTGGGTTCTGGCGAGCAACTCGACGTGGCTGCCGCCCAGACGCAGAAAATCGCAGCCCGATCGCGCATAGGCGTCCTCGATCACGTCGTCGGAGATCGCCCGGGGCAACAACGCGACGATGGGCAGATCACACGTCCGCGGATCGCATGCGAGCACGGCGAGGGCGTCGATGCACGCGGCTGTTGGTTCATCCAACGCCACGTAGATCACATCGGGCAGAAACGACGCGGCCGCTTGCGGCAGATGGCTGCTCTCACGGGTGACCGCAAGCCGCCCTACGCGGTAGCCGGCCTGACGCAGGCAACGATCGACCGCGTCGCTGGTTTGGCCGACACGCACCGAGAGCACGCGCCCGGATCCGCGCAGCGACGACATCGACTCCAGTTCTTGCGCACTCCAGTGCGCGGATTCGTCGAGCCGGGTTTCGGGCGCGGACAAGTTCTGCGAGGCGTGGTCCACGTCCGGCCCATCGGCGGATGGACCGCAGGACTTGAGCCCAGCTGCACAGCAGTCGCGGCGGCCTAGAATCGCGAGAGGTTGCCCATCACCACGAGCCAGTAGTACGCGCCACCGCCAGCGATGAACAACACCAGCAAGATGACCCAGGGCATCACACTGGACTCCTTGCGCGGCGCCGGAGATGGCATTCGCGAGGCAGCTCGGGGCCCACGGGGCGGCTGCGGCTTCACGGCCGTGGCCGCCATTGGACGTTCACCCGCGGTCCTGCGCGGCTCGGATTCCTCCACCAAGGCACTGGTGGATCCAGCGGCGGCGAAACCGTCGAGCGACAGCGGCGCAGACGGATCGTAGTTCGGCGTCGCCCCGCCCATCAGGGTGTCGAGCGGCTCGGAGCCGGTGTCTTCGTGCGAGTCGGTGTTCTCTCCGAGCGACTGGAAGTTCAGATACTCCTCGTCGATGAGCGCCATGATCAGCGCGGTGCCACCCGGGGGAATCACCTGGCTTTGGGGATGCGAGCGCCGCAGCTCTTCGAAGCTCTCGGCGAGCGCTCGTGCGCTCACCTTGAGGCTGCGCGAGAACAAGAACCCGAGCAGGTCGTCCGCGAAATCTCCGGCGCTCTGGTAGCGCGTCTCCAGATCCTTGGTGAGCGCCTTGCGGATGATCCGCTCGAGCTCGGCCGGGACCTCGGGGTTCTTCTTGGCGATCTCGGGGATCACCGCGGCGCGCACGAGTTCGACGGTCTGGTAGTCGGTCTCGCCGAGAAACAGCCGCTCGCCGGTCAACATCTCGTACGCGAGGATGCCCACCGCGAAGATGTCGGACCGCGCATCGACGTCGTGGCCCTGCGCGGCCTCGGGCGACAAGTAGGAGAACTTGCCCTTGACCACCCCGGGGTCGGTCGACTCCAGCTGGGTCGAGGCCTTCGCCAGCCCGAAGTCGGTGAGCTTCACCTCGCCGTTCCACGAGAACAGGATGTTCGGCGGCGAGATGTCGCGGTGGACAATCCCCAGCAGCCGACCGGTCTCGGGATCGCGCAGATTGTGGGCGTAGTCGAGCGCCTTGAGCACCTCGCCGATCACCCACATTGCCTGGTGGACCGGCAACCGCGTGCGCCGCTTGGCCAGGTGCTGGAGCACGTGCTTGAGGTTGGGCCCCTCGACGTACTCCATCACGATGAAGTAAGTGGATGAGCTCTTGCCGAGGTCGAAGACCGAGACGATGTTCGCGTGGCTCAGGTGCAGCGAAAGCCGCGCCTCGTCCAGGAACATGCGGACGAAGCGGTCGTCCTTGAGGAGCGCGGGAAGGATCCGCTTGATCGCGACCTTCTTCTTGAAGCCCGCCATCGACTCGGCCTCGGCCACATAGACCTCGGCCATGCCGCCAGAATCGAGCTTGAAGAGTGGGCGATAGCGGTCCGCCATGGGGGAGCG
>CANLQR010000718.1 GCA_947492135.1 Deltaproteobacteria bacterium | reverse complement strand
CGTCTTCGGCACACCCGACCGCGCTGCTGCCACCCGACGCCGTGTCGGCGCTGGCTTGCGTGTCGTTGCTGTCACTGCTCTGGTCACCGTTCTCGTCGGTGCTCGCGCCTTGGTCGGCATCTCCGTCGCCGTCGGCCGCGCACGCTGACGTCACGAGCAAGACTGCCGCAGCAGCAACGCGGGCACGAGCGCACCAGAGCATGAGCGGAGTATGTCACGGCTTCGTAGTGCGCAGCGGTGTACGCCCACGAAATTCGGGCGAGCCGCGACGCTGTCGTGTCCACGACTTGATTGTGCGAACTGCCCAGCACGGATTGCGGGAGTTCGGCGTTGGGGGGCGTCGGCTGCGCCACCGCGACCGCAAGCTACAGCTTCGGTCCGGGGATCCGGGTGTCGCCCTGGCGCAGCGTCAGCTGCAGCTGGTCGAGGTGCTCGAGCAGCGGCACCGCGAACTTCCGCGACAGCCCGGTCATTTGTTTGAGCACCTGAACGTCGAGGACCCCGTGAGCACGCAGCTGGCCGCGAATCTGGTCGAGCAGGCCGTCATGGGTGGCCTCGTCGAGCGATAGCTCGGCGCTGATGCGCACGAGCTTGCCCATGCGTTGCAACGACGTGACCATCTCCAGGATCTCGCGCGGCGTGAGTGCAGTGGCCTCGGCGACCTCGCGCAGGGTTGGCGGGGTGATACCGCGGCTGCTGTACAACTCGAGAATTGTTTTCATGTGTCCGGGCAGCTCGCCGCCCCGCTGCAGGCCCTTGCCGGGCCGCGCCAGCGCTCCTTGGTCGTCGATCACCCGCAGCGCGCCGCGAGCGATCGCGCGGTCGACCGCCGCGGTCGCGACCTCGCGCGCGAGCTTGGTGCCCAGCGCGCCCTCGAGTGCGGCGCGGGCGATCCCCGCCTGCAGCGGGTTTGCGGCATGGAAGCGGTCGACGGTGGCGATCACCTGCTCGACGATCGGTCGGAGCCAGTGCTCATGCACGAAACGCCGGCCGGGCAGCTCGACGACGTCGCCGTTTTTTCCGGTGCGTCGCGCGATCTCGGCGCTGACATCGCGCGCCGCGCTGCGTCTTGCGAGTGCGTCGAGATCAATGCCGACCACACCGGCGTCCTCGACCAAGACGGCGACGCGGGCGGAGCCATCGGCGCGCTCCAGGGCCTGGCCCAGGGTGACCCACCGCGTCCGCTGGGCGCGCCCGGTCGACGGCTGGGGATCGACCACGTGACCGCCGCCGACGGTTCGACCCGACCAGTCGGCGTCGGGTTCGGCGAACGCCCGCACCACCACCCGCTGACCCGACCACACCGGCATCGGCGACGACAGCCGCACGCGGACCAGGGCCTCGCGGCCGGGGGCAACCACGACCTCGTGGTTGTCGTGCGCTCGGCCAGGCTCGTCGAGCGCGGGGTCCGGCACCAGCCACAGCGGGTCCAGCACCGCAGAACAGTGGGCAGTGCCGGCGCACAGCTCGAGCGTGGTGCCATTTTTCCAGCTCGCGCTGTGCCCGGGCAGATGGAACAGACGCAGGTGCACGAACGACTGCCGCGAGGCCAGGGGTCCGCGCGTGATCACATCGCCGCGCTGCACCTGGTCGCGCTCGACCGCGGCGAGGTTGAGCGCGAGGCGATTCCCGGCCGTGACCCGATCACGACCTTCGGTACGAACCTGGGCGGCGCGCGCTCGCACCACACGGGGCTCGCGTTCGTCGCCGTGGGGGACCAGCACGAAGTCCTCGTCGTTGCGCAGATCGACCGAGCCCGACAGCAGCGTGCCGGTGACCACGGTGCCATGGCCTTTGATCGTGAAGACGCGGTCGAGCGGGAGGATCACCGGTCCCGCCGCATCCCGTCGTGGCAATTTTGTGACCGCGGCGATCACCGCCTTGCGCAGGGCGTCGAGTCCTTCACCGCTCACCGCGCTGCACGGCACGATCGCCGCATCGGCGAAGGGCGTGCCGCGCAGTGCAGTGCGAACGTCGTCGGCGGCGAGCTCGATCTCGTCGGGATCGCTGAGTCGATCGATCTTCGTCAGCGCCACGACCCCGGTGGCGACCCCGAGTAGCCGACATACGTTGATGTGCTCGCGGGTCTGCGGCATCACGCCGTCTTCGGCGGAGACCACCAACATCACAGCGTCGATGCCACCGGCGCCGGCGACCATCGTGCGGACGAAGCCCTCGTGGCCCGGCACGTCGACGATGCTGGCCTCGAGGTCGGCGTCGATCTGCCAGGGGGCAAAGCCGAGCTCGATCGTGATCCCGCGGCGCTTCTCTTCGGGGAGGCGGTCGGTGTCGATTCCGGTCAGAGCCCGCACGAGCGTGGTCTTGCCGTGGTCGATGTGCCCGGCGGTGCCGAGCACCACGGCATGGCGCGCCTTGCTCACGACGGCAGTGTACGGCGACTGGGCGTCAACGTGACGTCTCGCGCACCGCCAGGGACAATTCGCGGGTCCCGGCGGCTGGTGGTATGATCTCGGCGCCCGTGAGCGCCTCCCAGTCGCCCGAGCCGCAGCAGATCGGCCGTTTCGAAGTTCGCCGTCAACTCGGCGTTGGTGGCATGGGGCTGGTGTATGCGGCGTGGGACCCCGTGCTGCAGCGCGAGGTCGCCGTCAAGCTGCTGCGCCGCGACCGCGTGCGGCCCGAGCACCTCGCGCTGGCCAGCGAGCAGCTGCGCCGCGAGGCCCAGACCGCCGCCCGACTCACGCACGCGAATGTGGTGGCGATCTTCGACGTCGGCGAGCACGACGGCAACACCTACGTGGCGATGGAGCTGGTCGATGGTCCGTCGCTGGCGCGGTGGATGGATGCCACGGCTCGACCGTGGCGCGAGGTGCTCAACATGTTCTTTCACGCGGGTCGTGGCCTCGCCGCCGCCCATGGCGTGGGGCTGATCCATCGCGACTTCAAGCCGGCAAACGTGCTGGTGGGCTCGGATCATCGCCCGCGGGTGGTCGACTTTGGTCTGGCCCACTTTGGCTCGGTGGCGGCGGAGCCCAACGCGTCCGTGGATGGCGACCTGCTATCGACCTCCGCAGGACGACGCCGCGAGTCGGCCGATGAGTCGGTCACCACGCTGGGCGAGGGGCCCGCATGGGATGCTGCGGCGTCCGGGGTGTTCGACGCCGGGCTCTCGGTCCAGACCCGCGCGCGGCGCGACGCGCTCACGACCACCACGACGCATCAAGGTGACAGCTTGGTCCGTGCGAGCCTCCACGACCGCCTCGACGTCACCATGACCTTCTCGTCGGGGGTGTCGTCGAGTTCGTCGATCTCGATGCTCGACGGGTCGATCGGTGATGCCCGATCGATCACCAACGCCCCGGGTGTGACCACGACGGGTCTGTTCGTCGGCACGCCGGCCTACATGGCGCCAGAGCTATTCACGGGT
>CANLQR010000717.1 GCA_947492135.1 Deltaproteobacteria bacterium | reverse complement strand
CATCGACGATGATAGCAGATCAGCGGGTCGCGAGCTTCACCAGGGTCACGTCGAGGATCTCGACCTTGTCGGCGGGAAATCGGCGCACGGAGACCTTGACGGTGTCGCCTTCCGACTTGCCCTCGATGGCACCGTAGAGTTCGTCGAAGTTGCGCACGCGCTTGTCGTCGATGCCGACGATGACGTCGATCTCGAGGCCGGCCGGCGTCTCGGTGATGGCGCGGATCCCGGCCTTCTCGGCCGGCGATCCGGGCGAGACCCCGCGGACGATCACGCCCTCGATGCCGATGCGCCGGGTCAGGTCGTCCTCA
Source organism: Deltaproteobacteria bacterium (assembly GCA_947492135.1). Classification (GTDB taxonomy): domain Bacteria; phylum Myxococcota_A; class Polyangia; order Nannocystales; family Nannocystaceae; genus Xiheibacterium. The sequence continues at coordinate 3,080 of CANLQR010000717.1, read as the reverse complement.
ACGATGTTGCTGATGCCCAGGCCAACGCGCTCAGGACCGCCGGTGCGGATGATCTGGGGCACAACCCGCTCGATGGTGTTGATCGGGACCGCAAAGCCGATGCCCGCTGCACTGCCGCTGGTGCTGAAGATCATGGTGTTCATGCCGATCACCTGGCCCCGCGAATCGAGCAAAGGCCCCCCGGAGTTGCCGGGATTGATCGCCGCGTCGGTCTGGACCATGCCGCGGATCGTGACGTCGCCGATGCCCTTGACCTCGCGACCCAGCGCCGAGATCACCCCGACCGTCAGGGTGTGATCGAACCCGAACGGGTTGCCGATCGCGATCGTCTTTTGTCCGACCACCAGCGCGTAGCCCTTTTCTGGGCGCCGCACCGGCACCAGCGTCACACCCGCTGCCACGATCTTGAGCACCGCGATGTCCTGATACGGATCGTGACCCACGATCACGGCGTCGTAGCTCTTTTGATCATACAGCGTCACCGACAACGACGCAGGCTTCGCTCCGTGCTTGCAGTCGAGCATCGCGACGTGGCAGTTGGTGACGACGTGGCCGTCGGCGTCCCAGATGTAGCCGGTGCCGTTGCGCATGCTCAAGGGGTCGACCACCACCTGTTTTTGCGTGATGAACACCGTCGCGGGCGCCGCGGCCCCGAAGACGTCGATGGTGTTTTGCTCGTCCTGGATGTGCCCCTGGGGCGTGGTTGGCGGCACCTCGGGCGTGGTCCCCGTCTTGGGGTCGAGCACGGGCTCGAGCACGACCGGCTTGGCCTGCTGGGGCGTGACGACCGGGACCGGCGCGGGCGCGGCCTTGACCTCGGGCTTGGCGGCCTCGGCGGTCGCGATGCTGAGTTCGGGCTTGCTCTCGAGCAACGCGTCGCAGCCCGACTGGAGCGCGAGTAGCTGGGCAAGCACGATCGGGAAGGCCCAGCGGCGGGGGCGAGCGCACATCATTGGCCCCAAGCCTAGCAACACCCACCCCGTAGGGCACGTTTAGAAGCGACGAGGGGCCGTGCCTGCGCGTCCCACAGTCGTCCGTGATATAGCTGTCGCGGCGATGGCAAACGCGACTTCGGGCCCCTGCCCCCATTGTGGCCAGCAGCATGCGGACGACGTACTGCTGTGCCCTAGCACCGAGCGGCTCATCCCGCTCGAAGGCAAGATCCTCGACGGCAAATTCCGTTTCGTGAAGCTGCTGGGCGAAGGCGGCATGGGCGCGGTCTGGATGGCCGAGAACATGCTGGTCAAGAAGACCGTCGCCATCAAGCTGATGCACGTTCAGTTTTCGCGCGACGAGGGTGTGCTGGCCCGCTTTCGCAACGAGGCCACTGCGGCCGGCCGCATCGGCAGCAAGCACATCTGCGACATCCTCGATCTCGGTCGCAGCCAGCTCGGTCCCTACATCGTGCTCGAGATGCTGGTGGGCTCGGACTTCGCCGACTTCGTCGTCAAGCGCGGCGGTCGAATCGATCCGGGTGTCATCGTGATGATCATGCGCCAAGCGCTGATCGGTCTGGCCGCCGCGCACGGCAAGGGCATCGTTCACCGCGACCTCAAGCCCGAGAACATCTTCTTGCACGAGCCCGAGCCCGGGCGGCTGCTGGTCAAGCTGATGGACTTCGGGATCTCGAAGTTCACCGAGGGTGAAAACGCGGGCAAGACCGGCATGGGCGTCCTGATGGGGACGCCCGAGTACATGTCGCCCGAGCAGACCGAAGGCGCGGCGTCGGTCGATGCTCGCACCGACATCTGGGCGATGGGCGTCATCCTCTACTGGGCGCTCGCGGGTCGTAACCCGTTCGTTGGGCAGACGATGGCAGCAACGCTGATCAACGTCGCGGTGCGCGAACCTCCTCCGCTCGAGCAGCTCGCCCCGCATGTGACCCCGGGGCTCGTAGAGGTGGTTGCGCGTTGCATTCGCAAAAATCCTGCCGAGCGCTGGGGCAGCTGCCAGGAGCTGTACGAAGCGCTCGCGCCGTTCGAGAACCTCCAGGGCGCGCCGTGGGTTCCCGCGAGTGCGACAGCGATCTCCACCGGCGCTCCGCCGCCGGTGCCGGCAGTCTCACCGTCGGCAGTCGGTGCGACGGTGATTGGCGGGCCGTCGCAGGTCGGCGGTGCCTCGATCTCGCATACGCCCGGGGCGCAAGCGCAGCGGCCACCGTTGGCACCCAGTGCACCGACGCTCGGGACCCAGGGGACGCCCGCGGCCACCGGCCCCACGTGGTCGTCCCAGCTGCCGAGCTCGGTGCAGTCGGCACCGACGGTCGGTGGAATCGGATCGTTCGAGGGCGTGACCGATGACCGCCGACCCGACCGCAACATCGGCAGCGGCGGCGGCAAGGGCCTGCTGATCGGTGTGCTCGCGCTGGTCGTCGCCGGTGCCGGCGGGGTCGGCTGGTATGTGTTCAACGCCAAGCAGGCGGCCAACGTCGCGAAGAACGGCGTCGCGGTGGCAGGCGACGGCGACACGAAGGCCGACACTGCAGGTGACGCGAAGGCCGACACTGCAGGTGACGCGAAGGCCGACACCGCAGGTGATGCGAAGGCCGACACTGCAGGTGATGCGAAGGCCGACACTGCGGATCCAACCGCGGGCGCGGCGAGTGGTGATGCAGGGAACACCGCCGCTAGCGACACGGCGGGCAAGGTCACGGGCGACACGCCCGATCCCACCGGTGATACGCCCGACCCCACGGCGCCGGCCACTGGCGACACGCCCGACCCCACCGGCGACACGCCCGACCCCACCGGCGATACGCCCGACCCCACCGGCGACACGCCCGACCCCACCGGCGACACGCCCGACCCCACCGGCGGCGGCGGCACCACGCCCACGCCCAAGCCAAAAAAGCCCGACATGTCCAAGATGAAGGTCGTGGGGAACCGCTACGTGGCGACTCCCGCCTCGCGGGCGCCGTCGTTCTTGGTAGCGGCGGCCGACTGCAAGAAAAAGGCGGACGCCAAGTACGGCCACGTCAAGGGCTGGAAGCTGATCAAGGCGGGCGACGCCAAAGCGATCGCGGGCGTGAGCAAAGCTTGGGTTGCCGACAAGCAGATCTGGGACGGCAACAAGGTTGTCCA
>CANLQR010000716.1 GCA_947492135.1 Deltaproteobacteria bacterium | reverse complement strand
CAAAGCATCGACGTCGAGATCGCGGGCCAACGCCTGACGATCAAGAGTGACGAGGGCGCCGCCTACGTGCAGGAGCTCGCCGACTACGTCGATGGCCACCTCCGCCAGCTGATCCCCGGAGGCCGCGCGAGCTACAACCTCCAGCGCGTGGCGTTGCTGGTCGCGATCCAGCTCGCCGACGAGCTGTTTCGCGAGAAAGATCTACACAGCCAGTTCCGCCAGAAGGTCGGCGCAAAACTCGAGGCGCTCGAGGTCGCACTGCGCGAACACGAGCACAGACTGGACGAACTCACATGACCGAGCCCCTCGACCCGTACGCCTCTGCGGCGCTGCGTGAGCTCGCCACGCGGGGCTTCATCGAGCAGCTGTCCGATGCCGCGGCGATCGACGCCGCGCTCGCGACCGGGCCCATTACGTTCTACATCGGCTACGATCCCACCGCCGCGTCGCTACACGTCGGCAACCTGGTGTGCATCATGGCGATGCGGCGGCTCCAACGCCTGGGGCATCGGCCCATCGTGGTGATGGGCTCAGGCACCGCGCGCATCGGCGATCCCAGCGGCAAGTCCGAGTTACGCAAGATGCTCGATCCCGACGCGATCGCGAGCAACGTCGCACGGATCGGCCAGGTGTTCGGCCGTTTCCTGGAGCTCGACGGCGACGCCGCAGCGATCGTCGTCGACAACTTCGACTGGCTCTCCGGGCTCGGCTACATCGGCTTTCTTCGCGAGATTGGCGTGCACTTCACGGTCAATCGGATGATCGCGACCAAGACCTACCGCGATCGGCTCGACGCCGAGGCGCCGCTGTCGTTCATCGAGTTCAACTACCAGCTGCTCCAAGCCTACGACTTCTTGCGACTGTATCGCGAGCGCGGATGCACGCTGCAGCTCGGCGGCAGCGACCAGTGGGGCAACATGATCGCGGGCGTCGAGTTGATCCGCCGCACCGGCCTGGACGCGGCCGGCCCCGCCCACTGCCTCACGTTCCCGTTGCTCACCACGACCGACGGCAAGAAGATGGGCAAGACCGAAAAGGGCGCGGTCTGGCTCGACGCGGCGATGTGCCCACCCTTCGACTACTACCAGTTCTGGATCGGCTGCGACGACGGTGACGTCCGCAAGCTCTTGGCGATCTATACCGACCTGGAGATGGACGAGATCGATGCGCGCTGCCAGGTGCAAGGTGCCGCCCTGCGTGAGGTCAAGGCGCTGCTCGCGTTCGAGGCCACCAAGCTCTGCCACGGCGAAGAGGCCGCGCGCGCAGCTGCGAGCGCCGCAGTGCAGGCGTTCGGCGCTGGTGATGACTGGAGTGCAGTGCCGCAGGTGACGGTCGCGACGCCGAACGTCCGTTTGGTCGACCTGCTGGTGGATCCCGCCGTGGCGGCCTTTCCCAGCAAGCGGCAGGCCCGTGAGCGCATCTCAGGCGGCGCCGTGAAGCTCGACGGCGAGCCCTGTCGCGAACCCGATCGCGAGCTTCGTGCCGAGCAGTTCACCGACCAATGCGTGCGGCTTCAGGTCGGCAAGAAGCTGCGCCTACGCGTGGTTCTCGGCGGATCCCCCTAAAAGGGCGGCTTGCGGGCCGTCGCTGGCCGTAGCCTCGAGAACCCGGATTGCTGCCGCGGCGTCGTCGAGGCTCGCTCCTCGCGCGAGCGAGGCCACCAGCGCACGGGCGTGACGCGCGTCGGGGAGCGACCTCCACAACCCGAGGGCGTGGCGTGTCACCGCGTGAGCTCGACCACCGGCTGCGACATGCCGCGCGGCCCGATCGAACAGATCGCGAGCGAGCTGCGCCCGCGTAGGACGCGGCTCGTCGTCGCACCACGCCTCGCGATCGATGGTGATCCATCGATAAGGATCATCGTAGGCCGCGCGCCCCACCATCACGCCCCCGCGTGCGCCGACGTTGCGCCAGCGAGCGCGCACCGCTTCGAGGTCGTCGATGCCGCCGTTGTCCACCACCACGAGCTGTGGCCGTGCCTTCAAGAGCCCGGCGACCATCTCGGGACGCAGCGGCGGAATCCGCCGATTCGCTGCGGGACCCAGACATCCAAGCACCGCTGCGCGCGCATGCACGATCACCCGGACGGCGCCGGCAGACACCACCGCATCGACGAAGCCCAGCAGGCGGTCGAAGTCGTCTCGACCTGCGATCCCTAGCCGGTGCTTCACGGTGACATCCACTCCCGGGCTCGAAGCGACCATTGCCGCGACGGCGTCCGCGACGCGAGCGGGCTGGTCCATGAGCGCTGCACCCCACTGCACCCGCGCCGCGGCAGGACTCGGGCAGCCACAGTTGAGGTTGATCTCGGCGAAGCCACGATCCGCGGCGATCCTGGCCGCGTGCGCCAGCGTGACAGGTTCGCTGCCACCGAGTTGAAGCGCCAACGGTGACTCGCTCGGATCGAACGCGAGCATCGCGTCCGCGCGTCCGGCCACGATCGCCGCCGCGGAGATCATCGGCGTGTAGAGCATCGCGTGGCGCGAGATCTGGCGAAACAACGCACGAAAATGCCGATCAGTGCGATCCATCATCGGCGCCACGCAAAAGCGCCACGGCGGCGCGACTCGAGCGACAGGCGACATTGCGCCCCGACCCTGCCGCATCAGCCCGACCCCACGCAAGTCGAGCGCCGGCTTGGGCTCGTGCTAAGAGTGCTAGGCGCTGTGGACGACGGGGTCGCGATCATCGGAGCGGGCTGGCTGGGCGTCGGCGTCGCGCATGCGTGCCCGGGCCCGACGCTCGCGACCACACGTAGCGGCCGCCGCCCGCCGGACCTCGCGGCTACGATTGCGGTCGTGGCGCTCGACCTCCTCGGTGACGGTGCCGCGCTCGAAGCGGGTGTGATGGGAGCGCGTACGCTGGGCAGCGCGAGCACCTGGGTGTTCGCCATCGCGCCGGGGCCCGATCAGGATCGCCGCGCACTGTACGTCGAAGGACCCGCCCGCATGCTCGCGATGCTCGGCCAGACTCAAGTGCGGCGCGTGGTGTGGATCGGCTCGACCTCGGCGTTGCCAGACCTGGACGGCCCGGTCGACGAGACCTGCACGACCTGGCCCGAGGAGCCCCGCGGCCACATCCAGCGCGAAGCCGAGCAAGCGATCGAGCGGGCCTGCGCCGCCGCGAAGGTGAGCTGGATGGTGTTGCGCATGGGCGGTCTGTACGGCCCGGGGCGCGAGATTGGCCGCCTGTTTGGCGGCCGCGCACCGCTGGGCGACGGTGCGCGGGCGACCAACCTCATTCATCGCGACGACGCGATCTCGGCCACGGTGGCTGCGGTGGCGAGTGACCGCAGCGGCGTCGTTCACGTCGTCGACGACGACCACTGCACCCGTCGCGCGATGATCGATGGCGCACGCGCGGCCGCCGGTCTGCCCCCACCCGTTTGGCCAGGT
>CANLQR010000715.1 GCA_947492135.1 Deltaproteobacteria bacterium | reverse complement strand
AGGTTGTCGCCGGCACCCGCGATCGGGATGTCGAAGTCGAAGTGGTCGTAGACGGAGTACGGATGGTCCTTGCGCACGTCGTAGTCGACGCCACACGCGCGCAGGCACGGGCCCGTGATGCCGTAGCTGATCGCGTCGTCGGCCGAGATGACGCCGACATCCTCCATGCGATCGAGGAAGATGCGATTGCGCTCCACGAGCTTGCGGATGTCGGAGATCAGCCCGCGAACCTTGACGAGCTTGCCGCGGCATTTTTCGTCGAAGTCACGGGTGAGGTCCCAGGCCACTCCGCCGATGCGGCAGTAGCTGTGGGTCATGCGTGCGCCCGAGAGGTCCTCGAGCAGCTCCCAGATGTGCTCTCGAGCGCGATTGCCCCAGAAGAACGCGGTCAGACCGCCGAGTTCCGCAAGCGAAGCGGTGATGCACGTGATGTGGTCACAGACGCGCGCAAGCTCGCCGACGATGACGCGGATGTACTCGGCTCGCTCGGGGATCTGCGCGGTGATTCCGAGCAGCTTCTCCACAGCCATCGCGAAGCCCACGTTGTTGAGCATCGGCGACACGTAGTTCAGCCGATCGACGTACGGGAAGATCTGGGTGTACGTCGCGCTCTCAGACTCTTTCTCGAAACCGCGGTGCAGGTAGCCGACTTGCACGTCGGCGTCCTTGATGGTCTCACCATCGATGCGCAGCACCACGCGCACGGTGCCGTGCATCGCGGGATGCGACGGACCCATGTTCACGATGATCTCGTCCGTCGGCAGTCGTTCGGCCTCGTCGGCGAACTGCTGGAGCGACGGGGGTAGCGAGAGCTCGCCGGCCTGTCGGCCGCGGTGGTCGATGGTCTCGGCGGCGTTCTGGGCGAGGGCCTTGGCCGCGACGGCCGCGACGGGAGAGGTTGGGCTCGGAGCACTCATCGCTTGATTTCCTAGCTCACCCGGCGGTCGTGGCTGTCGGGGAGCAGCCGTGTGGTCTGATCGTCGGTGGGCGGAGCGTCGGGGCGCCGGATCAGCGGCTGACGGGCATTCTGGGGGTAGTCCTTGCGCAGCGGATGTCCCACGAACTCCTCGTACATCAAGATGCGACGCAGATCGGGATGGCCTTCGAAGCGTACGCCGTAGAGGTCCCACGCCTCGCGCTCGGCCCAGTTCGCGGCATGCCACAGCGGCGTCGCGGTGGGCACCCAGCACTCGTCGGCACCGTCGCCGATGCGAACCTTGATCCGCAGGCGATGCTTGAGGGTGAGGCTGTACAGCTGGTAGACGACCTCGAAGCGCGGCTCTTGGCCGAGGTAGTCGACCACGGTGAGGTCGCTCAGCATGTTCATGCGCGCCTCGACGTGATCGCGTAGCAGCGTGAGCACGTCGACGAGGTGTTCGCGATGGACGACCGCGATCTCGTCGCCGACGTGGGCTCCGGTCTCGACCAAAGCCGCCGGGCGCTCGCGCGCAAGGAACTCGAGCAGTCGTTGGGCCATTAGCGGACCCTCCCGTCTTGCGGCATTCGTTCGTCGGGGAGCAGCGTCATGCTGGTGCCATCTTGCAGGATGGGCAGCTTGCGTCGGTCGGTGTAGCCGATCGCTGCGGTATTGCCGATCTCTTGCTGGCAGTGGCCGCGATGCTCTTGGATGCGCTTTTGCAGCGCCATCAGACCGTCGAGCACCTGCTCGGGACGCGGCGGACAGCCCGGTACGTACACATCCACCGGGATGACTTGGTCCGCGCCGGGTAGCACGGTGTAGTTCTGATAGAAGCCGCCCGTGGAGGCGCACACGCCAAACGCCATCACCCACTTTGGGTCGGGCATCTGATCGTAGATGCGTCGTAGCACTGGGGCCTGACGCTCGGTGATGGTGCCGATGACGATCAGCAGATCGGCCTGACGCGGTGAGAAGCGCGGGAACTCTGCGCCAAATCGCGCGACGTCGTAGCGCGAGCCCATGACGGACATGAACTCCATCGCACAACACGCGGTGGCGAATGGGTACGTGAACAGGCTGTACTTCTGCGCCCAGTTCACCGCTTCTTGGAGAAGCGTGGGGACGTAACTCGCTGAGGATTCGGCCATGGGTGGACTCTTTCCTTCACGCCCAATCGAGCGCGCGCTTGCGCCAGACATAGGCCAACGCGATGACGAGGATGACCAAGAACACCAGCATTTCAACCAGCCCGAACAGGCTTGGCGCAGCGGTGCACACGCCGGCAGCGTCGAGCGCACCGGTGCACGAGAGCTCGCGGAACAGCGAGGCCCACGGGTAGAGAAACGCGACCTCGATGTCGAACACCAAGAACAGGATCGCGACCTGGTAGAACTTGACGCTGAACTTGACCCGCGGACTTCCGATCGGCTCACTGCCGCACTCGAAGGGCTCGTCCTTCACGGCGCTGGTGCGCTTGGGGCCCAGGACCATCGTGAGCCCGAGCATCAAGGCGCCGAAGCCCATCGCAAAAATGATGAAGACGAGCGCTGGGAGGTATGAAGCGGCCATCGGAGACGCTGCGGGGTGTATCACAGCGCGCAGCGCTGCTCTACGGCAGACCGTCGAGACATGTTCGAGCCGGCGCTAGCGCGCACCATGGCCAGCACAGCCTCGACGCGGCTCGCGCTGCCCCGGGGCCGATTCTCGAAGGCGAAGGACGGCCCAAAGGGCGCGTCGCGGCGTCTTAGCCGGTTCCCTCGATGGCCATCTCGAACACTTCGACCTCGTCGGCATCCTTGGCCATGAACAGCACTCGAAGCGGTTTTTCACCGCGCCACGAGCGAAATTCGCTGTGGATCGCCCGGGCGGCTTCCTCGGCGGGGATCCCGGTCTCGAACGCACCCATCAGCGGCATCGCCACGCTGGTGAAGCCCTTGACGTGGCAGGCCACGAGGACGGCGGCGGTCGCCCGGAGAATGTCCTCGACCTGCACCCGGCCACCCGGGACCTCGGTGTTGGGCACATGGATCAGGTATCCAGCTTTCATGTTGCCCGCGGGCGTCACGAAAGCGGCACCGATTGCCAGCGGCGTATGGTCACGCAGAAGCGCTTCCACATCGTAGCCGGCCAGTTCGCGCAGCTTGGCCGCGGGGTAGTGCGACATCGCGCCGTGGGAGTTGGTGGGGCAGACGAAGGCGTCGACCTCGACCTGGTCCCAGGCTTCGGTGCAAATCTGGATAGCGATATGGTCGACCGTTTCCACGCTCGCGGCGGAGCCTGCTAGTTCTTGAACATGGAGTCCAGCTCTTTCGCGACGTCGTCCTCAGTGGACGCGCGCGCTACGGCTAGCTCCTTGACAAGCAGGTCGCGTGCGGTGCGCAACATCTGCTTCTCTCCGTGCGACAGCTGCTTGGTCTGCTTGAGCAGCGAGAGATCTCGATAGACCTCACCGACCTCGAACAGCGATCCGGTGCGGATCTTCTCCA
>CANLQR010000714.1 GCA_947492135.1 Deltaproteobacteria bacterium | reverse complement strand
TCGAGCATCAGCGCCTCTTGTCGATCGCAGCCGCGAGCTGGCCGAAGGTTCGAACACCCTGGAGCTCGTAGTCGGGGATTTCGATGTCGAAGTCGAGCTCGAGCTCGCTCATCAACTCGACGGCCTGAAAGCTGTCGATGCCGAGCTTCTCGAAGACATCGTCCTGCGCGCTCAGGCTGGCCGCGTCGGCGCCGTAGCGCTTGGCCGATAGCTGAATCAATCGTTCGAGACTGGTGCTCATGGTCGCTTCTTTCAGGGCAGGTACGGGCGCAGATCGTCACTGTGCACGAACTTGGCGAGGGCCTCACGCAGGGCGGGTTTGGCGGCCAAGCGCAAGAAGTGCGATTTCTCGGCGTCGAGCTCCGCGCGCGGCAGCGGCTTCATGAACCGCTTGGTCGTCACCAGCGCGTCCCGATCGAACTTGGTTGCCTGGCCCGCGACTGCACGTGCGGCGTTGAGGCCCTCGCCGGGCGGCACCAGCTGGCTGACCAGCCCGGCGGCGATGGCCTTCTTCGCGTTGATGCCACGGCCGGTGAGCAGCAGGTCACGGACCAGGCCGTTGGAGACATCGCGACGCAGGCGCGGGATCCCACCAAAGCCCGGCAGGATCCCCAGCCGCAGCTCGGGAAAACAAAACCGTGCGCTGCGCTCGGCGATCAACACGTCGCAGGTCAACGCGAGCTCGAAACCCCCGCCGAAGCAAACCCCATGAATCACGCCGACCGTGGTCATCGGCAGCATGTCCAAGGTGTCCATCACCGTGTGGATGCGATCGATGAAGTCGGCGATCGCTGGGGCTTGCTCTCCGACCGGCGTCGACACCAAGCCCTGGTAGAGCTCGCGGAGATCGGCTCCCGCGGAGAAACCACCGCGTACGCTGCTGTGGATGACGAGCGCAGCGGTCGCCTCGACATCGAGTTCTCGAAGGAAACGCTCGAGCTCGGCGAGCATCTCGAGGCCGATCTCGTTACAGGGCTCGCGGCCGAGCGTGAGCTCGACGACCGCGCCATCTCGCGTCCAGGAAACCGGCATGAGGCGGCGCGAGTGTAACGGCACCGCCGCATCGCTGATCGATACAGCGGTGGCGCGCAGCCGACTGCGCACTGGGTTCGCTCACATTTTCGGCCCCAAGACCGGGAATTCGCGGCCTGGGCGCACCCGCGAGGCCACCTCCCGGTGGGGCTTCGAGCCGCGGCGGTCCGCGGTCGCGGCGTCAGACCGACGCCGACGCCGGGGCCTTGGCCCGCTCGAGCTTTGCGGCATCGTACGCAGCGTCGATCTGCGACCCAAAGTGCCGCTCGATCACCGCGCGACGCAGCTTCTGATTGGCGGTCAGCAACCCGTTGTCCGGCGTGAACAGCTCGTCGACGACGATCGCCCGGCGGATCTTGCGATACGCGGGTAGATCGCTGTTGACCTGCTCGATGGCCCGGTCGATCGCCGACTTCGGCGGACGGCCCGGCACCAGCACGGCCACGAACGGCCGGGCATGCCCGACGATCATGCACTGGGTCGCCTCGGGACAGGCGGCCAGGAACTTCTCCTCGAGCGGCTCGGGCGCGATGTTGTGACCGGACTCGGGCACGATGAGGTTCTTGATCCGGCCCACGATCTTGATGTTGCCGCGCTCGATCTCGACCTGATCACCCGTGTGGAACCACCCATCGCGGATGACGTCGGCGGTCTCCTGGGCCATCTCCCAGTAGCCCGCGAAGATGTTCGGTCCACGGACCAGTAGCTCGCCCTCGTCGGAGGTGCGGATCTCGACCCCGCCCAGCGCCACGCCCACCCGACCGGCCACCACCTGGTCGGGCTCGTCGAGCGAGACGATGCCGGTGGTCTCGGTCAGCCCGTAGGCCTGATAGACCGGGATGCCGAGCATCTGGAACCATCGCTGGGTTTCCTCGGCCAGCGGTGCCGAGCCCGAGATCACGAAATCGAGCTTCTCGCCGATGGTCGTGCGGATCTTGCCGAACACCACCCGCTGCGCGAGCCCGAGCGCGACGCGATCGAAAAATCCACCGCGACCCGCGGCGATCGCCTGCGAGGCAGCGATACCACGCTCGTACAGTCCCAGCGCGATGCCACCCCGCTCGCGGATCTTCGCGCCGACCCCATTGCGAATGCGCTCGAGCACGGCCGGCACATTGAGAAAATAGTTGGGCTTTGCCGTGGCCATCTCGACGACCAGCTTGGTCAGATCGGTCGAGATCATGATCGGATTCGGCCGCGACAGCTGGGTCCACAGCATCATCCGCGACGCGGCGAAACAGAACGGCAGGAAGTGAAACACACGATCGGGGACCTGCCGATCGATCGCAACCTTGGCCAGCCGCTCGATCGTCTTGGGGATCATGAAGTCGACGTTGGCGCGGCTGAGCACCACGCCCTTGGGCACGCCACTGGTCCCCGAGGTGTAGATGATCGCGACCGGATCTTCGGGCGCGATCGCATGGAGGCCGGCCTTGCTGGGCTCGGTCTCGAAGACGTCGTCGAACACCGCGACGCGGCAGTGCTCGGGCCACGCCAGGGCGATCGTCTCCGCCAGCTCGCGGCTGCCCGCGAGCAGCAGCGATGGTTTCGCGCTGCGGAGCATCACCGCGAGCTCTTTGGGCTCCTGCTTGTCGTACAGCGGCACCACGATCGCGCCGCACGCCAGGGCGGCCAGATCGGCGCACACCCACTTGGCCGAGTTGGGTGCGAGCACAGCCACGCGATCGCCGGGCTGAACGCCGGCGGCCGCGACGAACGCATGCGCGCGCGCGATGTGGTCGAGCAAGACGCGACCGTCGTGCTCACGCAGCTCGGTGCCGTGGACCTCGATGACGGCACAACGATCGGGTTGCTGTTCGAGGTTCTCGAAGATCCGGGCGAGAAAGTGCATGGGCGGGCGCGGGAGCCTACCCGCTTTGCGCCACCTGTGGGTGGCCTCTCGCCGTTCGAACTCGCCCCTAGCCGCGTTGCCGTCGGCGGAGCCGCCAGCCGACCAGGCCCAACAGGCCCAGTGCGAGCGCGGGGCCCGGCCGGTCGTTGCTGGCGGTGCAGGCACATCCGCCGTCCTCGCTCGTGCCTCCGGGATCACCGCTGCTGCTGTCCTGTCCGCCGGATGCGGTCACAGTGGCGCTGTCGCTGTCGGTCGCGCTGTCGCTGTCGGTTGCGCTGTCGCTGTCGGTTGCCGAGGCGGTGACCGTCGCGCTGTCGCTGTCGCTGTCGGAGGAACTCGACTCGCTGCCGGCGGCGGTCGTCTCGCCGGACTCACCCGCGGTGCTCTCGCTGCCGCCCGAGCCGCCAGTGCCGTCTTCGGTCGCAGAATCGGTCGCGTCGCCGCTCGAGCTGCCGTCGCTCGTGCCCGTTGCGTCCGTCGTCGACGGATCCACCCCGCCACAGAACTCGAAGATCTGATCGAAGCAGACCAGCTGCAGCTCGTCCTC
>CANLQR010000713.1 GCA_947492135.1 Deltaproteobacteria bacterium | reverse complement strand
CTCGCTGCGCGCCGACGAGGCGATGCGCCGCGTCGAGCGCGTAGCGCTGCGTGCCGCGGATCGAGTCAGTGGTCGCGACGAGATCGCCGTGCGCGCTGTACTGATGGCGGACATTCCATCGCAGCCCCCGGCCGACGCGATCGTCGGGTCGCGCGCAGGTTCGCCCGACGATGCGTCCGGCCCCGTCGAACTGCTGCACCTCCTGGGTACCATTGCCGTGATCGATGCTCACAGAGCCGTCGGTCGCCGGCCGAATGAGCCGGGTGCGCCCGGTCGGATCGACGAGCTCGATCGTAGTGCCGTGACGGTGGCGCGCGCAGACGAACTTGCCGGCGATCGTCGTGGTGATCTCGCCGCGCCAGCCATACGCGTGGCGAACCGTGCGCCCGTCGCAGTCCTCCAGCGCGACCTCTTCGAAGGCCGTGAACGCGCGCCGCACCCGATGAGCGCCGCTGTCGGCCTGGGTGACCTTGCCGTTGCGATCGTAGTCGAACTCGAGCGCGGTGCCGTCGGCACGCTCGATCCGGCCGGCGAGCCCGTTGGCATGCGGTGCGATGCGCAGCAGCGTGTTGCCGTCGGCGTCCTGTTTTTCCACGAGACGATGACCGTTCCACACATAGCGCTCGTGCAGCGCGCCCGTCCGATGGACCTCGATCACGCGATCGTGGCTGTCGTAGGTGTACTTCGACTCGCCGCCACCACCGTCGACGACCCGCGTGATTCGCTGGTGCGGGTTGTACTCGTAGCGAACCTTGTTGCCGACCGGGTCGATCCGTGTGCCGACAAGGCCCCAGCGCACGATCTCTCGGCGATGGGTGCGTCCGTCGCGGTCGGTATGCGCGACCTCGTTGCCGACCGCGTCGTACTGCCAGCGCTGCTCGTGGCCTTGCGCATCGCGCTCGTGGATCGGCTTGCCGAGGTGACCGAGACGCTGCTGCGGTGGCGCCACCGGTAGGATCGTGCGGGCGAGCGCAACGCCGAAGTAGAACCCGCGGGTATCCTTGGGTAGTCGTCGCCCGAGCGTCTGCGGGATGCCAGAGGCGACGAGGCTTGGCGGGAAGCTGTGACCGAAGCGATTGCGGCGCGCGACGAGGCCTCCGTCCGCGTCGTACACGAAGTCGACGCGCTGACCATCAGCGTCGATCTCGGCGAGCACGGTGCCGTCGAGCGCACGCACCCGCAGCTTGCTGTCGCCGCAGGGGCCGATCACCTTGGTGATCACACCGTCCTCGTCGTAGACGAAGGTGTAGACCGACCCGTCGTGGATCGTCATCTTGGTGGTCTGCTTGTCGGGCAGGTACTCGAACGCCGCGAACCACAGGCCATCTTCGCCCTGGGTCGCGATGCAGCGGCCCTCCAGATCGTACTTCCACGTGAAGCTGTAGCCGATGCGATCGGTCGCGCGGACGATGCGATGGGTGCGATCGTAGCTGTACGCGTCGACCTTCCCGGCGAGGTCCTCGGCGCCGATCAGCTCGCCAGCAAGATTGTGGTGATAGCGGATGAGCCGCGCGTTGGGCTCGCCGAACCGCGAGCCCCAGATCTCGGCGAGCTGCCCCGCGTCGTCGTAGCGCAACGCGTACGTGGCGACCCCGGCCGCTACGCGCTCGACGAGCTCCACGAGACGGCGGTGCGAGTCGTAGCGCAGCTCGATGACCTGGTTTGTCCGGCGCATCCCGACGAGTCGCGCGACGCCGCCGCCAGGACCGTCCTGCTGGAACATCAGTGTGCCCAGCCGTGGATGCGACACCGTGAAGCGATGGTTCTCCAGCTTGCGCAGCCGATGGCCGTGCATCACGACCTCGTCGACGCCACGCAGCCGCGGGAACACGATGTGCTCGCCCTGCCAGCCCTCGAATGTCACGCGATGGAGCTGGATCGACAGGCGCGACTCGAACGCATGACGCCAGCCGAAGCCCAGGACGCCGCGCTGCGCATGATCGGCGCTCGAGGTGTAGCGCGCCCACGTGAAGGTCCCCAGGAGCGACGCGAAGTCGACGTAGGTGTTGAAGTTCGTGCCGGTGACGACATGCACCGGCTCACCGCCTTCGCACGCGCGCCCGTTTGCGTCCGCAGCCGGTGTCCGCCGTCGCAGCCGACCCCGCATCGAACGCAGCGCGCGACCGAGCGCACTGAAGAGCTTGCCCTGGGCGAGCGCACCGATGTTGGGGATCGGTGGACCACCCGCCAGCACGTTGCCCATCGGCGGTCCGAGCAACACGCCGACACCCGGTGGCCCCGCAGGATCTTTGCCGCGCAGCATCGACACCGCCATCGCGGCGGCGTCGAGCGCGGCCTGAATGCCCTGCGCAATCGCGGCGCCGCTGTTGCCCGAGGAGGCCTGCGCCGCCGCACCCGCTGCACCGGCGACGATACCTGCCACGCCCATCCCGATCGCGAACGCCCCCATCGGCGCGGCCGGATTGCAGTGGAACGTGATGTCCATGCCGAAACGCGCGACGCGAGCACCGGCGAAGTACACGCCCGACGCGCCCGTCATGATCTCGAACGGCGGTGCCATCGATCCGCACGTGATCCCGAGCCCGATGTCGCCCGCGCGCAACGCCGGAACCCCACCCACGAGCACAGAAGCCGACCCTGCGAGGAACGCCACCCCGAGGCTGGGCAGCGGAATCGGTGGCGCCGGCGGGATGAGGCTCGGCGGATGCACGTGCGTGTGCGGAGTGCCAAGGTGCATGCTCAGGCCGATGGTCGCGACGGGCAGGGCAGGGAACAGCGCCGACAAGCCCGTCGCGTCGAGGATCGCGGAGATCCCCTGTGACGCCGCGGCGTCGATGAACATCATCGGCGCGTTGATCACCCCGAGCACTGCGCCGAGACCCTGGGCAACGTAGCCCGCAGCGCCCTGCTCGGGCGGTGGCGCCTGACGGAACGGCGCGATCGTGACATCGAGGGTCGCAAGGACGGAGTCCGCGCGGGCGTTGCCGGTCGTTGCGAACACCGGCGGCGCGATCGGATTGGCGGGGCGGCGGCTCGGTGGCGCGACGTTGGCCGGCATCAGGCTGTGCCTTTCTTCTGCAACAGCTTCGCACCCTGCAGCTTCGCATACGCCTCGTCGGCCGCTTTGCTGACGCGCCCTTGGGCGTAGAGCGCGTGGATGCGCTCGAGCACCGTCACCAGGCGATCGTAGTACGCATACTTCTCGGCGATCGTCTCGCAGTCACGCCACACCACGAGCGCCTCCTTGGGCTGGTCGAGCGCGCGCTGGGCATCGCCTTCGCCCTGGAGCGCGTCGCAGGCGGCGTAGGGGTTCATGCATTTCGCGGCGAGCTTGCTCGCGTCGGCATAGTAGCTGCGCGCGTCATCGTATTGCCGCAGTGCCATGCACACCGGCGCGGCGGCGAGTAACAGGTTCAGCAGCACCGCCGGCGCGTTTGGATGCATCGCCTGGGTCGCGCCCGGAAGCGGCGCGATCGGCAGTGGCG
>CANLQR010000712.1 GCA_947492135.1 Deltaproteobacteria bacterium | reverse complement strand
CGTCTTTGGTCGAGCCTTCGGCATCGATCTCGATCAGACCGAGCGCCGAGTCGACCGCGACCAGACCCGGGGTGATGATCTTCCCGGTCAGGTCGATCGTGCGCGCACCGGCCGGGACACTGGTCCCGGGGCCCGTGACCGCGACGATCCGCGTGCCGTCGAGCTGGATGATGCCGTTGGTGATGCGCTTGCCATCACCCGTCCGAATCTCGGCACCCACGAGGTAGACCGGCGCGTCTTGGGTGTCGAACGCCGGCCGCCCGGCCTTGGGCGCGACGCGAGCCCCGGCGCGTACGGGTGCGGTGGGTGCCACCCGAGCCCGCGGCGCGGAGAGGCGCGGCGCCTTGGCGGGCGGTGCGGCAGCGGCGACCGAAGCGAGGCCGACGGCGATCGCCAGCACAACAACCATCCTGGGCAGCCAGTGCGCACTCATCGAACACCTGTCCGTCCGTTGTCGTACCCGAGCTCGAAATCGGTCTGGGGCCGATGGTTGGGATCGCTGCGATCGTAGACCAGCTTGCCTTCGATGAAGACCTGGGCGGTCTTGGCGTAGACGCTGAAGGGATCGCCGTCCCACACCACCAGATCGGCCTGCTTGCCCGGCTCGATCGTGCCGACTTGATTGTGCACCCCCAACGCCCACGCTGGGTTTGCAGTGATCCACCGCAAGGCTTCATCGTCGGCGATCTCGAGGCCCGCGCGTCGCCCTGCCCACATCGCCTTGCTGGCCTCTTGGTTGAGGTGCTGGATGCCGATGCCGCTGTCGGAGTGGATGATCGCGCGGGCACCAGCCACAGAAAGCAGCGCCGCATTCTCGCGAATGCCATCGAACGCCTCGGCCTTGAAGCCCCACCAGTCGGCCCAGACGCTGGCCGAGGTGCCTGCGGCCGCCAGCTCGGGGGCGATCTTGTAGGCCTCGACGGCGTGGTGAAACGAACGGATCGCGAATCCGAATTCGCGGGCGAGCGCGAGCATCCCGAGCATCTCGTCGGCACGATAGCAGTGGTTGTGCACGAGGAGCTCACCGCGCAGCACCGCCGCGAGGGTCTCGAGCCCGAGGTCGCGGGCCGGCGGATCGGGTGGCCCATCGGACTTGTCCGGCTTGTCGGACTTGTCGTTGTCCTTGCGCGGCTCGCTTTGCTTGCGCTTGTAGCGGGCGAGTTTGTCGCGGTAGCTGGTCCAGCCGCGCTGGTACTCCACGGCCTTGATGAACGCGTTGCGAAACCCGGCGACGTTGCCCATGCGCGTACCCGGTCCGCCCTTGTCGGCGTAGACGCGCTTGGGGTTCTCGCCGCAGGCCATCTTGAGTCCGGCGGGCGCGCCTTCGAAGCGCGCCTCCTCGATCCAGCGTGCGCCCGGATAGGTCTTGACCGTGACCGATCGGCCCCCGATGAGGTTTGCCGAGCCAGGGAGGATCTGCATCGTGGTGATGCCACCGGCGCGTGCGTGATCGATCTGCGGATCTTGCGGCCAGTAGGCGTCTTGCGCCCGAACGTGGGCGGTGGTGGGCGCCGTCATCTCGTTGCCATCGCTGTGCGCGCCAAAGCCGGGCACCGCGTACACGCCGATGTGTGAGTGGGTGTCGATGATGCCCGGTGTGACGGTCTTGCCGGTCGCGTCGACGATCGCGGTGCCGGTGGGTGCGTCGATCGAGACGCCGACATCGATGATGCGACCGCCGCGAACGAGAATGTCACCGCGATCGTAGATCACGCCCGCGGCCGTCATCACGCGGGCGCCACGTAGCAGCCATTGCTGCGCGTCTGGTGCAGGTTTCTCCGCGGCCGCGGCCGCTACCGGCGCCTTCGCGGCGGGCGGTCGTGCGGCCGGCGTCGTGGTCGGCGCCACCGCGCAGCCAGCGACGCCGAGACCCACGACAGCGAACAACGCCCAGCGCCGAGCACCTGCTTGCATGACCGCACCGTACGTCCACGTCATCGCCGCACGCAAGGGGCATCGCGGGCCTGTTATGCTCCGCGTCGATGGACCAAGGGCCGGCGCCGCGGATTCCGACGAACACGCTCGCGCGGGTGCTGTACGCGCTGAAGCCCAAGAGCTGGCCGAAGCTCTTGGTGGCGGCGACGTTCGGTCAGGTCCTCGGCGTACTCGCGGCAGGGCGCTTGGACCCCACGGGTGCCGTGCTTGGTTTCGCGTTCACGCTGTTCGATCTCGCCTTCGTGGTGCTGCTCAACGACTACGGCGACCGTGAGGTCGACGCGCTCAAGCGCCGCATGTCTCCCGAGGGTTCTTCGCCCAAGACCATCCCGGATCGGATCCTCGAACCCCGCTCGGTGCTGCTGCTCGGGCTGGGCGCCGGCGCCTTCGCACTTTCGGTCGGGTTGGCGGCGGAGGCGTTCGCCGCGAGGCCGGGGGCGCTGCTCGCCGCGGTGGCCTGTATGGCCCTGTTCGTGGTCTACACGCTCCCGCCGGTGCGGCTGAACTACCGCGGTGGCGGAGAGTTCGTCGAGATGCTCGGCGTCGGCTTTGCGCTGCCGTGGTGGAACGCGTACGTGCAATCGGGAATCGCGGTGCCGCAAAACCTCGGCTGGCTGCCCGGGTTCGCCCTGCTCGCGCTCGCCAGCGCGTTGGCCAGTGGACTCGCAGACGAACAAAGCGATCGGCTCGGCGGCAAGCGGACCTTCGCCACGATGTTCGGCCCCCAGCGGGTTCGCACCGCCGTCGAGGGCATGTACGTGGGCGCGATCCTGGTGTGGGCGGCGATGGGCAAGCTCGCCCCGCATCTGGCCGATTGGTGGACCACGGCTCCGGCAGTGGCGGCCATGAGCTGGCTGCACCGTGATCTGGTGCGCGCGGGTCGGGCACGCGACGTCGATGAGCCCGGTGGGATCACCCGCTACAAAGCGGCGCTGCACCGCGGAGTGTGGTGGGGCACCTTGGTGCTGGCGGCGACCTTGGTGTTGCGTTGGGCGATCGGAGTGATGTCGTGACGCCATCCGCGGCCATCCGCTGTCTTGCTGACGTGGACGTCTGGCTGGATCAGCGCTGCACCCCACGGCGCGGCCTGGATCCCGAGCGCAGCTCGGCTCGGAACCTGGCCGACGTCCTCGCGCCGTGCCTGGTCGGCGGCGAGGGTCCGCTGCTTGCCGCGTTCGTCGAAGGGACCGCCGCCTTCGTTCGCGCCCAGGTCGAGTCCTTCCCCGAGAACCTGTTGTGGGACTTCGACCTGCCACTGGTGACGTGGTGGAACTGTGCGCGCGCGTCCGCCGATCCGGTCGGGCTCGCGCGTCGGCAGCTCGGGATCGCCACCGAGATTCAGACGCTGTTCGGTCGTGCGACCGCGCTGAGCTTTCGCTACGCGCACGACTTCATCTATGGGTACGATTGGGCCAAGTGGGTCGGCCGCGACCCCCAAGCCCGCGCCGACATCGGTCCGTTTGCGCTGCCGTTTCTCGAGGCGATGCACGCCCGCGGACACGAACTGCTCGCCGTGATCGCG
>CANLQR010000711.1 GCA_947492135.1 Deltaproteobacteria bacterium | reverse complement strand
CTTGGTGGCAGACGGCGTGTTTCCCGATCGCGGCGGCCGCAGCTATGTGCTGCGCCGGATCATGCGCCGCGCGATCCGACACGGCACGGAGATCGGGCTCGACCGGCCATTTTTTCACGAGGTCTGCGCCCAGGTGGTGGAGAATTTCGCCGACGTGTACCCGGAGTTGCGCGAGCGAGCAGCGACGATCGACGAGGTCGTCAGGGGCGAGGAAGAGGCGTTCCGGCGCACGCTGGATCGCGGGCTTCGCCGCGTGCAGGTCGCGATCGGTGAGCACGATCGCGCGTCGGGCTCGGCATTCTCGCCGGCCGTCGCGGCCGATCTCTACGACACTTACGGCTTCCCGCTCGATCTCACCGCCGTGATCGTCGCCGAACACGGCCTGGCGCTCGACGAAGCTGCCGCCGAACTGGCGCTCCGCCAGCGTCAAGCGGCCGGCGAGGGGCTGACCAATCTGGGCGAGGAACGGGCGGTCGCCGACCTGTACTTCGCGCTGCACGGCGCGTGTGGCGATACCCAGTTCGTCGGCTACGAGACGACCTCGGCCGAGGCCACGGTGCGGGCGCTGGTCGTCGATGGCGTCGCTGTCGATCAGGCGGCCCAAGGCGCCAATGTCGAGGTCATCCTCGATCGCACGCCCATGTATGGCGAGAGCGGTGGTCAGGTCGGTGATACCGGAATGCTGGTCTCCGCTGGGGCGACGATCGAAGTCACGGACACGCACAAGCCCAAAGGCGCCATGCACGTCCATCGGGGCATCGTTCGCGCGGGCATCCTGCGCAAGGGTGATGCGGTGCACGTCGAGGTCGACACCACCCGCCGCGACGCCATTCGCCGCAACCACAGCGCGACCCACCTCCTGCATCACGCACTGCGCCAGCATCTCGGCGACCACGTGCTGCAAAAGGGCTCGCTGGTCACCCCCGAGCGGCTGCGCTTCGACTTCAGCCACAACCGGGCCATCACTCCCGAGCAGCGTCGGCAGATCGAAGCCACTGTCAACGAGATGGTCCTTGCGAACGGGGCCGCCGATGTCCGCGAACAATCGATGGACGAGGCCAAGGCGCGCTGCGCCATCGGCTTGTTCGAGGCCAAGTACGGCGAGACCGTCCGCGTGGTCCAGTTCGCCGCGAGCATCGAACTGTGCGGCGGCACCCATGTCGGGCGAACCGGCGACATCGGCTTGCTGGCGATCGTGTCGGAGGCGAGCATCGCCCAAGGCGTGCGCCGCATCGAGGCGGTGACCGGCATGGGCGCGGTCGCTCACGTGCAGAACCTGGTGGAGCTCGTGGACGGCGCGCGCACCCAGTTGCATGCCCACTCCGACGAGGAGGTGCCGTCGCGGATCGAGCGACTACAACAGGATCTGCGTGCCCAGCAGCGCGAAGTCGCTCGGCTACATCAGCAGATCGCCACCGGGGGTGCTGGGGAAGGCTCGGGGATCGTCGAAGTTGCCGGCATCAAGCTGCTGGTGCGCCGGGTGACGAGTCCCGACGCGAAGGCCCTGCGTGCCGCCGCCGACGCGCTGCGCGACAAGCTGGGGTCGGGTGTCGTCGTGCTCGGCGCCGAGGCCGAAGGCAAAGCGATGTTGCTCGTGGCGGTCACCAAAGATCTCGAGGCCCGCGTGCACGCAGGCAAGGTGATCGGTGTGCTCGTCACGCACGTCGAGGGCAAGGGCGGCGGACGGCCGGAGCTCGCTCAGGCTGGCGGGCCCAACGTCGCAGGGCTCGACGCCGCCCTCGCGGCGGCGCCAGACGCGATCGTGGCCCTGCTCGGCGTCGGCTGAGCGCGGCGTCTTCATCGCGGCGGCGTCATCGCGGCGGCGTCATCGCGGCGGCGCCATCGCGGCGCCGTCGCGGCCGAGCGCCTACAGCCCGCCGAGCGGATCGTCGCTGCTGTCGATCTCGATGGGCTTGCGGGGAGCTTGCGCCTTGACCGTGAACACGATCTCGGACTTGCCGTCGGCGCTCGCGAGACGCACCGGCTCGGCCATGGAGGCGTCCACGTCTTGTGACGCCACCACGATCGCGCCGTCGAGCGTGTAGCTCAGAGCCACGTGGAGCTGCTGTCCGTCCTCACTGCGTCGCATCGCAATCGCCACCGCGTGCTCGTGGTCACCGGCGACCTGACGCAGGATCGCGTTGCCGTCCCACGCGAGTTGTCGTCCCGCGAAGTGGACGGCCGCACCGCCCGAGGTCACCGTGACGTCGACGTGGGCTTGGGCCTCGGTCGGGGCGTCACTGGCGTGGACCGTGGTGGAGCCCAGGGGAGCGAGAGCCACGCCGAAGGCCAGCGTTCCGAGCCACAAGGCGAAGTTGCGAAGCTGCATGGAAGCTCCGACGCAGCACGCCGCCCGGCGATGGCGGTAGGGCAGCAGTGGCACCTCACGACATCCGAGCCCTATGGTGTGCTCGGCCACGCAGGCCCCCAGAACCCCTGGATCCGGGTGGTGGACACATCTGCCCCGGATCGGGATGTCGCGGCGGCCGACCCGAACGGCGCTCTCGTCGAGGCGCGGCGGGACCAAAAATGCGCGCCGCGCCGAAACCGATGCTGAGCAAGTCGGGTCTTCGATGACGTCAGACGCGTTGCAATGACGCGGCGGGCTTTGTTCGCGAGCCGATCCGCAGGCCGCGGTGCCCCGGTGCCCTCCGGTGCCGCGGCCGCGGGTTGGACGCGGCCAGGAAGCCGTCTTTTGGCCGCTGTGGCCGGAACTATCGAGCGCGGCCCCATGCCTGCACCTCGGGGGCCGCCCTCCGCAAAGCCGTGGTAGGGTGGCGGCGCCCTATGGATGACACCGAGATCACGGTGCTGGCCGAGCAAGTCGGGCTGAGCGCACCGATCGCCGAGGTGGTCGCCTGGGCGCGACAGCGGACCGAAGATGTCCTGGCCGGTGGCGTGGACAACGATCTGGCGGCGCTGCTCGAGGGCCGACCGGTGACTCTCGCGGCTGTCGCAACCGCTGCGCCTGGCCGTCCGGCCCTGACCGAAACCCAGCCGAGGGCCCACGTGCCGCGTCAGCTCGACAGCGAGGTGGCGCTCCGGTTGCCGCTGCCTCCGGTTCCGCAGCGTCCCGATCTGCCGGCGCCGCGCGCCCAGGACAGCGCCGACGATCTCGAGATGCTCGACGAGGAGGACCTCGAGCTGATGGAGGACGTCACGGAGGGCGACCCCGACGCCGCAGCAGCCGCGATGAGTAGTCCCGAGTGGAAGCGGGCCCTCGCGGACGCGCAGGGCGAGTGAGGTCCGCCGACGCTTAGCCCGTTGTCTCGGGGTCGGGACGCGTCAGCGCCAGAAATGCTGCGGCCATGTCACCGATGGCGGTGGACGAGAGCTC
The DNA here is from genome assembly GCA_947492135.1 of Deltaproteobacteria bacterium. GTDB lineage: Bacteria > Myxococcota_A > Polyangia > Nannocystales > Nannocystaceae > Xiheibacterium. The sequence continues at coordinate 122 of CANLQR010000711.1, read as the reverse complement.
TTCTTGTTGAGCGATCTCGTACGCCCGGATGCTGTCCGCGGGTAGCTCTTCGACAAACCGGCTGGGTGCGCGTGGAACCTCGCGCCCGCGATCGAGTCGCATCGCCGTGCGCGTGAGCCACA
>CANLQR010000710.1 GCA_947492135.1 Deltaproteobacteria bacterium | reverse complement strand
GTGATCGATTTCGGCAGCGTCCTCGACGTCGGCGAGCGGATTCTCGGCACCGGTTGGAACGCGTATGGTGACGTCTTCGTCACGACGGTGGATGCGCCCGTGAACGGCCCGATCTCCGACGGCTTGGTGTACCGCGTCGCTCCGGGTGCTTAGCCGGCCCAGCTGCACCGGCGCGCGATCGCAGGCGGGCTGCCTGCGATCGACGTTCCTGGCCCGGATGAGGCGACGGTGGTCGAGACGGCCGGTGTCGGCCGCTGTGCGCCGCGCCCGTGCTAGGGTCGGTCGACATGGCACGTACGACCTTGTTTGCCCGCCTGCGCCGACTCGGCGCGCTCTGCAGAGCCGCCCGATCCGAGGGCATGACGACGCCCGAGGAGATCGTGGCGTGGGTCGGGCAAAACAGCACCCGGCGGGCATTCACTCAGCGCGCCGCGCTGGGCTCCGTGGCGGTCGCAATCGCGGGCTGTAGCGGCGAGTCTTCGGGTGACGAAGGCGCCGACAGCACCGGGGGTGGTGGCGACGGCGCCCGCGTCGCCATCATCGGCGGTGGCATGGCGGGGCTGCATTGTGCGTATCGCCTGCGCGAAGTGGGCGTCGATGCGACGGTCTACGAGTCCAGCGATCGCACCGGCGGTCGCATGTACTCGGCGCGCGGCATGTTTGCCGACGACATGGTCGCCGAGCTCGGTGGCGAGCTGATCGACTCGATTCATCAGACCCTGTTCGATCTTGCCGACGAGTTTGGCATCCAGATCGACGACCGCGAGGCGAGCTACGCCGCCACGACCAAGCGCGACACGTGGTTCGTCGGCGGTGTGTCGGTGCCCGACGACGTGATCTTGATGCAGTTCGCCGCGATCGTGGGCACGATTGCGGATCAGTCCGCCATGGCGGATGCAGATGACGCGACCTTCGCGATGCTCGACGGCATGTCGCTGGCGGACTGGCTCGACACCACCGTGCCCCCCTCGATGTATCCCGAGTTGAACACGATCCTCTCGACCGCCTACCGCGGGGAGTACGGGCTCGAGAACGACCAGCAGTCCGCACTCAACCTCATCTACTTCATCGGCTCGGACAGCGCCGACGAGTTTCGCATCTTCGGCGACTCCGACGAGCGCTTCCATACCCATCTGGGCAACGACACCTTCACGACCGTGCTCGCCGACGCGCTGGAGGGCCACATCAGCACCGGCATGGCGCTGACCGCTGCGCGCGACGGCGCCGACGGTGGGTTCGTGCTGGTGTTCGACGGCCCCGACGGCGAGGTCGAGGTCGAGGCCGACCACGTCGTGTTCGCACTACCGTTCACGCGCCTGCGCCAGGTCGACCTGGCCGCGCTCACACTCGGCGACGAGAAGCGGCAGATCATCGACGAGCTCGGCTACGGGACCAACGCCAAGGTCATGGGCGGGTTCACGCAGCGAGTGTGGCGCACCGATCATGATGCCTCGGGCAGCGTCACCAGCGATCTGCCCTCGCAGCAGTTCTGGGACACTTCGGTGGGTCAGACCGGCGACAGCGGGCTGCTGACCAACTTCCTGGGCGGCCAGCAGGGGCTCGAGAGTCTCAACGGAACCCCCGACGAGTGGTATCTCCAGGTGGCGTTGCCCGATCTCGAGGTCATCTGGCCCGGGACGCAGGCAGCCTATGTGCCGGGCTCTGCAGTACGCATGCACTGGCCCTCGCACCCCCACACTCTGGGCAGCTACGCCGGCTACCGCGTCGGCCAGTGGGCGTTCTACGGTCTCGAAGGCGTGCGAGAGGGCAACGTGCACTTCTGTGGCGAGCACACCTCGCTCGACTTTCAGGGCTTCATGGAGGGCGCCGCCGAAACCGGCATGCTCGTCGCGATGGCGATCCTCGGCGACCTCGGCATCACGGCCTCGCAGATGCACCGGCAGATGGTCGAGCGCAAGCTGGTGTTGCCACATCCGGCGATCCATGGCCGATTGCCCGAGCGTCCGCGCTGGGGCGATCGGCAGCGGGCACTGGTCCGACCCGCAGCGCAGGTGCTCGCGCGCCGTGCGGCACGCAGTGGCGGGTAACTGACCCGCTCACTGACACGCGAGGTGTAGATCCACCAGTGCCCGCGGACCCTCGGCGGTCGTGACGCTTGCTCGTTCCACGACGCAGTTGCCCCGCTCGTCGCATTCACGGCGCCGCTCATACGCCAGCGGAAGCGAGGTGATGCCGACCTGGGCGAGGCTCATCAGCTCGCCGCTGGTCCCACGGCGATCACCATCGTGGTCGGACCACAGCACCAGACCGGCGAACCCCGCGTCGTCGTCGGTGATTACGCCGTCGTGATCGTCGTCGAGCGAAGCAAGCGCCGCGAAGCCGTCGGTGGGCACCACGCCCAGCGGCATCGGTGTGCCCGATCCGAACAGCTCGCTGCCGTCTGCGATCGCGCCATCGCCATCGCGATCGAGCGCGAGCCAGGCGGTGCTACGGATCGGCCAGTCGACCTCGAGGCACGCGCCGTTGGCTGCGATGTCGAACGCGGCTGCGGCCGCCGGCTCGAAGGCGAAGCCTTCATTGCCGAGGTCGATCGCCAGCGGCGTGAACCCGCAGTCCTCGAAGCCCAGCTCACCGCCATCGAGGATGACGCATGACACTGTGGAGAGGCCGTCAACACACTCGAGGGTGTCGCCGGGTGTGCACGAGATCGTCACGTCGCACTCGCTCCAGACCAGGCCGTCGTCCTCCAGTGACGCGGCGCAGGCCTGCACTTGGGTCGTCACCTCGCCGAACTCGTCGTCACCGCAGTACCGGGTCATGGCCAGCTCGGCACAAGGTTCGCCGGCGAGGTCCGCGGGTGCCTGCCGGTCGGGGTCGGGCAATGGGGTCTCGGGCGCCGGCTCACCGCTGGACTCCGAGGCGTCGGTGTCCGAGGGGTCGCCGGATTCGCCGGATTCGCCGGATTCCCCCGCAAAGCCGAGATCCTGGCCGTCTTTCGCGCTTTCTGGCCCACAACCCACCACGACCAGGAACAGGATTGCATACCGCATATTACTAATATAACTACCTCGGGAGCAGCTTGTCCAGGGGAAACACCGTCCGTTGGAGCCGCGCTCGTGCGGGGTGTTCGTCGTGGGTGTCCGTGGTATGCGGACCACTCGCCCCGCGCGCGCACCTTCTCGTCGCGCCCGAGGCCGTCTTTGTGAGGGGGATGCATGCGAACGATCAACCACTGGATCGGCGGCAAGTCATCGCAGCGCGCGCCGGAGCGCACTGCGGACGTTTTCAACCCAGCGACCGGCGAGGTCACGGCGAAGGTCGCGATGGCGACCCCAGCCGACGTCGATGCCGCCGTCGACGCTGCCCAGGCGGCACTCCCGGCGTGGCGCGATGCGTCGCTGGCCAAGCGCGCGCGGGTCATGTTCGCGTATCGCGAGCTGCTCGAGCGTCACAAGGTCGAGATCGCCGCGCTGTTGACCGCGGAGCACGGCAAGGTCGCCGCG
>CANLQR010000709.1 GCA_947492135.1 Deltaproteobacteria bacterium | reverse complement strand
GTAGTGCTCGTACTCGGAGAAGTACGGCGCCGGCACGATGACCTCGTCGCCGGGATCGAGCATCGCGTACGCGAGCACGTTGAGTGCGCCAGCGGCGCCCACGCTCATCGTGATGTCGGTCGCCGCAAAGGGCACGCCATACCGTGCAGCCTCGCGCGCGGCGACGAACGCCCGCACCTCGAGGAAGCCCGCGTTGGTCATGTAGCGATGCATGCCGTCGGGCTCATTCGACAGCAATTCGAGCACGGCTTGCCGCCACGCGGGTGGCGGCTCGAGACTAGGATTGCCCAGCGACAGGTCGTAGACCGGCTCGGGCGAGGCAAGGCGGAGCTGACCGGCAAGCTCGAACATGCGCCGTGTCCACGACTCGCGCGACGCCAGCAGGGTGTCGGCGACGCGTCGTGAGAGTGGACCGCGCGTCATCGCGTGGGAGTCCGCAACCGGCGCCGATCCGCCTCCAACATTCGAAACGGCATCGCCGCGAGCCCCGTCGTCCGTCACCAATGGCACCGTACCAGGGCCGCAGCGCTGTGGCCACGGGCGGCGAGCCTTAGATCTGGCTCAGATCTGGCTCAGATCTGAGCCAGATCTGAGGACCAAAGCCGCGCACCCCGTCGCAGAACCGACATATCCGTGCGATACCGTGTCGCCGCACCAGGACGTCGTCCGCCGACTCCTCGGCCTGCGAGCGAACAGCGTGAGCTGACGAGCAAACCGGGCTAGTCATCGATGGACACCGAGCGATCACTCTCGAGCCACAACATCGCCTTTCTCGAAGCCCTCTACGAGGAGTACGAGCTTGATCCGAGTGCGATCGATCCCGAGTGGCGCGCGCTGATCGAGCGCGAACGCGCCCGACCTCGCGGCACCAATGGGGTGACGCGCGGGTCCACCAGCGCAGCCGACCGCAACGAACAACTCGCGGTGCAAGCCGCAACCGACCGCCTCATCGAGCACTACCGCCTGATCGGTCACATGCGCGCGCGCGTTGATCCGCTCGGGCGCCCGCGACCCGAGCACACCGCTGCACTCGACCTCGAGTACTTTGGACTCGGTGCCCATCACCTTGCGCGCAAGCTCGATCCCGGCACGCTGTTTCCCGGGCGCCGCGAGGCCACGCTGGACGAGATCGTCACGCGCTTGCAGAACACGTACACCCGCGGCGTCGGCGTCGAGTACTGGCAGATCAACGATGTCGAGCAGCGCGAGTGGCTGCGCTCGCGCATGGAGTCCTGCGAGAACCGGGTCGTGCCCTCGCCCGCCGAGCAGGTCCACCTGCTGCGCTCGCTGACGCGGGCCGAGGCGGTCGATCGTTTCCTGCACACCAAGTTCATCGGGGCCAAGCGCTTCTCCATCGATGGCGCCGAGAGCCTCATCGCGTTGCTCGAGACCCTCGCCGAAGACGCAGGCGCACTCGGCGTCGAAGAGGTCATCTTCGGGATGGCGCACCGCGGTCGCCTCAGCGTGTTGCTCACCTTGCTCGGTGCCACGCCGGCGCAGGTCTTCGCCCGCTTCGCCGGGGGCGAGGATCCGCTCGAGACGATGGGTTCGGGCGATGTGAAGTACCACCTCGGTTCGTGGCGCGACTACGTGACCCGCGGGGGCAAGCCGATGTACCTCGCGCTGGCATTCAACCCCAGCCATCTCGAGGCCATCACGCCGGTCATCGCGGGCCGCGTGCGCGCGAGCCAGGATCGACGCCCATCCGGCCAACAAAACGCCGTGCTCGGCGTGACTCTCCACGGCGACGCCGCGTTCATGGGTCAGGGCGTGGTCGCGGAGACCCTCAACCTGTCGCGCCTCGCTGGCTACGGCAACGAGGGGTCCATCCGGGTCCTCATCAACAACCAGGTCGGCTTCACGACCAATCCCGACGAGGCGCGCTCGACCATCTATCCGACGGCGGTGGCCGACATGCTCAACGTGCCGGTGTTCCACGTCAACGGCGACGATCCCGAGGCTGCCGCGTATGTCGCCCAGCTCGCGATCGCGTTTCGCCAGCGGTTCGCCCGTGACGTGATCATCAATCTGGTGTGCTACCGCCGCTACGGCCACAACGAAGGCGACGAGCCGACGTTCACGCAACCGTTGATGTATGCGCTGATCTCCAAGCGGTCGTCCGCCGTTGCGCAGTACCAGCAGCGCCTGGTGGACCGTGGCACGGTCACGCGCGAGCAGTGCGACACCATGGAAAGCGAGTTCCGCGAGGAGTTCGAGCAAGCCCTGGCCGAGATCAAGGCCAAGGGCCCACAGCCGCTGCGCTCGCCGATGCACGGGGTATGGCAAAACTACGTCGGGGGGCCCGAGTCCGCCGCCCACGAAGTGCCGACGGCGATCGATCCGGAGACCGCGACCCGCATCGGCCACGCGCTGACCACCGTCCCGACGGGCTTCACGCTGCACCCCAAGCTCGAGCGTTTTGTCGCCGAGCTCGGTGAGATGGCCCAGGGCCAGGGCCCCGCGAGCTGGGCGATGGCCGAACATCTCGCCTACGGCTCGCTGCTGCTGCAGGGCATGCACGTGCGACTTTCGGGGCAGGACTGCATCCGCGGCACGTTCACGCACCGCCACGCCGGCTACATCGACGGTGTCACCGAGCAGCGGTACTTTCCGTTGCGGCACCTCGCGCCCCATCAGGGCCGCTTCACGGCCTGCAACAGCCCGCTGTCGGAGTTCGCCGTCATGGGCTTCGAGTTCGGGTACAGCCTCGCGGCGCCTGACGCCCTGGTGATCTGGGAGGCGCAGTTCGGCGACTTCGCCAACGGCGCGCAGGTGATCATCGACCAGTTCATCTCGAGCTCGGAGGACAAGTGGAACCGGCTCTCGGGCCTGGTCCTCATGCTCCCGCACGGCTTCGAGGGTCAAGGCCCCGAGCACTCCAGCGCACGGCTCGAGCGGTTCTTGCAGCTGTGCGGCGAGGACAACATGCAGGTGTGCAACCTCAGCACACCCGCGCAGCTGTTTCACGCGCTGCGACGCCAAGCGTTGCGACGCTGGCGCAAGCCGCTGATCCTGATGTCGCCCAAGAGCCTGCTGCGGACCCGCGCTTGCTTCTCCGAGCTGTCCGAGATCACGGGCGGCAGCTTTCACCGGGTGCTCGACGACGCATCGGTCGAGCCGAGCAACGTTCGACGAGTGATTGCCTGCACGGGCAAGGTCTACTACGAGCTGCTCGCGGCCCGCACCGCACGTGGTCGCGACGACGTGGCGCTGGTGCGCATCGAGCAGCTCTATCCGCTGCCCCGCACCGAGCTTGCTGCGGCACTGGCCCGCTACACCGCGGCGACCTCGCTGGTGTGGGCCCAGGAAGAGCCCTCCAACATGGGCGCGTGGCCGTTCGTGCGGATACCGCTGGACGAGCTATCGGGCGGACGGATGCAGGTCCGCTATGTCGGCCGTGCCGAGAGCGCGAGCCCTGCCACGGGCTCGCTCGAGAGCCACGTACTCGAAGTAAAATTGTATCT
>CANLQR010000708.1 GCA_947492135.1 Deltaproteobacteria bacterium | reverse complement strand
GGGATCGCCTGCGAGCGCGATCGGTGCCGCCGGCAGCACCGCGGGTCTCGTCGGCGCGGCGGCGGGCATGGCCCCGGCCTCCACTGCGTCCTCGTCGATCCAACAAGCGAGCGCGATCGTGCAGCCGGTCGCGGGTGCGGCGTCGAGCGTCGCCGCGATGGCCCAAGCGCCCGCAGCCCAAGCGCCCGCAGTGGCCGGGGCCGCGCAGCCAGCCGCGCTACGCCGCCCGATCACGCAGGCCGTCGAGGCGATCTTCGCTGCGGCGGCGCGACAACTCGCGCATCCCCGCTTCGACTTCTCGCTGCCCGACGGTCCCGATATCCAGTGGTCGGTGAAGCGCTTCACGGTGTCGTCCGAGTTGTCGCGCATCTACGAGATGCACCTCGAACTCGTTTGCGACGATATCGCGGCGCCGGTCGATGAGATGCTCGGTGCCTCATGCGAGCTGCTCGTCGAGCGTGGCGACCTGCTGCACACGTTCTACGGCATCATCGACGAGATCGACGATGTTGGTCCCGATCACCATCAGCTCCATGCGCAGATCCGCGTGATCCCGGCGTTCGGGATGCTCGCCGATCAGATCGATACCCGCATCTTTCAGGGCCAGACCGTCATCGAGGTGCTGACGACCGTGTTGCAGGCCGCGCTCGAGCCCTACGAACGCGAGGTCGACGCCGAGAGCTGCATCACCCGCGAGTACCACTCCCGCGACTACTGCACGCAGTTTCGCGAGTCGACGCTCGACTTCTGCTGTCGCCTGATGGAGGAGGAGGGCATCGCGTTCCACTTCGTCAGCGACGACGACGCCCACCGCGAGACGCTCGTGCTCGTCGACAACAACAATGACTACCCGGCGGTCATCCTCGCCGATCAGGACGACGTGCCGATCATCGGCTCGAGGCCCAACGAAGCCGATCGCGAATCCGTGCAGTCGGTGTTGTGGCGCCAGCGCCGGCGCATCAACAAGGTCGTCGGGCGAGCGTACAACTTCAAGGCGGCGACCACGTACGACGAGCTCACGGTGTCGGTTGAAGAGACCCACCACCACCACGACCAAGAGCTGTACCTGCACGATCGGCGGCGGCAAATCACGGACGCTCCGGTCGACGATCCGCCGGCCGAGTCGTTCGACGGCACCGCGCTCACCCAGCGCGGCAACCTCGCGACCCAGGTCCTCGAAGAGCACCGCGCGCAGACCAAGACGGCCCACGGTCGGGGCATCGTCACCGGCTTTCGCCCGGGCACGCGCTTCACCCTCGGTGCCCATCACCGGCCGGATCTCGATGGCGCCGACCTGCTGCTGGTCAAGGTCGTGCACCTGGGCGAGGCGAACACGTCGAGCCCCGGCGCAACCGCGACCTACGACAACGAGTTCAGCGCGATTCCCGTCGCCCACGAGTTCCGGCCGCCGCAACGCCACCGTCGCGCGAAGGTCTACGGGCCCCAGCTCGCGCGCGTCGTCGGCGAGTCCGGCAGCGCGGACGAGATCCACACGGACAAGTTCGGGCGCATCAAGGTGCAGTTCCACCACGAGCGTCTGCAACCCGCGGACTCGACCGCGTCGGTGTGGATCCGCGTCATGCAGCCGTGGGCCGGGCCGCAGTGGGGCACGATGTTCATCCCGCGCGTTGGCATGGAGGTCGTCGTGCAGTTCGTCGACGGCAACCCCGACAACCCTGTGGTCGTCGGCTCGGTCTACAACTCGCAGAACATGCCGCCGTTCGCTCTGCCGGACAACAAGACGCGAAGCACGATCAAGACGTCGTCTTCCGTGGGCGGCGACGGCTTCAACGAGCTGTCCTTCGAGGACGCGGCCGGACACGAGCAGATCATCGTCCACGCCCAGAAGGACTTCAACAAGACCGTCCTCAACAACCAGACGCGATCGGTTGGGGCGAACGATGCGACGAGCGTGGGTGGTGACCAGTCGCTGTCGGTCACTGGCAATCGCACGCACTCGATCACGGGCCACGAAACCATCTCGATCACCGGCTCGCAAAAGATCTCGATCACCGGGTCGGGCGCCGGCGACGGGCAAAGCATCACGGGCGGCCAGCTCGACATCACCGGGCAGTACAAGCTCGACGCGTCGACGAACATCGAGGTGCAGGCGCCCGACTACATCCTGCTGACCGTTGGTAGCACCTACGTGAAGATCGAGCCCAATCAGATCACGCTGCAGGCGGCCGATGGCGCCCGCGTGGTGCTGTCGCCGGCCTCGGCGCTCATGGCGTCGCAGGAGAACTCGCAGGTCACGCTCACCGCCGACGCGCAGATGCAGGCGAGCACCGGCGGCGATCTGCTGCTGACCGTCGATGCTCAGCTGACAGGGCAAGAGGCCCAGGTGCTGCTCAACGGAGATGCACTGATGCGCTCAGCGGGCGCCGCCGAGGTGAGCCTCAACGCCGACGCAACGATGTCCGGGGCCAATGCGACGGTCGATGCGACCACCAACGCCACGGTGTCCGCGGGTGGCGAGGCGACGCTCACCGCTGGCGGCAGCACGGTGAAGACGGCCGCCGCGGCGGTCGATGTGTCGGGCCCGCAGGCGAACATCTCGGGCTCGGGCGCGGTCAACGTCACCGGCGGCATCATCAAGCTCAACTAGGAGCAGGTCATGCGTCGTCTCGCCGAGCTCCGCGCGCACTGTGAAGAGTTCATCTGGCAGCCCGATGATCACCTGCTGCTCGTCGCGAGCACCGACGGCGATATCCCCTACGTGCTCAAGGTGATCGAGCAGGTCGAGGGGGCCGATGAGGCCTCGCTCTACGTGATGATCGCGGACGACTATCTCGACGCGGACACCTACGCGCGGACCATCGCTGGGCGCTGCGTGGAGCTCTACGAGGTCGTCAGGCAGGAACTCGAGACTCGCAAGCTGCCGGCCCTCGAACCGTTCCCCAAGGCGCTCACCGAAAGTAAACTCTCGCCACGCGAGCGCATCGTCATGGCGATCGAGCATCTCGGCAAGCGGCTGCCGAACGCCGAGGATCACAGGGTGGTGTTCGCGTTGCTGCCGATCACGGTGCGCGACTGGCCGGAATATGCCGGCTTCGTCGCCGAGTTTGCCCGGCTGCCGCCGCCCGCACCGCAGCGCAGCGAGCCGTGGCCCGCCTACGCCCGCATTTTCGTCCGAGATCAGCGTGAACACACCATCGGCGGTGCGCTCGAGCGCCGCCGGGCGCAGGGCGTTCTGACCACCGACGTCGACATCTCGACCGACGCCGTCGCCGGCGATCTCGCGCAGGACGCTGTCGACCCCGCGATCCCCGTTGCGCAGCGGATGCAGGCGGTGCTGCAGCTCGCGCACATCGACCTGTCGTACAAGCGCTTCGAAGAGGCGGTCAAGAAGTTCGCGTTGCTCTTCGAGTACTACGGACGCTCCGACGCCCCACTGATGCAGGCGATGTGTCTGCAGGGTGTCGGTGATTGCCTGCGGATGCTCGATCAGCCGGTGCAGGCGCTCACGCGCTATCAGCAGGG
>CANLQR010000707.1 GCA_947492135.1 Deltaproteobacteria bacterium | reverse complement strand
AATTCCAGCCGCGACGGTGCTCCCTCGAGTGGCGCTCCTGGGCGTCGACGCTGGGCGCCGAATACAGCTATAGGTAGCCGACGATGTACGCGCTGACTCGATGGTTCTCGGTTCTTCTGCCGGCGCTGCTGCTGTGCGCCTGCGCGGGCTTGCTCCCGGCGCCTACCCCCATGCGATCGATGCAATGGAGTTCGGCGGAGACGACCGCCAAGGCCCCAGCGACCTGCTTGGTGGTGTTTCTGCCGGGTCTTGGGGACAACGCCCAGGACTTCGAGCGCAATGGTTTCGTCGCCGAGGTCGAGCGCCAGGAACTCTCGGTGGACATGGTCGCAGCCGACGCGACCTTGGGCTACTACGCGCGCGGCAGCTTCGCCCAGCGCCTCGCGACAGACGTGATCGGACCGGCACGGGCCCGGGGCTATCGGCAGGTGTGGCTCGTCGGCATGTCGATGGGTGGCCTGGGCACCGTGTACTACGCCAGAGCGCACACCGCCGACATCACGGGCATATTCGCGCTCGCGCCGTACCTGGGCAAGCGCGGGCTCATCGACGAGATCACCGAGGCCGGCGGGCTGAGCCGCTGGCATGCGCCCGCGAAGGCCCAGACGTTGACCAAGAAGAACTACCAGCGCGAGCTGTGGCGCTGGCTGCAAGCGGTGACGCGCGGCGAAGAGCGCGGTCCGGCCATCTACCTCGGCTACGGCAGCTCCGACAAGCTCGCGCGCGCCAATCGGCTGCTCGCCGCGGAGCTGCCCGACGGCCACACGTTTGTGAACGACGGGGCCCACGATTGGCCGACGTGGAGCGCCTTGCTCCGCCAGTTCCTGTCGAGTTCGGCGCTCGCTCGCGACTGTCGAGCCGCCCCTCCTGGGCCAGTCCTCGAAACCGCGCCAACCGACGAACGTGCGATCACTTCGCCGGGATCACCAGCACCGGGCACGGCGACTCGCGGATGATCCGATCCGCTGTGCTACCCACGAAGAATCGCGCCACCCGGCTGCGGCCGCTCGCGGCCATCACCAACAGATCGGCACCGAGTCGCTCGGCCTCGTCGAGCACCGCCTGCGCCGGCTGTCCCGGCCCGACCGCGAACTCGACGGTGATGCCGCTGCACACCGCCGACTTCAGATGCTGCAGCGCGGCGAGCGAGGTCGCTTTGGCCTTGCCCTCGATCTCGTCGATGATGCCCACGGGCAGGGACACCGGCCCGGTGTACATCGTGGTCGAGTGCAGCGGCGGCGTCACGTGGAGCAGCACGAGCTTGCCCTTCGAGCCGCGGGCAACCGAGGCCGCGGTCGCGACCGCGCGCAGCGAGGCCGCGGAGAACTCGATGAAATGTTCGCCCGCCTTGACCGCGCGACCTTGCTCGACCGCTTCGTCGGACGCGGGCTCGAAGTCGACGGGGACGAGGATCTTCTGGAAGTTTTCCATCTCGCGGGCAGCGTAGCAGGCTCGCGCCGTCAGCTCACCTCGTCCCGCCCCATGCTCTGGTAGACGTCCTCGAGGTCGCTGCGGACCTTGGCCAGAGCGATGACCTCGACATCGGCGAGCACCAACTCTTTGAGCAGGTGGGCGGCCCGCTCCTCGGTGCCGTGGATACGGACCTTGAGCAACCCGCGGTCCGCGGTGGCGAGATCGGGCGCAGGCTCGCCCTTGTGCAGCGGCTCGATGCGCTCGACCAGGCCCTGTTGCTGGCGCAGGACGTCGAGCGCGCGCTGCAGACCGCGCGTGATGTGGATCTCGTGCAGGCGACGACCGACCTCGTACTTGGCGATCACCTCCTCGACGTTGCCATGGACCTCGAGCTTGCCCTTCTGGATGAGCGCAACCGTGTCGACGAAGCCATCGAGCTCACGCAAGATGTGCGAGCTGACCACGATGCCCACCCCGCGCTCGGCGACCGCCCGCAAGATGTCGCGCAGCTGACGCCGTGCGAGCGGATCCAGGCCATCGGCGGGCTCGTCGAGCAACAACAACTCAGGCTCGTGGATCATCGTGCGTGCGATCGCAAGCCGCTGGCGCATGCCCTTGCTGAGTTCGGCGATATACGACGAGGCCTTGCTCGACAGATCGAACATCGACAGCAGCTCGTCCACGCGCTTGCGGGCCGTGGTGTCGTCTTGGCCGTAACACTCGGCGAAAAACCGCAGGTAGCCCGCAGCAGTCATCGTCGGATACAGCGCGGTTCCGTCGCCGAGAAAACCGATGCGCCGTCGGATCTCGAAGCGATCCTCCCAGGCGTCTTTACCGTCCCACTCGACCTTGCCCGAGTCGGGGCGCTGGAGCGTCGCGAGGATCCGCAGCGTCGTGCTCTTGCCGGCCCCGTTGGGTCCGATCAGCGCGAGGACCTCGCCTCCGCGAATGGTGAGGTTGAGCTCGGTGACGGCGTCGCGGACGCCATCGTAGGAGTGGTGAATCTGACGGCATTCGACCTGTTGCATGGCGAGCTCTGGAGGTTGGGGACGCACGGACCCCGGCAAAGGTTCCACCCGGGATGTAGCGGACGGTCCCGACCCAGCGTACAACCTAGCCATAGATGCTTGCGTCGTTGGCCCAAAACCTACGTGGCGCTTTGCGGGCAGCGCCTGCCTTGCTCTGGGCCGTGACCGCTTGCCACCCGGGGACCAGCCCGCGACCCCTGGACCCCGGCACCGCTGCTGGCCCGGGCGCGCGGATCGACGACGCCGAGGGCCTACCAGGGTTCGGCGGGGGCGACGAGCCCGGTCGGGCGGCGCTCGAGCGCTTCAAGGTCGAGCTTGGCGATGCACCGACCCGCGGCAGCGCGACGGCACCGGTCACCGTCATCATGTTCAGCGACTTCGAGTGCCCTTTTTGCCGCGACGGCTATCTCAATCTGCGCGAGCTCGAACGCCGCTACGAGGGCCGCGTCCGCATCGCTTACAAGGCCTTCCCGCTGGATTTTCATTCCGGGGCGCTGCCGGCTGCGATCGCGGCGCGCACGGCCCAGGCCGCGGGGAAGTTCTGGGAGTTCCACGACCGCCTGTACGCCCAGCGTCAGGTCGACCTCGAGCGCATCTTCGAGTACGCCCGCGATGTCGGGATCGATCCCAAGCGACTTGCCCGCGATCTCGACTCGCTCGACTTCGGCCCCGAGGTGCGTCGCGACATCCGTCAGGCCCGCCGCCTGGGCGTGAGCAGCACGCCCACTTTTTTCATCAATGGCCGCATGGTCGCCGGCGCCCAGCCGGTCGACGAGATGTCGGTCCTGGTCGACGAAGAGCTCGCGCTCGCCGAGCAATGGCTCGCCGACGGCATCGCGCCGGCCGACCTCTACGCGCATGCGATCAAAGATGGCTTCGGTGAGGTGGAGTACACCGGTCGTCGACGCGGGCTCGATCCAGACTCGGTCGTAGTGGTTCCGATCGGTCGCTCGCCGGTGCTGGGCCCCGCGGATGCACCGGTCACCATCGTCTCGTTCGGGGACTTCGAGTGCCCATTCTGCGCGCGGGGCCACGCCGTGGTGAGC
>CANLQR010000706.1 GCA_947492135.1 Deltaproteobacteria bacterium | reverse complement strand
CCATGCCGTTGCGACAATGCAGGTAGACCTCGCAACCGCGCACCACGAACCGATCACCCGGAGACTGTTTGGGGTCCAGTCCAGCCACAGCGCTCGCGCTGGGGGCGGTCGCCAGGAACATCACGTGCAACGCTGCAGGATCGGCGGTGGCGAACGGGCTGTCGGCCACCACCAGTGCCAGCGCTTCGGCGGTGCGCAGCACCACGGGCACGCGCAGACCAAACTCATGAGCGACAGCGTCGGTGATCGTGTACGCCAGCGTTCGCACGAGCGCGGCCGACACCGTGAACACCACGTTGCCGCTCTGGATGTACGTGCGGACCTCGGAGCACCCGGCGCGTTCGAAGACGCCAACGAGGTCGGCCATCGCCAGGCGGTTCTTGCCGCCGACGTTGAGACCGCGCAAAAGCGCGACATGGCGGAGCCTCATGGTGCTTTCGGTACTTTCGGTGCTTCCGCACCGACCTGCTTCTCGACGGTGCGCGCGTCACTGCCGGGCATGCGCGTCACCAGACCGTCGTCTTCGCCAGGGGGCGCGAAGACCACAGCCTCGCCGCTCGCGAGCGCGACCGTCAGATCCAAGGCGATCTCACCGATCGTTGTCATCCCCCCGAAGTTCATCGCCGCGACCTCATCGCCGGGCTTGTGGTAGTCGGCGTGGAGTCCCGTGAAGAAGAACAACACCGGGATGTCCTTCTCGTAGAAGCTCGCGTGGTCCGAACGCGAAGTGACGCTGCGTTCATAAACGGTGGGGATGCCCCGGGAGCCGATGCGCGCCAAAAGGGGCATCCACGCGCTCGACGAACCCACCCCGCCGACCCATAGACCCTCGGCGCCGAGCCGTCCGACCATGTCGAAGTTGAGCATGGCGACGATCTTGGCGCCCGCGAATGGTTTCGCGGCCGGCAGGTGATTGGCGAGCGCCTTGCTGCCGTGCAGGCCGAGTTCCTCACCGGCGAAGTGGACGAACACGAGGGTCCGCTTGGGCCGATAGTCGGCGGCGACCAGAGCTTTGGCGATCGCCAGGACCATCGCCGTCCCGCTGGCGTTGTCATCGGCGCCATTGCAGGTGGTGTCGCCGTCTTGCTCCCGGCACATCAGGCCATGCGCGGTGGTCCCGATATGGTCGTAGTGCGCGCCGATCAGCACCAACTCCTTGGGCGACTCGGTGCCCGGGATCCAGGCCAGAACATTGTCGGCGTGCTCGAGTTGCTCGGCGCGCCGTGGCGCGAGCGATAGCCGAACCCCAGTCAGCGGCGTGAGTCCAGACTTGCCGGCCAACTCGCCCAACGCGGTGCCGCCGGCGGTGGCGATCGACTCCGCAGCGGCGGATCGCAAGGCCACCACCGGGATCGGCCATGGCGTGCCGGTCTCACCGACGTCGCGCTCGCCCACGACCAGCAGCGCGCGGGCGCCCGCGGCCGCCAGGCGATTGGCAAGCACGCGGAGGTCGGCGTTGTCCGGCGTTGGCGCGGCGGGTGGGACGATCGGATCCTGCATCATGACGATGCGGTCGCGCATGGCCGCCGGCGGCTTTGCCAGCGCGCGAGGGCCGGCGAACACGAGCGTGGCGACAGCGGTCACCTCGGCGGCCGGCGAGAGGGTCGTGGTTTGATCCGCCGGCAGGGCCCGCGCGGGACCCGAGGCCTCGACCCAGAGATGATGGGCGCGCTCGACCCGGGTGCCGTGTTCGAACTCGAACGGCACCCGGTAGTCGCCGCCGACCTTGGCCACGCCCAGCGCCGCGTACTCGGAGCCCAAGGCGTCGGCGGCCTTGCCGATCGCGGCCGCGTCGAGGGTGTAGCGCCCGGCCATGGCGTCGGTGGCGAAGCGCTCGACGAAGGCCTGCATCCACGGACCGTCGAGCTGCGGCTTGACGACCATTTTTGCGGGGTCGGGCGGCACCACGGACCGGGCCGGCGAGCCGGCGCGGTGGCACGAGGAGGCGATCAACACAATGAACCACGACGAGCGACGGAGCATGGGCGGTCGGGAGGATAGCAAGCTATCCTCACAGTCCCCATGGGCACGCGACAGGCGGTGATCGCTGCGGCGCTCGCAGTAGGATGTGCGACGGAGGAGGGCGTACCCGAGGGTAAGCTCGCGCGAGTTGGTGACGTCGTGTTCGGGCCCGAGGACGTCGCCGGGGTCGGTGCCCAGCTCGGTGCCTATGCGCAGCTGCGTTTCGCGGGAGTCGAGGGGCACGCGGCGCTGCTGCTGTCGCTGATCGACGCCGAGGTGCTCGCGCAAGAGGCGATCCGCCAGGGTCTCGGCGACGACCCGCGGGTCCAGTACGCGGTGATCGAGGAGGTCGCGAGCGTGTACCTCAACGCCGAACTCGAGCGTCGAGTGCCCTACGCGACGGTGGCCCAGGACACCGAGCGATTGCGGGCCTGGTACGATCAGCATCCCGAGGCGTTCATCGAGCCCGAACAGCGCAGCGTGCGAGGCGTCGTGTTCGAGCGCTGGCGCGAGGCCGAGCACGCGCTCGGGGCGCTCGAGTTGGGGACGACCACGCTCGAGGAACTCGGCGAGGTGGTGACCTCGCCGTTGCAGAGCCGCGACGACCACGAGTATCCCGGCTTCCACCCGGTGCTGTTCGATCCGGCGCTCGCTGCTGGCCGCCTGTTGCCTCGGCCCGTGACCCTCGGTGAACGCCTGCTGGTCGGGCGCGTGGCCGAAGTGGTCCCCGCCCATCGCCCAGCCTTCGACGAGCCCGCGACGCGCGAGCGCATCGCCCATGCCGTGCGCGCGCCGTTACTGCAGCACGCTCGAGCGGCGCTCCTGGCGGAACTCGCCGAGCGCTACCCCGAGCTGCCCCCGTAGCTGGTAGAACTAGAACCATGCTTCGCGTCGCTGTCGCGTTGAGTCTGGTCCTGCTCGTGGGGACTGCCCACGCCGCCCCCGCACCCACGCCGGCCCCGGCGCGTCGGGCCACCGCGCGCATTGCCCTCGATCGCGTCGTCGCCGTGGTGAACGACGAGGTCGTGCTGCTCAGCGAGCTGAGTCGTGCGACCGACCGCCACCCGATGTTGCGCGAGGCGTTGTCGCAGCTGCCGGCCGGTGCACCGGAGGCGACCGTGCTCGCGCGCCGTGGCGAGGTCGAGGCGCTGGTGCTCGACGAGCTCATCCATCTGGTGCTCGTGCGGGCCGAAGCTGTGCGGTTCGACATCAAGGTCACCGATGCCGACGCCCAGTCCGCACTCGCGAACATCGCGGCCAGCAACAATCTGTCGGTGGAGGACCTGCGCAAACAGGTCGAATCCAGCGACGAATTCGAGTCCTGGGCCGAGTACACCGGCGAACTCAAGGACCAGATCCTCGCGCTGCGGGTGTCGCAGACCCTTGCGACGTGGTCGGTCAGCGAGGCGCAGATCCGCGAGTACTACCGCAAGATGACCAAGGACGAGAGCGCCAAGGTCGAGGTCGAGCAGTTCACCTTCGCCGCAAAGTCGACGCAGTCGGCCGATCGCGACCGTGCCTTCGCGGCC
>CANLQR010000705.1 GCA_947492135.1 Deltaproteobacteria bacterium | reverse complement strand
GGAAGACCGCGTTCGGCGGCCCCACAGTGGCGGCGACGCTGCTGATGGTCGCGAGCGAGGAGCCGCGGCCGGTCACAGACCTCGCCCCAGACACGCCCGGCGGTCTCGCGGACATCATCGCGCGATGCCTGCTCAAACAGCCCGCGCTTCGATTCGCGGACGTCGCCGAGCTCGACGGCGCTTTGGCCCCTTACGACTTGCCGGTCCGCGACGTTTCGGTTTGGGCTCGCGCCGGCACCGGGGACTCGGCCCCCGCGAACGCGCCTTTGGTCGGCTCCGTGCGCACGCGATTGTGGTCCCGTGGATCGAGTCAGCCGCCCGCGCCTCGCCGTGCGCGCGCGTGGCTTGCCGCGGGGGTCGTGCTCGCGTCGGGGGGCGGCGTCACCCTCTGGCGACTGGGCCCCCCGCGCCCTGAGCCCGCCGGCGTCGGTGCTGCGAGCGCGTTGTCCACTCACAATCCCGAAGCCCCGTCGCACCCGTCACAGGAGATCGGTACCGGAGCCGCACCCAGCTTGGCCTCCCCCGCGAGTACATCGAGTGATTCGGGCGCAGCGCTCGAGCCCGCCGCGAGCGAAACGCAGGCCGACGAGCTGCCCGCACCGAAGGCAACTCGTCCAGATGTTCCACCGCCACCGCCGCTCGAAGACGTGGTGGTGGTGGTCGAGTCCGAAGCCGAGTTGGATCGTGGCGAATCGACGCGGCCGTTCGAGCCGTCTGTGCCTGATCCGGCCGGCGTCGTGCGCGTCGGTCGTTGGGTCGCACTGATCAAGCCGGGGCCACCTGGCCCCCTACGCGTTGCCAATGCGTACTGCGAGAACCTCGCCGCCACCGCGCATCTCGGCATCCGCCGCTGGGAACTCCCCAATCCCGCGATCGCGGCGAAGTTCGCGGGCAACGCCGGGGCCAGCGCCGCGTCGAAGCGGATCCGCAAGGGGCGCTACTGGACCAGCGCATTGTGGCGAGGCAACGCCCTGAGCATTGCGCTGCCCAGCGGCGACAAGGAGTCGGCGCCCGCGACTGACACCAAGCCGCGCGTCCTGTGCGTTGCCCGCTGGCCGTGACGCTGTCATGATCCGCTGATGCTCATGCCGCGCGCACGCGCACTGTGGATCGTTCTTGGATCGACACTCGTATTCGCCTGCGGCAATGACGATGACGACGACGACAGCTCGACATCATCGCCGGGCAGCAGCTCCGGCAGCGCGTGGTTGGTCGGCGATGACGGTGAAATGCTGCGCCTGACGTCGAACGGCGCCACTGCGCCCTATCGCCTCGACAGCGATGCCGACCTCCACGCGATCGCGTGCGTTGGCGATGCTGGGGCATGGGTGGTCGGTGAGCGCGGCACGGTGTTGTCGACCGCGAACGGCGGCGCGAGCTGGCAGCGCCACGACCTCGGGATCGCGACCGACCTCGAGGCCGTCGCGGTCAGCGAGGCGGCGGCGGCGCGGGTGGTCATTGCGGGCGATGGGGTGCTCGCGTCACGCCGTGGCGACGGCGCGTTCTCGGCCCTGCATGACGGCCCCGTCGAGTGGCGTGCCGTAAGCCTCGACGCCCGAGGCCAGCGCCTGCTGGCGGTCGCTGCCGACGGTTCGGTCTGGCAGGCGCAGGGCGACGCCCAGGTCACCGAGTCTGCGCGTTTCGACGGACAATCGCTGGCCGGCATCGCGATGGCCGAATCTCCGGAGGTTGTGGTCGTCGTTGGCGCGCAGGGTTTTGTTGCGCGCACCGATGACGGCGGGGCGACGTGGTTGCCGGTCGCGGTGCCCACGGTCCGCGATCTGTGGGCCGTGAGGGTTTCGCACGACGGTGGCGCGCTGATCGCCGTGGGCGACGCCGGCGTCGTCGTACGAGTCGACGATGCGGGTGCAACCGCGCAGGAGTTTCTGGACGCGGCGCTCTCGCTGCGCGCGATCCACATGCATGGCGCCGGTCTGGGCCACGTCGTCGGTGACGCAGGCACCGCGATGGTCACGGTCGACTTCGGCGCGTCGTGGGAGCCGCTCGAGCTGGATGTCGACACGGTGCTTCGCGGCGTCGACGACCTCCACGTCGGTGGACACTGGTGAGCGCACCGACCCGCGTCATCCCGGCCTGACGCCCGGCTCCGAGGCCTGCACCGACCACTGCCAGTTGTCGAGCAGCACCAGAGAGTCGAACTGCGCGTCGGAGGTGTCCCAGATCGCGAAACGGATCTCCATCGTTTCGCCAGGCGAGACGTTGCCACTCATCGCGAGCCAACCAGTGGCACCCCCCGCCTCGCCACCGTAATCACAACCGTAGGTGACCTCACCGGGACGATCAAAGCCGGTGCCGGCCAGCTCTGCATTGCTGGTGCAGCCGTTGTAGTTCTCGGGTGCGCCGCAGTCACTGATCGTGCCGTCGGTGCAGGTGGTGAACAACCCCACGGCCGCCGAGACGAGGTTCACCCCCACCGGCCAGGTCTGGGCACCGTCGTCGTAGATGGCGATGTTTCCGTCGGCCGGGTTGCTCGGATCGGTCGAGTCGACCAGCGTCACGAAGAAGTCGTTGAACGCGGTGCAGACGTACTCGGGGTATTCGGCCGAGAAGAAGTACATGTCGACCGAAAACGAATTTGCGTTGGTCGGCACCCGAACCCGCAGCCGCAACATCACGGGATTCTGGGCGTTGTCGTCGATCGGCTCCACACAGCCCGGCGCGTTGGGCAGTGAGTTGCCGTTCGCCGCATACCAATCGGCTGGAAAGCCGCTCGCCGAGCCCATGTCCTGCCCGAGTTGGAACGACGCGAAACCGGGGTTGACGTCCCCAGCGTCGTCGGCGGCTCGTCCGGTCGACAGCACTGCGAGCCGGTCACCAAAACGATTCTCGACGTTGTCCCCGAAGCCGTCGCGGAGCGACCGCGATTGGGTCGCGGGAAGGCCGGCGCCGCTCGCAAGCGTGAACGCCCCCTCGATCACACCCCAGGTCCGGTCCGTGGGGTCGGCCGGCGCCTCATCGGTGAACTGACAAAGATCGATCGCCTGGGCGTACTGCAGCGGGTCGGCCGAGTTGCTGGCCAGCCCCTGGTCACACGCGGGCAGCGGATTGTCGGCGGTGCCGTCGCAATCGTCATCGACGTCGTTGTCCGCGACTTCGAACGCGCCGGGGTTCACCAGCTCTGGGTTCGCACAGACGCGCCCTGGGGTGTCGCAACAGTCGCCGGCGCACTGCGTCCAGCCATCGCCATCAGCATCGGGGTCCTCGTCGACGTTGCCATCGCAGTTGTCGTCGACGGTGTTGGCGCAGACTTCGATAGCCGGCGTCACCTCGCCTTCGCAGGGCCCCCACGCGCTGCCAAACTCGTTGCAGGTCTGCATGCCGGCTGCACACGGGCCCACGCCCATCGTCGCTGGCTCGGCGCTGTAGCACTCCTGCACCGCGCCGGGATCGCACGAGCAGTCACCCTCGGCCTCGCAGCCGTTGCCGAGGTCACCATCGCAGTCGGCATAGCCGTCGTCGCAACCCGAGCTCTGGCAG
>CANLQR010000704.1 GCA_947492135.1 Deltaproteobacteria bacterium | reverse complement strand
GCACCAGCCGTGAGGTCGAGGGCGTGCCAAGGTGCGGCTCGGAGCAAGTCGTCCGCTACAAGCGTGGTCCGGGCGTGATTGCGTACAGCAGCGCCCCTTTGCTGACGTGCACCATGGCGTTGGCGCTCGCGGACTTCGAGCGCATTGCCCAAGAAGAAGCCGAGCGCGAGCTCGGCAGTCCCATTGTGAAGATCGAGCACCTCGGCACGTTCAACTGCCGCAAGATGGCGCTGTACGATCTCGTCAGCGAGCACAGCTATGCCAACGCTCTCGACGTGCGTCGAATCCTGCTGAAGGACGGCCGCAAGATCGACGTCCTGACGCACTTTCGTCCGGCCGAGTCCGACGCCCCCGACCCCCGAACACGATTCCTGCGCAAGCTTTCGAACCGGCTCTTCGACGAGAACATCTTCTCCGTCGTCATCACGCCGTACTTCGACAGCGCCCACCGCAATCACCTCCACGTCGACCTCGCCCGCTACCGCGTCGACGGGTCCCGGCCGTAGCCGCGGGAGAGTCGGACCCCGGGGCCCGGTGACCGGTGACCCCGTTGGTTTCAGTGGAGGTAAGGGGACTCGAACCCCTGACCTACGCGCTGCCAGCGCGTCGCTCTCCCAGCTGAGCTATACCCCCATGGGACGCGCGAGCCGATTCTCGGTCGTGCGGGCCGCTTGGGTACACCGTTCGGCGGCGCTCCGTCAAGCCCGCGCGGTCCCGAGGGGCCGTTTGCGACCCGCGCTGCGGATATCCACCCCTGGCGCGGGCGTCCACGGGCGTCGCGGTTGCTCCCAGGGCGGCTCGCGACCATGATCCACGCGGTCCGTCAGACTCGGGGTCGTCAAGAACTCGGGCTTCGGCAGTGGTTTCGAGAGCGCAGGCATGGACGTCAAGGAACTGTTCGAACAAGGCGGACCGCTCATGTGGGCGATCCTGGCAGCGTCGGTCGTCGGCGTCGCGGTGTTCATCGAGCGGCTGTGGTCGCTGCAACGCTCGAAGGTCCTTCCGCGGGCGTTCGTGGATCGCATCCGCGGCATGGTCGCCAAGCGCAAGACCAACGAGGCGCTGCTGCTGTGCGAGGAGAATCGTTCGAGCATCGCGCTGATCCTGGCGGCCGGCCTGCGCACCCACGCCAACGGCCAGCCGCGTGAGGAGATCAAGGAGTCCGTAGAGGAGGTGGGCAACCGCGAGGTCGCCCGCATGGGTCGCAACGTCGAGGTCGTCGGAACGGTCGCCGCGGTCAGCCCTTTGCTGGGACTGCTCGGGACCGTGGTCGGTATGATCCAGGTCTTCAAGAACTTCGTCGAGGCCTCCAAAAATGGGGCAGTGGGGCCAGAGGCCTTCGCCGAGGGCATCTGGCAGGCGCTGATCACGACGGCCTACGGCCTGGTCGTCGCGATTCCGATGCTCGTGATCTACAAGTTTCTCCAGGGCTACAACGAACGCATTGTGGTCGACATGGAAGAAGATGCGCTTGCGATGGTCGACATGCTCGGCCATCACTACCGCACGGACGCCAAGGCTACCGAGGACAAGAACGAAGACCGCCGTCGCGCGGCCGAGGATGCTCCGACGTGAGCTTCTCGGGCGCACATGCCAAGCGGCGTCGCAAGAACGAGCTGAGCATCGACCTCACGCCGCTCATCGATGTGGTGTTCCAGTTGCTCATCTTTTTCGTGCTGACGTCGACGTTCCAGAACAATCCGTCGTTCCGCGTGAAGCTGCCCAAGGCCAAGAATCGCGACGTCACCCAGGAGCCCAAGTCGGTGGTGATCACGATCGGCAAAGAGGGCCGGATCGAAGTCGACGGCAAGACCGTGGACGAACGCGAGCTGGAGATGCGGCTGTGCGCCGCGGCCCAGGCCGACGCGACCACTGGCGTGAACATCCGGGCCGACGAGGCGACGCAGCACCAGTTCGTGATCCGCGTGATGGACGCGGCCAAAGGCTGCGGGCTGGAGCGACTCGGAATCCTCCACGGTCGCTGACCAAGCCCGCCGGTCGCCGTCCCAGGCGTGGGCGCCGCGACGGTGCAGTTGCGCAGTAGGGTGAGGTACGGGTGGCCCGAGGCCGCCGGTTTCTTGCCCCCAGGTCGTGGGCACCAGTAGGTTCCGACGGTTCCGATGCATTGGGCGAATCGCATCTTGCTCGCCGCCACGGTGGCGGCGCTCGTGGCCTGGGGCCCCGCGCAGCTCGAGCGCGCCGCGCAGAGCGACGAGCTCGAGCGTGTGCAACGCGAGCGCGACGAGCTGACCGCGGCCAACGGCGCGCTGGCCGAAGAAATCGCCGCTCTGGCCGCCGAGGTGTGGGCCCTGAAGTCCGATCCCGACGAGGTCGCACGCATCGCCCGCGAAGATCTCAATCTGATCGCTCCGGGTGAGGTGGTGTTCGAGGTCGAGCGCGTCCCAGTCCAGGCAAAGGCACCATGACCGCGCTGGCGCGCACGGTGTGGTTCGCTCGTCGGAGTCTCTCGAGTCATTGGCCGCTGCTGGTCGCCGTCGCCTGCTGGCCCCTGCTGTTGACCGGCCGACTGTCGCTGGGCGCGCTGGCCAAGGCCGAGCTGCCGGTGCTGTCACTGGTGACCTTGCTCGCCACCGCGTTGAGCTGGGCGACCGTCCGCGAGATCCTACCGTCGCGCGGGCAGCGTGCCGTCACGGTGGTCTCGAGCTGGCGCGAGCTCGAGCTGGGCGTGCCGCTGGTCACCGCCGTCTACGTGATCGTCGCGATGAGCGGCGGCGCCACGTCGTTCCTGCATCCGTTGGTGTATGCGCTGGTCTCCTTCGTGCTGGTGGTTCAGCGCACGCGCGTCGGCGTCGTCGGCGTGCTGCTCGCCACGTTCGCGCTCGAGGCGACTCTCGCCGCCCGTGTTGGTACCCAGGTGGCCTGGATGCTCGGTGCCCAGCACGCCAGCTTCATCGCCTTCTTCGCGCTGGGCAACCGCCTCGTGCTGGGCAGCCTGACCCGTCGGCTTCGGGCCGAGCACGGCCGTCGCATTGCCGACGAGTTGTCCCGCATGCGTCAGGAGGCCAAGGACTTTCGACTGATCTCGTCGCAGCTGCCGGCCGGATCGCGGGTTCGCACCCGCGAGGACGAAGAAATTCGCATGGTCCACGCCGCCGTGGAGAACATTCACGAGCAGGTGTTTCACACCCTCGAGCTGTTGCGGACCTCGATGGGGCTGCACAGCGCAGTGTTGTTGTGGTGCGAGTCCGGGGCCCAGGCCGATCGCGGCGGCCGATCGCTGCCGACGTTGGTGATCAAAGAGGTCGCCTCTGCCGGTGAGCTGCTGTCCGAGTCCCCCGAGCTGGCCAACCCCGGGGTGCTCATCAGTGTGCTCGCCGAGCCCAAACCACTGCGCCTGCATGCACTGGGCGGTCGAAGGCTGCCCCCCTACTACCGCGGGCCCGAGCCTGTCACCGATCTGTGCGCCATCCCTTTGCTCGAGGGCCATAGCCTGCGGGGCATCCTGTGCGCCGACCGGGCAGGCGATCGTCCCTTCAATGACGACGAGC
>CANLQR010000703.1 GCA_947492135.1 Deltaproteobacteria bacterium | reverse complement strand
ATGACCGGGCTGCGCCAGCGTTGCTCGTGGGACCCACCTCGCGCGGCACGGTGGCTGCAAGCTTCGTGGACACCCGATGATCATCGATCCGCTCCTGAAACTCGTCGAGGCCCAAGCCGCGCAAGCACTGGTGATCTGCTCCGGTGCGCCGCCGGTGCTCGAGCGCCGCGGTAGCAAGGTTGCGCTGAGCATGCCGAGTCTCGACGCCGACACCGTCGAGATGATCCTCGAGGAGGTCACCTCGGCCGAGCAGCGGCAGGTTCTCGCCACCAACGAGACCCTCGACACCGAGTATCGCAGTCCAGACGGGCGACAGTACGCGGTCGCGCTGCTGCGCACCCGCACGGAGCTTCGCCTCGCGTTTCGCCTGATCACCGCAGCGACCCCACCTGCGCCGCCCCGCGCGACAGCGGCCACGCCGGGGCCGAGGTTTCCCGCAGATCCGTCGACGCTCGCAGAGCTCGGGCAAGAACCTGCGGCGGGCTCGGCTCGCGAACCTGCGAGCGCACGTGCCAGCTCCCACGTGACCAGCGCGGTCGGGCCAATCGCACGCTCGCTGGCGCGAGCGCAACACGATGGCGCGTCCGACGTTTTTCTCACCAGCGGCCGGCCGGTCCGCCTGCGCGTCGGCGGCGTGCTGTTCGAGCTCGACGATGTCGTGGAGGAGGCCGAGCTGCGCGACTTTTTCACGCCGCTGCTCGACGTCGACCACCGTGACGAGCTGCAGCGCAGCGGCAGCACCGATCTCGCCATCGAGCTGCATGATGGCGGTCACCTTCGCCGCTGGCGGGCGAATCTCTTTCGCCGCCATGGGGGCCTCTCTGCCGCGCTGCGGCCGATCCGCACCGACGTCCCATCGCTGCGAGAGCTCAATCTCCCCGAGGACTTCCACGAACTCACGCACCATCGCACCGGACTGGTCCTGGTCACGGGCATGGCGGGCTCGGGCAAGTCGACCACGCTGGTGGCGCTGGTCGAGCACGTCAACCGCACCGCCGCCAAGCACGTGCTGACACTCGAAGATCCGATCGAGTACGAGTACACGCCCGCGCGCGCGCTCGTGCAACAGCGAGAGATCGGTCGCGACGTCGTGGACTTTGCGACCGGCCTGCGGGCCGCGTTGAGAGAGAGCCCGGACATCATCTTGCTGGGCGAGATGCGTGACCGCGAGACCATTTCGGCAGCCCTCACTGCAGCCGAGACCGGCCACCTGGTGCTGGCCACCTTGCACGCCGGTAGCGCTGCGATGGCCATCGATCGCGTCGTCGACGTGTTTCCCGAGCACCAGCAGCCGCAGATCCGCGCCCAGCTGGCGATCGTGCTGCGTGCAGTCGTGACCCAGGTACTGCTGCCGTCGACGAGGCCGCCCGCTCGGGTACCTGCCTACGAGAAGCTGCTGGTGACGACCGCAGTTGCGGCCAAGATCCGCGAGCTCCGGGGTCACCAGATCCAAAGCGAGATCCAAAAGGGCCGCGCCGAGGGCATGGTCAGTCTCGAGCTCGCGATGGCACGACTGGTACGGGCCGGTCGTCTCGCGATGGACGTCGCGATGGCCCATGCCGCGGACCGCCACCTGCTGGGCGAGCTCGTGCGGCAGAGCTGACCGACGGCCCAGGCACCGGTGGCAAGAACGTCGGTTTGCGTCGACAACCGACGGCTCCTTCGGCTCGTCGACAAGGCCGTGTGGCCGTCCATGTTAGGCTCGCCACGGCTTGACCGACTCCGCATCGCGCGTGCCTGATGAGCCGCTGCCAACCGGGGTGCAGACCACCGAGTTCGGCGCCCTCGGAGAGCGACGCGAGCTTGCGCCTGCCGTGGCGGCACTGGGGCGCTACCTGCTCATGGAGCGGATCGGCCGGGGCGGCATGGGTGAGGTCTTTCGGGCTCACGATCCCGAGCTCGACCGCCCGGTCGCGATCAAGCGATTGCTGAGCTTCGCCGACGATGATCAGGCCCAGCTTCGGCTCGCGCGCGAAGGCCAGGCGATCGCCAAGCTCAGCCACCCCAACGTGGTTCAGGTCTACGATGTGGGGCGCGACGCAGCGAGCGGTGACATGTTCATCGCGATGGAGCTCGTCGAGGGCACCACGTTACGCCAGTGGCTCCGCACCGCACGCTCCTGGCAAGCGACCGCACAGGTGTTCGCGCAAGCCGGCGCCGGGCTGCTCGCGGCCCACGGCCAGGGCATCGTCCATCGCGACTTCAAGCCCGAGAACGTCTTGGTCGCCGATGGACCCGTCGCCAAGGTCGCAGATTTCGGCCTCGCGAAACCCGCCTCCGATCTCGGGCTCTCGCCGCGCGAACCCGGGCAGGCGTCGTCACGTCCGCCGCGCTCGAGCACTCCCAAACCGGCGAGCTTGCGCCACGAAAGTGGATCGCGACGAAGCTCGGGCTCGGCCTTCGACAGCAACTTGACCCCGGTGGGCACACGACTCGGGACTCCGGCGTACATGGCCCCGGAGCAGGCGTCTGGCATCACCACGCCCGCCGCTGACCAGTTCTCGTTCGCGGTGGCGCTGTTCGAGGGATTCTGCGGCTATCTGCCGTTTCCCGCCGACGGTGCGGCGCAGTACGCAGTGGCGGTCCTCGACGGCGCAATGCTCGAGTTCCCGCGCAAGACCGCGGTACCCAAGCGACTCCAGACAGCGATCTACCGCGCGCTCGAAGTCGATCCGGCCGCACGATTCCCCACGCTCGAGCCGCTGCTCGCCGAGCTTCGCCGCGATCCAGCCGCAAGCCGGCGGCATGCGATCAAGCTGTCTGCAACCCTCGCGCTGGGCGGGTTGGCGACCGTGGCAACCCTCGAGCTCACGCAAACCGGCGACGCCGCCACTGCGACCTGCGCGCGGGAGACGGAGCTGATCGAAGCCGTCTGGAATGACAGCATCCGCAAGGACGTTTTCGCTGCGGTGGCTGCGGTCGCCGTGCCGTTTGCGGCCGACACCGCGGCGCGCACCACCGCAGCGCTCGATCGGACCACCGCATCGTGGGTCGCGCTACGCCAGCGCTGGTGCGAGGCCGCGAGTGTCGACCGCGCGCCGTCGGCAGTCACCACGGCCGTCGGTGCATGCTCCGATCGAATGCTGTCCTCGCAGCGCGAGCTCGTGGCGTCTTTGCTCGACGCCGACCCGGATGTTCTGACCAACGCGCTCGACGCCATCGAGCGGACCGAGCGCGAACTGGCACGCTGCGAGGATCCGCTGTCACTGGCGCAGTACGCCACCGATGGCGACGATGACCAAGGTCGGCGCGACGCGCTGGCAGTGCTGACCCAAACCCGGCAACGACTCGCACTGGGTCAGTCCGCAGCGGGGTTGCGCAGCTTGGATGCGCTGATCCTGCGCAACGACCCCGTCATCGCGCTCGAGCACAACCTGCTGCGTGCAGGCCTCGAGAAGCTTCGCGGCAACGTCGCGACGGCCCGCGATCTTCTCGAGCAGGCGGCCCGGGCGGGACTGGGCGTCGATGCGCCGCTGCTCGCCGCAGAGTGGAACTCGGACTACGCCGACCTCCTCTACGAGCTCG
>CANLQR010000702.1 GCA_947492135.1 Deltaproteobacteria bacterium | reverse complement strand
ATGGACTATGGCAAGTTCAAGTACGAAACTGCCAAGCGCGAACGCGACGCGAAGAAGAACCAGAAGACCTCCGAAGTCAAAGAGGTCAAGTTCCGACCCAAGACCCACGAGCACGACTTCGACTTCAAGCTGCGCCACATCCGGCGGTTCTTGGGCGAGGGCGACAAGGTCCGTTTGGTCGTCCAATTTCGCGGTCGCGAGATCATCCACCCGGAGACCGGGCGCGCGATCCTCGATCGCGTGTGCAAGGGCATCGCGGACATCGCCACCGTCGCCCAGATGGCGCAGCTCGAGGGCAACCGCATGAACATGGTGCTGGCACCCAAGCCGCCCAAGCCCGGGGCGATCCCCGTGGTGCGACCCAAGCCAGCCGCGGATGCCGCGCCATTGCCAGGCGGTGGCACCACCGACGAGCAGGGCTACCTGGCGCCGTTGCCTGAAGAAGATGACGACGATGACGACGACGATGACGAGGGTGACGACGCAGACGCCGCCGCCACCGCTGACACACCGGCCACCGAGGGTGCATAACGGGCTGTTGCCCGTGCACCCCTTGCCCTGGCCGCCTTACATGGGGTATCAAACCGCCCCCGGGGTCCCGCATGACCAAAATGAAATCTCATAGTGGCGCCAAGAAGCGCTTTCGCTTCTCCGCAACTGGCAAAGCCAAGCGGAAGCACAGCCACAAAAACCATATCTTGACCAAGAAAAATGCGGACCGCGTCCGCAGGCTCCGTGGAACGACCGTGGTGTCAACGCCCGATCAAAAACACATCGAGCTGATGCTGCCGTACGGCGGGAGATGAGTCATGCCACGCGCAAAACGAGGGTTTAAAGCCCGCCGTCGCCGAAATCGAGTCCTGAAATTCGCCCGCGGCTTTGTCGGCGGTCGTCGCCGCATGTGGCGACGCGCTGTCGAGGCGGTTCATCGCGCGTGGATGCACGCGTACCGCGGTCGCAAAAACAAGAAGCGGTTCATGCGGCGGCTGTGGATCGTCCGCATCAACGCCGGCGCCCGCGCCAACGGCACCACATACAGCCAGCTGACGCATGCGCTGTTGCTCGCCGGGATCCAGATCGATCGCAAGGCGCTGGCCGATCTCGCGGTGATGGATCCGATCGCGTTCACCAAGGTCGTCGAGACCGCCAAGCGAGCGGCAGCAGCCGCAGCCGCCTGAAGCCCGAGCCCGAGGCTCGGAGCTTGTCGAAGCCGCGTTGGCCCCGGTGCCACGCGGCTTCGTTGTTGGTTGTCCCAACCGCGGGTCTGATATCGTCGGGCCTTGTCCGTTGACGTCTCACTCGCGGAGCTGCTGCATGCGTTTGTCGAGGTCGAGTTACCCGCCGCGGGGACACTCGACGAGGCGTACGCCTGCAAGGTCAAGTATCTGGGCAAGAAGGGGCTCGTCACCGAGGTGACCCGAACCCTCGGCGCGCTGCCGCCTGAAGAACGGCGCACGCGCGGCCAGCAGATCAACGAGGCCAAGGCGAGCTGCGAGGCGGCCTATGAGGCCCGCTGCGCGGTGTTGCGGGCCCAGGCCGAGGCCTCGGCGCTGGGTGCGTTCGAGGACCTCACGTGGATCGCGACCCCGCCGATGGGCACGCTGCATCCCGTGACGAGAACCCGCCGCGCGCTCGAGCGGGTATTTGGCGCAATGGGCTTCGACGTCGTCGATGGCCCTCATGTCGAATTTTCCAGGTTCAACTTCGACGATCTCAACATCGGACCCGATC
The DNA here is from genome assembly GCA_947492135.1 of Deltaproteobacteria bacterium. Taxonomy (GTDB): domain Bacteria; phylum Myxococcota_A; class Polyangia; order Nannocystales; family Nannocystaceae; genus Xiheibacterium. The sequence continues at coordinate 1,802 of CANLQR010000702.1, read as the reverse complement.
ATCCGGCGCGCGACATGGCGGACACGTTCTTCGTGGAACCTCCCGCGGGTTCGCGCTGGAGTCTGGGCGATCTGGTGCTGCGCACGCACACCTCGCCGGTACAAGTGCGAACGATGATGCAGCGGCGTCCGCCGATCCGGATTGTCGCCCTGGGCACGGTGTTTCGGCGCGACGACGACGCAACGCACAGCCCGATGTTTCACCAGATCGAGGGCCTTTGCATCGACGAGCGCGTCAGCATGGCCGACCTGCGCGCAACCTTGTATCGGTTCGTCAGCGCATTCTTCGAGCGCCCGCTGGAGGTACGATTTCGTCCGTCGTTTTTCCCGTTCGTCGAGCCTGGCGCCGAGTTCGACATGCAGTGCCCGTTTTGCGGCGGCAAGGGCTGTAGCGTGTGCAAGGGTAGCGGCTGGATCGAACTCGGCGGCGCCGGCATGGTCCATCCCGCAGTGTTCGAGGCCTGCGGTATCGATCCCGAGCGCTACACCGGTTGGGCGTTCGGCTTTGGCATCGATCGCATGGCCATGCTGATGCACCAGATTCATGATCTGCGGCTGTTGTTCGAGAACGACGTCCGATTCCTGGAGCAGTTCCCATGCTGATCTCCCGGGCATGGTTGAGCGAACTGCTCGGGGATGTCATCGACATCGCCGGGATGTCGACCGCGGAGCTCACCGCGGGGCTGACTGGGCTGGGGCTCGAGGTCGAAGGCGTCGTGCATCATGGCGCCGGGCTCGAGCACGTCGTCGTTGGCGAGGTCATGGGGGTACGTGCGCATCCCGGCGCCGATCGCCTGAGGATCGTCGATCTGTTCGACGGTCATGCGACGCGCGCGGTGGTCTGCGGCGCGTCGAATGTCCCGGCCTCGGGTGGCCAGGTGTTGTTCGCACGGCCGGGCGCACGCCTGCCGGGCGGGCTCGAGATCGCGGCTCGGGCTGTCCGCGGCGTCGACAGCGAGGGGATGATCTGCTCGGAGACCGAGCTCGACATCGGGCCTGATGGCAGTGGCATCGTGGTCCTCGCCGATCGCTTCGCGCCGGGAACGGCGCTCGCCGTGGCGATCCCCGGTGTGGTCGACACGATCATCGAACTCTCGGTGACGCCCAATCGGCCTGACGCGCTTGGCCACGTCGGCGTGGCCCGCGATCTCGCGGTGAAGCTCGGCGGACGATGGCGCCCGCCGGCGCTCGCATTGCCGGCACTCCCGATCGCCGAGCGCATCGTGACGATCACGGCGCCTGACCGCTGCGGTCGTTACTTCGGCGTCGCCTTCGAGGGCGCCCGCATTGGCCCCTCGCCGATGGCCGCGCGCGTGCGACTCCACCGGCTGGGGCTGCGCCCGCTGTCGAACGCGGTCGATGTGACCAACCTGGTGCTCATGCTGTGGGGCCAACCGCTGCATGTGTTCGACCGAGCGCAACTGAGCGAGGCCCGCGTGGTGGTGCGCCACGCCGCCGCGGCGGAGGTCTTGCGTACGCTCGACGGCCGCGATCTCGCGCTGGTCGAAGACGACCTGGTGATCGCGGATGCCAGCCGTCCGCTGGCACTGGCTGGAGTCATGGGAGGGCAGCATTCGGGGGTCTCCCCCGAGTCCTCGAGCCTGTTGCTCGAGGCCGCGTGGTTCGAGCCCAAAGGCATCCGCCGCAGCGCGCGTCGCCATGGCATGTCCACCGACAGCAGTCATCGATTCGAGCGCGGTGTCGACCACGGTGACGGGCTCGAAGCCGCGTGCGCCGAGGCGGTGCAGTTGCTGCAGCGCTGGTGCGGCGCCACTCCCGTGGCGGTGCACGTCGGCCAGGGAC
>CANLQR010000701.1 GCA_947492135.1 Deltaproteobacteria bacterium | reverse complement strand
GTTGCCTCCGAGCACCCCGCGCAACCCGTTTCCATTTTCGCGCGAGCCGGCGGCCGAGCTGGCGATCCTCGACGCCGTGGCGGCGGCGGGGCAGCTCCCGGTGCGCGCGTGGCTTGCCGAAGCCTCGCCGTCCTGGGCATCGCCCTGGGCCATGTGGCGCGAGCAGGCCGCCGCTCGCCTGGGCTTCGCAAAACCCGTCACCGACCGCGATAAGGCTGACTAGATGACCACCTTCGACTTCGATCTGTTCACGTTGGGCGCGGGATCCGGCGGCGTCGCGGCAAGTCGCCGCGCGGCTGCCCACGGAGCCAAGGTCGCGATCTGCGAGGACCGTGCGCCGGGAGGCACCTGCGTACTGCGCGGCTGCATTCCCAAGAAGCTCATGGTCTACGCCTCCTCGTTCGCCGAGGAGATCGGGGTCGCGCGGGGCTTCGGTTGGGAGGTCTCGGGCCAGGTCGATTGGCCGCGACTCGTGGACGCCAAGCGCACGGAACTCGATCGGCTCTCGTTGCTCTACTCGCGCATGCTCGCCGATGCCGGGGTCGAGTTCGTCAGCGGACGCGGCGTGATCGTGGATCCGCATACCGTCGAGGTCGACGGACGTCGGTACACCGCGCAGCGGATCCTGGTGGCGACCGGTGGGCGCCCGTGGCGGCCCGGGATCGTCGGCGCGGAGCTGTGCATGAGTTCGGACGACGCGCTCGATCGCAGCGAGTTGCCCCGTCATGTGACGATCGTCGGTGGTGGTTACATCGCCGTGGAGTTTGCCGGGATCTACCGCGCCGCGGGTTGCGACGTCACCATGCTGCTGCGCGACCGCGGTGTGCTTCGTGGCTTCGACGACGACATCCGCACCCACCTCGCCGAACAGATGGTCGTCGCCGGGATCGAGTTCCGCGAGCACACCGAGGTGGAGTCGGTGGCCCGCGAGGGTGATGCGCTGCAGGTGCGCTTGGCCAGCGGTGTGGCCGTGGCGACCGATGCTGTGCTGTTTGCAACCGGACGCGTGCCCAACACCGAAGGCATCGGGTTGGCGGAACTCGGCGTCGAGATCGACCACGCCGGTCGCGTCGTGGTCGACGACTGGTCACGGTCGTCGGTCGCGTCGGTCTATGCCATCGGTGACGTGACGGCACGGCCGCAGCTCACCCCGATGGCGATCGCCGACGGTCGAGCCTTCGCGGATACCGAGTTCGGCGGGACGCCGCGCACCGCCTTGCATGATGGCGTCGCGACTGCCGTATTCTCGCAGCCGCCGTGCGGCACCTGCGGGCTCACCGAGGCCCAAGCGCGGGCCCTAGGGCCGGTCCGGATCTACCGCTCGAAGTTCCGGCCGATGAAGTACGCGTTTGTTGGCAAGGCTTCGGTCACGATGATGAAGCTGGTCGTCGATGCGCCCAGTGATCGCGTGCTCGGGGTTCACATCGTCGGACCGGACGCGCCCGAGATCATCCAAGGCTTCGCGGTGGCTGTGCGATGCGGCGCGACCAAGGCCCAGTTCGACGCGACGCTGGCGATTCACCCGACCTCGGCAGAGGAACTCGTGACGATGGCCAAGCCGGTGACGTGAGGCACACCTCCTGGTGTCCGCCCACCGCCAAGGCCGAGACCGAGTAACCCGCCCGTCGCCATCCCACCACGGCCGTCACTCGTTGGGCCCGCCGGTGGCGCCGAAGTGTTGCTCGGCCTCGGCGCGCGCCTGCTCGAAGCGCCCGGTGTCGCCCGATCGCTGGAGGTGGGCCAGCCAGGCCTGCCACACCCGGCGATCCTCTGGCGCGGCGGCGAGCATTTGCGGCAGCACGCGCTCGGCCAGCGCGCCGTCGCGTGCGGCGGCCGCGAGCAACATGCCCCGCGGCGGCACGAACTCCGGCGCCATCGTGAAGGCCTCGAGATAGCGCTCGATGGCGGCGGCGGGCATCGACTGAACCTCGGGCGTCGGCATTCGCAGGATCTCGCCGTCGAGATACGTCGCGAGCGCCCGGCCGAAACGATCGACGTCGGACGCCAACGCCGCCCCGCGTTCGCCGACGAGTGCCGAGCCCGAGAGGCTGCTCCGCAGCGCCAGGATCCGGGTGAGGTTGTCGGCGCCGTGTCGAGCCATGCCTTCGTACGCCACCCGGGGCCCCCCAAGCGTGAGGTACGGGCGAAAGTCGGTGTTCTGCGGGTGGTCACCGCACAGCGCTGCAATACCGGCGGCGTCGAGCAGGTGCGCGCCCAGCAGGTCGCGCGGATCCTGCATGAGCAGCTCGCGATAGATCGGCGCGGCGAGCTGGCGCTCGACGGCGGCGACGTCGATCTCGAGCGGCGCGCCGCCGCTGCGGCCGATGAGCACCAGCGCGGGGGTCTGGACGTTGTAGATCCCGAGAAAGCCGTGAGCCTCGGGGAACACCGCGGCGAAGGTGCACGCGAGAATCGGCAGGGTCTGCTCGTCGAGCTGATACAGCGGTAGCCACTGCGCGAACAGGCCACCGGGCGCGAGTCGAGCGGCGACGTTCTCGAAGTGCTCGCGAGCATACAGACTGCCGGCGCCGTCGAGGCCGGGATGGAAAAGGTCGGCGACGATCACGTCGTAGCTGTCGCGGCTCGCGGCGACGAAACGCCGGGCGTCGGCCCCGTGGAACACGACTCGGGCGTCCTCACGGACCGTGGCATTGATCGCGTCGAACTGGTGGAGCTCGTCGAGCACGGCGGGGACCAACTCGACCGCATCGATGTGCTCGAGCGACGCGAACGACCGCACCGCTCCCAACGTCGCGCCTGTGCCGACCCCGAGAAACAGCGCACGCTTGGGGTCGCCCGCCAGCAGCAACGGAAGATGGCCCATGCGCCGCTCGCCGAACGACATCGCGCCGCCCATGCGAAAGTGCCGACCGATCTGCAGGCGCCGAAGCGGCAGCTTGGTGTTCGCCGTGTCGAGCTTCTCACTGACGATCACCAGCCCCATCGCGCTCTGGTGCTCGGCGATGGTCTTCCAGCCCTCGTCCGGCGGCGTCAACACGAGATCCTTGGGGCCCAACGCCGTCAAGGCGACCACGCCGAGGATCGCGGCGATCTGGTGCATCGGGCGGAAGCGGCGAAACCAGGTGTAGGCGCCAAAGACCAGCAGGTAGCCATACACGACCAGGAAGAACGCATCTTTGTAGCCCAGCGCGGCGGGTGCCCACACGCCGAAGACGAACGGAGCGATGGCGCCACCGGCGGTGTTGATCGCATACGCGCGCCCGACTCCACCCGGTGCAACCAAGCCCATCGCGTGGGTGAACAGCGCGCCCATCAGCACGGTCGGCAGCGCAAAGACCCCCGCTGCCACGGTGAGTTCGGCGAGCAAGTGCGCGGTCAGGGACGAGCCCTCGGGAGCGACGGCGTCGACGATGCCCGGTGCCGCTTCGACGATCTTCGCGGCGACCACCGTCGCCGTCGCCAGCGCGACCAGCAGTGCCGCGACCGTGGTCGACGGTCGACGGTGGGCCCACGCCGGACCTCGACGCGCCCAGATCCAGGCGCCCAGTGCGGTCCCACCCAGGTACACCGCCAGCACGTTCGC
>CANLQR010000700.1 GCA_947492135.1 Deltaproteobacteria bacterium | reverse complement strand
GACCGCGGCTCCGACGCGCGCCTGAGTGAGCGGCTTGCCTCAATCAGACGTTTGCCCCGCCCCGCTCGAGGTGCGCCGTCGCCGAGAACGGCCATCCTGCCTCGCGTGGCAGCCCAAACGCTTAACCATTATGTAAAGTACCAAACCCTTTATGTCCCCTATCCGCACCCTTTATGTCCCCTATCCGCTTGCATGCGGTCTACGGTGGCCAAGGGACGGCGCGGCCACGACCCCGTGCAACGACCTCGTGTCGGCGGCCGACCTCTGGCGCCGGACGACGCCGGCGGGTCCTGGTCCAGCAGGCTGGGTTATCGTTGGCCCACTCGCGCCGCGCAGCGAGAGGCGACCAGGCGATGGCAACCGTGATCTCCCCCGTGCAATACCAGTTCGAGTGTGGCGACTTCGACTGGCGCGTGCGGTCGATCGTGCTCGAGGAGCGCTTGAGTCAGCCGCTGTGCGCGGAGCTGCGCGTGCTGACGCCGAGCATCGTGGTCGCGTCGGATCTCTTGGGTGTCGCTGCGCGCGTGACGATCACGCGGGACGAGGCGTCGCGATCGTTTGTCGGCGAGGTGACCCGTGCCGAGCTCTTCGCGACGGCCTCGGGAGAGACGCATGCGCACGTGTGCTTCGAACCGCTGCTCGCACGCGCGCGCCGGGCCACCCGATATCGGATCTTTCAGGACATCAAGGTGGTCGACATCGTCTGCGATCTGTTGGGCGCCGTCGGCGAGTGCGAGTTCGAGGTCGTGCTGGATCAGGAACGCGACGTCCGCGACTACTGCGTGCAGTACGGCGAGAGCGACCTCGACTTCGCGATGCGTCTGCTCGAGGACGAGGGCATTGCGTGGTTTCTCGAGTTCAGTGGGCCTCGGCCGGTGATGCACCTGGTCGAGGCCACGCGGGGGTTCGGGCCGATCGCGATCGACGACCCCGAGCTGCGTGTCATCCCGGAGCACTTCGAGGAGGCCGAGGTCGAGAGCATCCAGGCGCTGACGATCGTTCGTCGGGTACCGGGTCCGGCGGTGGTCGAGCGCAACTGGAAGTGGATCCTCGGCGCAACCGTGTTCGAGCAGACCTACCCCGCCGAGGCGACCGGCCCGAGCTCCGAGCGGGTGGATCCGCGACGAGTGGGCAGCCCGATGGAGGTGATGACGACGATGGAGACCGAGCAGGCCCTCAAGGCCTCGGTGCAGCGCGAGCAGCAGCGGCTCGCGGCCCGAGCTGCCCTGGTGTCAGGGACCAGCAACGTGTCGGCGCTCGCGGTCGGATCTTATTTTTTGTTCGACGTCGGCCAGGAGGCAGTCGAACCCCTGCTCGTGCGGTCGGTGCTCCACCGCGGCGACTGCCCCGAGGTCGAGCTGGCCGGCGGCCAGCATCGCGCTTCTCCGAACTACACGAACACCTTCGAATGTCAGCCGCTCGCGGTGCAGCACCGGCCCGAGCACACGATCCCACGACCGCGGCTCCACAGCCTACACACCGCGGTGGTCACCGGCCCAAAGGGCGAAGACATCCACGTCGACTACAACGGCCGCATCACCGTACGCATGCACTGGGATCGATCCGACGGCCCACCCGAGCTGTCGTCGTGCTGGCTGCGGGTCGCGCAGATGTGGGGAGGCAACGGTTGGGGCTCGAATTTCATCCCGCGCGTGGGGATGGAGGTTCTCGTCGCCTTCATCGACGGCGATCCCGATCGGCCGATCTGCGTGGGCAGCGTCTACAACGGCACGCATTCTCACCCGTATCCGATGCCGGACGATCGTACCAAGAGCACGATCCGCACGCAGAGCACACCGGGTGGAGATGGTTACAACGAGTTGACGTTCCAGGACGCGGCGGGCGCCGAGCAGATCTATGTACGCGCTCAGCGTGACCTGCGGACGCAGGTGCTGAGCAACGAGAGCCGCAGTGTCGGGGCCGATCAAACCCTCACGGTCGGGCACGACCGCTCGATCACCGTGGATGGCGACCAGCACACGACGATCAAGGGCAACCAGACCCTCGCCGTCGACGGTGGTGGGACCGAGGGGCTTGCCGGCACGTCGGTGACGGTCAAGGGCGCCGTGGAGGTGCGGGTGACCGACATCGGCACGGTGCTCATCGACGCGGCGGAACGCATCGAGCTGCGGGTGGGCGGCAGTTCGATCGTGATGGACGGCATGACGATCCAGTTCCAGGCCGGCGCCGGCACGATGCAAAGACTCGATGAGACCGCCGTGGTGCTCGCCGGGCGCGGCGCGCTGATGCGGTTGGGTAGCTCGGTGATGGTCAACGCGGCTTCGGGTGCCACGCTGCAGATGGACGACAAGCAGACGTTTCTCGCCTCGAACGCCGGTAGTCTGGTGATGCTGACCGATGGCGTGCTGGCGACTGCGGGCCTGGGCGCGACGCTGGAGCTCACTGCGGACGCGGCCTTGAACGCGGCGAGCATCGCCGCGAACGCGGGCCAAGGCGCGACGCTGACACTTGACGCCAACGCGGCGCTTGCCGGCATGGAGGCGTCGTGTACGGGCGCGGGCGGGTCGTTGACGGTCGGCCCGTCGGGTGCCGCGCTCGACGGCACGAAGGTCGATGTCACCGCCGCATCGGTGGCGACGTTGGTGTCGGCGCTGGTCAAGATCAATTGATCCATGTCCGCGCGCAGCACCAGCATCGAGGACCTCGTCGCCATGCTCGCCGCGTTCTTGCGGGATGATGGCTGCCGATTGTTGCAGGTGGTCGTGGATCCCGAGCTGCGGCGATCAATCGTCGGCCTCGTGATGGCACAGGAGTTTCGGCCGACGAACCGCGCGGCGTTCGTCGCGTTCGAGCACGAGCACACCGCGATGCTGCCAGCGTGGTCACAGCGCGCCGAACATGCGCGGCGCCAGCACCAGCGGCGGCGTGAGGGCGCCGAGGCATCGGTCCCTGCTCTGCCCCAAGCGCCGGTCGGCGGCGACGAGCGGCTGGTGTTTGGCCTGCAGCTTGGGCAGCTGTTGCTGGCTGCGCCACGCGATAGCGAGGGGTTGATGGTGGTGTTGGCACCGGGGCACGTCGATGCGCCTGCGAAGTTTCGCGAGTCCGTCGAGCTGCTGCTGGGCCGGCGCGAGCTTGCCGCGGTGCGCTGGATCGTGATCGAGGCCGAGGGTGACGCGGTGGGGCCCTTGGTCGCGACCCTGGGCGTGCGTGCGCGGCGGCTCGACACCCGACTGCCTGCCGCGGCAACCGACGCCGAGCTCGAGGGGTTGCTCGGTGATCGGCCACCGGCGGGTCCGCGTGGGGTGACGCCACCTTCGCGGCCAGATGTGCCGGTGCGGAGTCCCGATCCCGATGGCGCGCGCCGCCGCGAGATCGGTCGGCTGTCGCTCGGCGCCGCGTTGGCGTCGAGTCGAGGGCGTGGCGCCGAGGCTGTGGCCGCGCAGCGCAGTGCCCGTGACCTGGCGACCGAGGCGGGCTGGACCGGCGATGCGGTGACCCTGGAGCTCGCGCTGGGTGGCCACCTCGTCGCCGCCGGAGCCACGCGCGAGGCCGAGCTGTCGTTTCTGCGAGCGATCGAGACCGCGAAGGTCAACGGCATGCATGACAAGGCTGCGA
>CANLQR010000699.1 GCA_947492135.1 Deltaproteobacteria bacterium | reverse complement strand
GCCAACACGCGGGCCAACAAGATGATGCCCGCAACACCCAACTCGGTTGCCGAGCCGAGACCGTCGCACGCGAGCGCATGCGCCTCGTACTGCGACCGCTACGCCCACGAGTGCGGTCAGAGTCTCGAGTTCACCAGTCCCGAGGCCTGCAGCAAACGATGTGACCAGTGGGCCTTGGGCGCGGCCGATACGATCGGTGACAGCGTCATGTGCCGCGCTGGGTTCCTGAGCGCGGGCCTGACCTCCTGCGTCGCCGCAGCCCCGGCGAGCCCGATCTGCGTCGACGAGAACCCCAGCTGCTCGGGGTTCTGCAACGGCGTGCTCGCGGCCTGCGGCGACGACAGCGGCTTCGAGGGCCAAGCCGACTGCCAAGACTGGTGCCGTACGACCGCCCCCGGGGCGCCCGGCACGACCGCGGACACAGTCGCCTGCCGCGCTGCGTTCATCGCCGTCGCGGCGACCGACGACGCCTGGTGCTCGGCCGCTGCGCTCGACAGCAGCGTGTGCGCCGACGCTCTCCTCTAGTCGGTGTAGTCTGCGGCCACGCCCACACCGCCGGTGTGCTCGAGACCGTGGCCCCGTTCCACTCGCCCCCGCTGCTCCTCGGGTCAGCAGCGCTGACTTGGACCCTCGAGATCGGGTTTCTCGTCTACGTCGTGGCGATCACGATCATCGTCGTGCTCGAGCGTCGGCGACCCAATGCGACCATCGCGTTGGTCCTGGCTCTGATCTTCTTGCCGGTGTTCGGCGCGCTTGCATACTTTCTGTTCGGGCGCCGGCTCAAGCGTCGGCTGCGTTTACGGCGGCGACGGATCATCCGCCCGGTCGACGCCACGCGCGGCTTTGCTGCGGCCGTCGAGTTACCCGCTGGCGCGACGCCGAACCAGCGTGGCCTCGTGCGTCTGGCGCTCCGCACGGCCGCGGCTCCCGTGCGCCACGCCAGCGAAGTGAAGCTGCACTCCGAGCCGCACGCGACGTTCGACGCGATGCTCGAGATGATCGACCGCGCCGAGCACTATGTGCACCTGTTGTTCTATATCTGGCGCGATGACGCGACCGGTCGCGAATTCGTGGCGCGACTCGCTGCCCGTGCCCGGATCGGCGTGCGGGTTCGCGTGTTGCTCGATCACCTCGGCAGTTTTGGCGTCGACGAGACGCACTTCGCCCCACTGCTCGAGGCCGGTGGCGAGTTGGGGTGGTTCGGGCGACTGCGCATCCCGTGGCGTCCGTGGCGCAACACCGTGAACTTCCGCAACCATCGCAAGATCCTGGTCGCCGACGGGCAACGCGGGTTCGTGGGCGGCGTGAACGTCGGTGACGAATATCGGGGGACCGGCGCTTCGCTCCGCGGCTGGCAAGACGTGATGATGGACCTGAGCGGAGATGCGGTGGTGGGCCTCGACGCCGTGTTTCTCGAGGATTGGCTGGTCTCGACCGGGCAGGTGGTCGATATCTACGGCCACCGAAGCGTGGCGCTGGCCCACGTCGATGCGCGGCGCCCGTCGGGCCGCAACTGGCTGCGCAAACGCCCCCGTGACACTGCTCTGCGCGAGCACGACCCCTATGGATCGCTGCCCCGCCGGGCTCCGGCCGCCGCGGGTCCCCTGGTCCAGATCATTCCGAGCGGACCGGACGCGCCGGTCGCCGATGCGATCGGCACCCAGATCGTCGCGGCAGTTGCCTGTGCGTTCACTCGGGTGTGGATCGTGACGCCCTACCTCATACCCGATGAGCCGCTGCTGTTGGCACTGCGGACCGCCGCGCTGCGCGGCGTCGACGTGCGGCTCATCGTGCCCGCCGAGGCACACAACGACTCGCGGCTCGCGGCGCTCGCGGCCGCGAGTTACTACGACGAGCTCTTCGAGGCCGGTGCGCGGATCTTCGAGTACCAAGCCGGCATGCTTCACTCCAAGTACGCCGTGTTCGATGACGTAGCCTTGGTCGGCTCCGCGAACATGGACGTGCGCAGTTTTCACCTCAACTACGAGGTGGTCGCGATGTTCTACGACGCCGCGGTGACCACCTCCATGATCGACCGTTTCGCGCTGGACCTCGTGGATTCGCTGGAGGTCACTGCGCCCGCGCGCCGCGGCCTGGGTTGGCAGCGCCGGCTGGCGGAGGGCTTCGCCAGGGTCCTGTCGCCGCTTTTGTGACAAGCCGGCGCGACGCCCGTACGATCTCGACCACGTGGACGAGGCCCGTCATCTCCGGTTCTCGGTCGCTTGCGTCGCGGTGTTCCTCGCGTCGGGCCTGTGGCTCGAGGGCATGATCGGGCTGCGCGTCACGGGCTGGGTGGACGATCCACTGCGTCGCGAGATGCTGCGGCTCGGCCACGCCCACGGCGCGATCCTCGGTCTGGTCAACCTCGGGTTGAGCTGGGCGATGCACCGGCTGCAGACGCCGAACGCCTGGGCTCCGCGGATCCGACTCGCCGCGTGGACGGGTGCGGTCTGCGTCGGCGCGGGATTTTTCGGAGGCGGGCTGTGGCACGGCACGACCGACCCCGGGCCATTGGTGCTGATCGTCCCGGCCGGCGCGATGATGTTGTTGGCAAGCTGCGCCGCGGTCGCGGTGGTGCGCTAAAGCAGCGCACACCCAACCCTACTCGCCGATCCAGATCGCCGCCGCCTCGCGACTCGATTCCAGCGCTGCCTGGCGATCGGGCCGCCCCGAGAACGGCCCCGGCCCGAGGCGCGCGCGCAGTCGCTGCCAACCCATGATCCGCTGCTCGATCGCCGCGCCGGGGTCGAACGCCTCGAGCTCTCCACCGAGGCCGGTGTCACCGACGACCGTCGCGAGCGCCTTGGCGCCACGCCACGCCATCCATCGCACCGCAGCATAGTCGTCGGCCATGCCGTCGATGATCCACGACAGTCGCTGGTGCGCATCGACCGGAACCCCGGGCCGCGCCAGCGCGTGGGTTGCGAGTGCGCGCTGGATCGGATCTCCGCCATGGAGATCGAGTACGACGCGCGACGCCCAGGACTCCCGCGGATCCTCGCGTGCTGTCACCGCGGCCGGTGCCAGGCCCCCGCCCAAGCCGAGTCCGGGCAACGCCGCCACCGCCCACGCCCGCGAGCGATCGACATGGCACTGCGTGCACGCGTCGGGTGCGTCATGCCGACCCACGAGCTCGGCAGGTGCCGGACTGGTGATGCGATGCGAGATGATGCCCTCGAGCAGCCCATACGCCGTGCGCGGCAGGTGGCAGTCGACACACGTCGCGGCCGCGCCGTGTCCACCGTGCCCACCGGCCTGCTCGGCACCACCCAGTGCAGCGCCGTCGTGGCAACCCAGGCACGTGCCGACCGGATCCCAGTCGCGGCGCAGCTGCATCGCGGGGGTCTGTCCGTGCATGTCGTGGCAGTCACCGCACGACAGATCCGTGCACGGCGACAACAACACCCCCTGAAACTCGTGCGCCGACAGCCGCGGCGTGCCGTCGGGCCAGAAGCGCGACGCGAAGTGCTCGCCACCCTCCACGGTACTGTCGCGGAAGATCGGCCGCGACACCTCATCCAGCGCCTCGCCCGGCACGAACCCATCACCGTGCGCGAGGATCTCTGCGATATCGCGGCCGA
>CANLQR010000698.1 GCA_947492135.1 Deltaproteobacteria bacterium | reverse complement strand
CCGCCGGTCCAACCGCGCCTGCGGGACCGACTGCGCCCGCTGGACCCACGGCGCCTGCGGGGCCTTGCGGACCTGCCGGGCCAACCGCGCCCGCCGGGCCAACCGCGCCAGCGGGGCCTTGCGCACCTGCCGGGCCAGCCGCGCCGGCCGGACCTGCCGCGCCCGCGGGACCTGCCGGACCCACCAGGCCGGAAGGATCTCCGACCCACTGACCGTTCTCGTCGATCACCTGACCGAAGCCGGGAATGTTCACGGTGGTCGGGTTGATGTCGCCGTTGGCGTCGTTGGCGACCATCGCGTACGGCACGCTGCCTACGGTACCGCGCGGGGCCATCTCGGCATCGCCCTCGATCTGCACACCGACGTAACGCGTGCTGCCGTCGAAGACGACGGCGACGTCGAACGCAGTGGCCGCGCCGAGCTCGGCGGAGAAGTAGCCCTCGTCGAAGTCCACCGAGATGGTGTCCGTCCACAGAGCGGCGCCGCCGACATCAGCGTCGTAGATGGTGTAGGTGACATCGAGTGCTCCGCTGACCGGATCCCCCGCGTCGTCGAAGAGTCGACCCTGATGCGTCAGGGTGCCGGGGACGGCGGCCTGCGCATCTTCACTGATGCCGAGCAAGGCCGCGAAAGCGGCAGCGGGAAGGAGCAACTTCGAGGAAATCGATTTCAGGTTCATGGAGGACTCCCGTTGGCGCCGATGAGGCCGCCTTGCAGGCGGTAGTTGGCCGAGTTGTGGGTGGACTGGGTTTGGGTTGGTTGACCGAGCGTGAACACCATCTGGTAGTTCGGACTCGCCATGCGCTCACCGACGTTCACGAGTTGACTCTGAGTCTGGCCCGGGAGCACGGGGTCACCGGTGGTGCCGTCCGTGTCTGTGGTGGTCGCGTCGGTGGTGGTCGCGTCAGTGGTGGTCGCGTCAGTGGTGGTCGCGTCGGTGGTGGTCGCGTCGGTGGTGGTCGCGTCGGTGCTATCGGCCGTCGTCGCTGTCGTGGACGAATCCGCCGACGTCAGCGTCACGCTCGACTCACCGGACTCGGAGCTCTCAGAGCCGACCGAAGTGGCCGAAGTCGTGGCCACCGTCCCATCACCATTGCATCCGCCCCCGACGAACACCGCAACGAGAACCGCGAGCGCGGTTTTCGGGCCTGTTGTTCGTTTTGTCTTCAAGTGCACCAGCCTTTCATGGCAGGCGGGTGTTCCAGCAAGGTCGGGCAGCCGACGAAAGCGCGACTTGGCAGGATTCCCGAGTTTTCTTCGCGCTGCGCCTGGAAGCGATGTTACGCGCGGTGCGCTGCTCGTTATTGCGCGCTCTTCAGAGCGCCCAGTCGAGCACCTCGAACAAGCACTCGAGCTCCGCGACGGAATTGTAGTGGACCATCGACACTCGGACCACGCCACCGGTCGCCTCGACGCCGAGCGCGTGCACGAGTTCTTTCGCGTAGAAATCGCCGTGTCGGATCCCGATACCGCGGCGATCGACCTCGCGCACGATCGACTCGGCCGATCGGCCGTCGACGGTGAAGCTGATCGTCGCGACCCGCCGCGCCCGCTGGGCGCTGCGTTCGCCGTGGATGCGCACGCCCGGTCGCGCCGCTAGCCAGTCGAGCATGGTCGCCGCGAGTCGCTCCTCGTGCTCGGCGATCGCCGCGAACGCGCGGGTCTTGGGCGCGCCAGTGCCAGGGCTCCGCGCGCCGAGCTCGTCGATGTACTCGTAGATCCCACCGAGTCCGTGGGCGAGTTCGAAGTTGAGGTTGCCGGGCTGCAGCCGGTACGGAAGTTCGTGCACGAACTCGTGATTGATCGTATCGAGCGCCTCGAGGCATTCGCGCTTGCCGTACAGCACGGCCATGTGGGGGCCGAAGACCTTGTAAAAGCTGAACACGTAGTAGTCGACGTCCCAGGCTTCGACGGCGACCTCGCGGTGCGGTGCGTAGGCGACCCCATCGACACAGGTCCGTGCCCCGTGATCGTGAACGAGACGGGCGATCGCGGCGACGTCGTGGATGGTGCCGAGAACATTCGATACATGGGTGAGGGCGACCAGGCGAGTTCGATCGGTCAACAATGGCAGCAGCGCGCTTGGCTCGAGTCGCCACGAGTCGCGGTCGATGTGCCAGGTCTTGACCACGACGCCGCGGGCCTCGAGTCGTCGCCAACACCCGAGGTTCGCGGCATGATCGGCCGAGCTGACGATGATCTCGTCGCCCGGAGTGAAACTACCCTGCATCGCCAACGCGAGGTTGCCGAGCAACTGGGTGGTCGAGGGCCCGAGCACCACCGTTTCGGGATCGCCCGCGCCGATGAACGCTGCCGTGGCTCGGGCAGCCTCGCGTACCCGCGCGGTCGCAGCCTCCGAGGCCGGATAGGTGGCACCGAGCTGGACGTTGGTGGTCAGAAGATAGTCGCGGATCCGATCGGCGACGCGTGCGAGCGTCTGTGAGCCGCCCGCGTTTTCGAGGTAGACGAAGCCCGATGCGAGCGCAGGAAACTGCGAGCGAACAAAGTCGAGATCGATCACGGCGCCACCCGATAGGGTTCGTCGCGGGCGACGAAGGCGGTCTCGGTGCGTGCGTCCGCGGTCCATGCCCGCAGCGAAGCGAGCGCCCGCACGGCTTGAGCATAGGCCGCCGCGACCGCGGGCAGCGCGACGCCATAGGTGTCGAACCGTGTGACCACCGGTGCGAACATCGCATCGGCGATGGTGAAGCTCCCGAACAACATCGGTCCGCGGTCGCCGGCTCGCTCGCGGCACTCGGTCCATAGCGCCACGACCCGCTCGATGTCCGCATCGACCTGTGGCGTGCGGCCGCGACCCGCGAGGTCGGCGTTGAGGTTCATGGGCATCGCTCGGCGCAGCTCGCCGAAGCCCGAGTGCATCTGCGCGCACACGGCCCGGGCACGTCGACGATCACGGGCGTCGGCTGGCCACAGGCCAGCGGTGGGAAACAACTCGGCCAGCGCCTCGGCGATCGCCAGCGAATCCCACACTGGCTCGTCGTCGATCCATAGCACCGGCACCTGACCGGTCGGCGTGAGGGTTGGGACCCGCTGTTGCCAGGCCTCGCTGTCGAACGCGACCATGACCTCCTCGAAGGGAATCTCGGCCTGGCGCATGAGTACCCATGGTCGCATCGACCACGACGAGTAGTTCTTGTTGGCAATGACCAAGCGCAGCTGCGGCATCGACGGCAAGGGTGCCACAGGCGGCTAGGCTCCGACCACGTAATGGGCCGGGTCGAACGCCCGGGTGCGGCGCCAGAACCCCACCGTGAACCCGGGCCACAGCGCCGTGATCTTCCCGCTGCGATGCTGATACCAGCTGCGGCAGCCGGTCGCCCAGATCGACGTCGCGAGCTTGCCCTGGAGCTCGTCGTTGTAGCGGCGCTGGACGTCGGTGCGGACCTCGAGCGCACGCTCGCCGCTGTCGTTGAGGTGCCGTAGCAGGCGCATGATGTACGCGACCTGGGTCTCGATGATGAACACCATCGAGTTGTGGCCCAGGCCGGTGTTCGGGCCCGCAATCAGAAACAGGTTGGGGAACCCGTTCACCAGCGTGCCGAGGTAGGCCTCCTCGCCGTCG
>CANLQR010000697.1 GCA_947492135.1 Deltaproteobacteria bacterium | reverse complement strand
GTCAAGCTCTCGTTGTATCTCGACGTGCAGAACGTCTACAACCGGCAAAACCCCGAGTTCATCAACTACGCGTACGACTTCTCGAGCAGCACGTACATCGCCAGCCTGCCGATCGTCCCGTCGATCGGCACCAAGCTCGAGTTCTAGACCATGCCTCGCCTCCGTGACTGCGCCGCTGTGTTCGCCCTCGTCTCGACAGGCGGGGGGTTCGCATGCGGTTCAGGGCTGCCGCTGCCCGAGCGCATCGCATCGCTGCGACCACTGGCCGTGCGGGTCGTGGTCGACGAGGCTCCCGTGCGCGGCGAGGCGCTCGACCGCGCCGAGGCCCTGCCGCTGGAGACCGTGACGCTCGAGCCGCTGTTCGTCGATCCCGAGGGTCCGCTCACCGCGGCGCGCATCGTCGCCGAGGTCGAGCCGATGTGGATCGCGTGCAACCTGCAGCCGACCCAAGGGCTGTTCGGTTGCATCTCCGAGGCAGTCCCGCTCGCCGTTGATGCCTTGGTCGACTGTCCGCCGGTGAGTCTCGCGGGCTTCGATCCGAGCACAGGTGAGCTTCCGACCCAGCCCAGCCCATGCCGTATTCCTGTGGGTGCCCAAGCCGAGGATGCGGCGCAGCCGTCGTTCACAGTGCCACTGGACCCCACGTATCTGCTCGGCGGCGACATCGAAGTGACGATGGTGGGGCATCGCCCTGACGAGAGCTCGACCGCGGCGTGTCTCGACGCTCTGCTGGGCGGCGGAGATCCTGATCCGGGCTGCCTGTTCGTCACGCAACGCGTCGCCGTGGGACCCGACGCGGCGCTCTTGCAGCTCGCCGAGCAGTTCGGCGTGCCATCGTCCGCGTTGCCGCCAGGACCCGACGAGATTCCCGACGCCGACCGCCACCCGCGGGTCCCCGAGCTGCGCGTGGCGGCTTTCGAGGGCGAGGCCGCCGACGCGCCGATGCTCGGCACGTTCACGCCCGCCTCGGCCGAGGTGATCGAGCTGCCCTGGGGCGCGCGCGTCGAGCTCGAAGCCGAGGCCGCCGCGGACGATCTGCAGACGTATCTCGTCGTGGGCGACGCTGGCGACTTCACCGAGCGCACCGAGTTCTTTGCCGGCTCGTGGTTCGTGACCTGGGGGTCGCTGCTGTCGCCGACGAGCGACGACCCATTGTCGCAGAACACCTGGACGCTGGCGGCCGGCGAGCAGGACACCGACGAGCTGCCCGCGACCGGCGTCGCCACGCTGGTCTATGTGTTGCGCGATGATCGACAGGGTGTCACCTGGACGCACTTCAAGATCCGCGTGACGGGCTCGCCAGACAACGGCGGGTGAGGATCGCCGCTTTGGTGCTACGGTTGGTTCGTGCGGCTCCGGGGCTTGATGCGCGTGGCGAGCGTCATCGGCGCTGGCGGCTGCCAAGCCTGGGATCTCAGTGATCCAGGCCCAGGGACTCCGGCGGGCTCCGACGCGCCGTGGACGTCGACGGGCGACGCGGAGACCACCAGCGGGCTCCCGGTCGACAGCGCCATCATCACCCACGAATTCGGCACGCTCGCGTTGCCGCCACTGGGCGAGAGCGAACCCTGCGTGTCGTGGACCATTGCCAACGACAAGCCGCTGTACGTGCAGGCGGTCACGCTGGCCAATCTCTCGAGCTTTCACCACAGCAACTGGTTCGTCGTTCCCGACCACATCTTCGACGGCCCCGATGGCTACTGGGCCTGCGGCGAGCGAGACTTCGAGGACTTCGCGGCAGCGCAGGCCGGCACGGTCCTGTTCGCGCAGTCGACCCAGTCATGGGTCGAGACCCAGCGGACCACCGCCGGCGCGGTGATCAAGATTCCGGCGCACAGCCGCATCGTCGGCAGCGTCCACCTGCTGAACCTCGCCGCCCGCGAGGTCGAGACCAACCTTTGGCTGTCGCTCGAGCTGATCCATCCAAGCGACGTGGAGGTGCTGCTCTCGCCGATGCGACTGAGCTATGTCGACCTCGAGATCCCCGCGATGGCTCGTTCACGGCACGCGTCGAGCTGCGCCTTCAAGAACTACTACGAGGACTACACCAACACGCCCTACCCGCTCAAGGTGCACTACGCGGTGCCCCACTATCACAGCCTGGGGGAGTTCTTCGATCTGCGTCAGGTCGGCGGCGAGCGCGACGGCGAGACGCTCTATTCGTTGCAAGGCTTCAACGCGGATGCCAACGGCAAGACGTTCGATCCACCCCTCGATGTCTCCGATGGCACTGGCCTGGGGTTTTCGTGCGGATACGACAACTTCCGTTCCGAGTCCGTCGGCTGGGGCATCGGCGACCAAGAGATGTGCGTGATGCTGCTGCTGGTCGAGTCCGCGCTGTTGCTCGATGGCGCGGTGCTCTCGGGATCGCAGCTGATCGAAGCCCGCGACGGCGTGCAGTACTACGAGGGCGATTGTCTCATCATCGGCTATCCCAAGAGCGGCGCGCAGGGCCCACCCACCCAAGCCGAGCTCGAGGGCGGGCTGTACGTACCGCAGCTCGACGACGGCGACGGCGAGCTGCCGCCAGTGCCGGTGTGTGTGCAATCCGATCCGGACGCCGCGCCGCTCGACGACGTGTCACTGGCGGACCTCAACAACACGCTGTTCCAGCCCGCCTGCGCGTTCAGTGCGTGTCATGGTGCCGGCGGTGCGGCGGGTCTGGATTTCACGGTGGCCGACCTGCACGCAACGCTGCTGGGCCACGAGGTCAGCGCCAACACGTCGCTGCCACTGGTGGCGCCGGGCGACCCCGAGGGCAGCTGGTTGTACCGGCTGGTCTCGAGGTGCGATCCCACCGACGACGCGGGCATCAGCGTCACCCACATGCCGCGCAACGCACCGGTATTGCTGGACGACGCGATCGTGGCGACGTTGCGCGAGTGGATCGCATCAGGCGCACCGCCGTGAGCGCGGCACTCGGGCCGCAAGGGTGCTTTTAGGGGCACGTCGTCCGAGCGACTGGGTGCGCGCGAAGAATCGCGTCCAAGGTCGCCTCGACCAGTGCGCTAGCGTCCGCGGTCGGCAGGCCGAACCCCACGTGGATGTGCCCGGCAGCGACCGCATGCGGCGCGTGGCGCTGATAGTAGAGCCCGTGCAACGCCAGAAACCCCGACAAGAAGTCACCGCTGGTGCCCTCGTCGACGACGACCTCCGTCACGCCGAGCCTCGTCGTGGCGGCGAGGATCTCCTGCACCGGCAGCCGGGTCGGCAGGGTCGAGCCCTGACGGTGGGTCGTCAGCGCGTCCCACGAACGGGGGTCGATCGTCGCCTGCGTCGGAAACTGCTCGGAGCCGTGCGCGTCGGTGCGCCAATCGAGCGAAGGATCGCCGGGGTTTTTGCTGCCGTGGCCGCCCTCGAGCGCCTCGATCTCCCAGCCAATGTCACCGCCACGGCTGGTGGTCAGCACGATGACGGGCTGATGCTCATCGACGATGCGCCAGAAGTCGGCGGAGGTCGCCTGATAGTCGACACGCAGGTCAAAGTCGGGCGAGCCCACGGCACCGTCGTCGCCGATCGCGTCGTTGGTGGGGTCCCCGTCGGGTGGGAACTCGGGAAAAAAAGCGAAAACATCGTAGCCGTGA
>CANLQR010000696.1 GCA_947492135.1 Deltaproteobacteria bacterium | reverse complement strand
TGCTCCACCTCCGCCTCTCGCCGTCGCCCCACCCTCGCGGCCGGCCTCCGCACCGGCGCCGGCCGTGGTGTGGCCGCCCGCGTCGGCGCCGTCATTCGTCGACTTTGGCCCCGTGGGCCGCCCCGACGACAACGCGGCCGAGAGTCAGTCGTTCTCGGGCCAGCTCGTCGACGACCCTTCACGTATCGAGGAAGTCGCGTCGCGCGTCACCTCGCGCTACAGCACGTGGATCCTCGTCGTGCTGCTGTTCGTCGGGCTGTCGTTGTTGGTCGTGGCCCTGGCGTACGACATCACGTGGAGCGACGTGATGAGCGTGTTCGACTAGCGCGTCGACGTGGCGTTTCGACCGGCGTCAACGCACCAGCGTTCCGCCGCCGGGGTTCAGCCGTCGGTATCGATATAAACGCGACCCTTGCTCAGCGAGTACGTGACCTTCCAGTTGGCCAGCAGCGCGTTGTTCAAGTAGCCACCAAGCTCGAAGCCGGTGCTCGACAGCGCGTTGCCCAGGCCGGGGTCGGCTGGCGTCTTGACCAGCACGTGCGCTCCGATCGCGGGAATCGTGCGATCGCCGAGCGCGACCTTCTCGATGAGCTGCATCTTGATGCCGTTGTCGGGATCCTCGGGGTTCTCGACGACTCGCGGCAGGTAGCCGCTCTTGAGGTAGGACTTTTTCGCCACCGACAGCCCCGAGGGGTACAGACCGCCCAGGTAGACGTAGAACGTGTAGTCCGAGCCGTTGAGCTTGATCGGGACGGCGGGCCAGTGGAAGGCGTGCACGGTCAGCAGCACGAACGGCAGCTCGACCGCTCCTTCGGGGCTGGCCGTGGGCGCGTCCTTGGTGATCGTCAGTACGTGCTTGGGAAAGTCGAAGCTGATCGAGCCGATCGCCTGCATCGCTTGGCGTCCGAGCATGACCGCGGGCTTTTCCCCGATGTTCGCGAAGCTCTCGAGCGAGCGCACGATTGCGGGGACGTTCTTGAGCTTGAGATCCCCGAACTTGATCTCCGGGATCAGTACGATGTTCTCCTCGTTCTCGGAGTCGATGGGCTTGAACTTGCCGACCGGGGCCAGCTTGAGCGCCTCGGCCATCGCGGTGTCGATCAGGCACTCCTCGCGCCCCTCGTAAAACACCACCTGGCCAAACTCGCCGCCGATCGTGGCGCCCGAGTACTTGAGGCCCGCGCTGACGGCGAGGTTGGCATCGGAGGATCCGGTCGCACCATCGATGACGAAGAACGGACCCTTGCCGACCAACGGCCGCATGAACGCCGCGAACGCCTGGATCAAGGGCAACGACGGATCTTCGGCGGGCAGACGCTTGAAGATCTCGTCGAGCTGCGCGACCGCGTTGTCGGCGTCGCCGAGTGAGTAGTAGCTCCAGAACTTGGCGAGCCGCGGATCGACCTGCTCTTTGTCCTCGGCGATGAGCACGTCTTGCAGATCGGCGGCCTCTTTGTGCTGGCCGCCCGCCTGCAGATTGCGCGCGAGGCCCAGCACTGCGCCGAAGTTCTTGGGGTTGAGCTCGACGCCCTTGCGGTAGGCGTCGGTGCTGCCGACGTAGTCGCCGGCTCGCCACCGCGCGGCACCCAGGACGGCGTACGCGTCAGCGTCGGCGGGGTCGGCCTCGAGCGCCTCGTGTGCGCGCTTGGTGGCGGACACATAGCGACCCGACTGGAGATCCTTGTTCGCGAGGTCGACCAGGCTCGCCGCCTTCGCAACCTTCTTTGCTGCACCGACCTTCGCTTCGATGTCTTCTTGGGTCTGCCCCGGAGCGCTACTGCCCTTTTTGCCTTTCTTCTTGCACCCGGGGACCGCGACGAGCGCGGCGGCAAGCAGAAGCACGGACAGACGAGGATGGCGGAGCGAGGGGTTGGCGAACATCAAAGGACTCCTGGTGGTCGGACGCGTGGAGGCGTCGGTGACCGGCGCGGCTTTTTTCGCTGGGCTGCGGCGTAAAGATACCCGCGCCGGGTCGCTGCGAGCAACGCCCGCGCAAAGCGCGAAAACTTGGGCCTTGGCGGTGGCAGCAGGCCACGTGGTCAACCGGCGGCGGGCCTCGAGCTTACGGCCGGGGCGGCATCCGCTGGCGAGCGGAGCCTTCCGAGCAGCCAGACCCCGGGAATCGCCATGACCGCAGCGCCGACCAAGGGTAGCGCGAACATCGTCGCGACGAAGCCATCGACCCGTGCCGCCCGCTCGAGGTCGTCGGCATGGCGATAGAACAGCGCCATGGCGGCGCCGGCACCGACTTGAAACGTGCCCGCCGCCGCGGGGCCGCCAGGCAGTTGGATCGACAGGCCGATGATCGCGACGGTCGCCGCCGCCGCGGGCCACGAGAGATCGACGCCACACGCCCGCGCGACCGCCCACAGCTGCGCGACGGTGACCACCCAGTAGACCGCCGACACCGCCAGCATGGGACCGAGGCGGCGGGCGCCCAGGACGGCCGCGAAGGACTGCGCGAGCCGCTGGACCACACGGCCGCACCACGACGCGAAGCGTGGCTGCGGCGCGAACCATCGCTCGACCCGCGCACCCCAGACCTCGGGCGCCCGCGCGGCGACCAGGGCGAACACGAACGCACCGACAAAGGCGATCCCCATCCACCTCCCGAACGCCTCGACCACCACGAGCTGCTCGGGTGCGCCGGCGAGATCGGTGTGGGCGAGCACCAGGCCGCCGAACAGCATGCTGCAGATCAGCACGCCGTCGATGATGCGCTCGAGCCCGACGACCCCGACCGCCTCGGCGAGACCGACACCGGGCTGACGAGCCCGCGCGAGCAAGATCGGCCGCGAGGCCTCGCCGAGCTTGAAGGGCAGCGCCATCAGCACGAAGAACGACACCAAGCCGCTGCCGAACAGCGCGCGGCGATCGAACCGGGCCTCGGGCTCGGTGGGTGACGCGTGCGCGACCAACGGATCGAGGCCGTATTGGAGCCGCATCGCGCGGAGCCAGGCATACGGAGGATGAAGCAGGCACGCGAACGCGAACGCAGTGCTGTCGACGATCGCGATGGTGTCGGGGATGACCGCGACGCCGAACTGCGCGCGGGCGATCCACAGCATGACGATCGAGGCCACCAACGACCCGACCCACAGCGCGCCCCTTCGCACCACGCAGTTCTAGCACGGCCCGCGGGCCAAACGGGTAGCATCCGCGGCATGTCCGAGTTGCTGCCCTGCCTCGAAGTCGAGCCCACCCAAGCCCAGTCGCTGCGGCCTGCGGCGGCGAGCGCCAGCGTGATCTGGCTGCACGGGCTCGGCGCCGATGGCCACGACTTCGAGCCCGTGGTCCCGCTGCTTCGCACCCGCGGCGTGCGGTTCGTGTTTCCCCACGCACCGGCACTCGCGGTGACGATCAACGGCGGCATGACGATGCCGGCGTGGTACGACATCCGCACGCTGGATTTCGACGATGATGCGCGCGAAGACACCGCGCAGATCGAAGTCTCGGCGCGACGCATCGCAGCGTTGGTCGCACGCGAGCGCAACCGTGGCATCGCGTCGGATCGGATCGTGCTCGCTGGCTTCAGCCAGGGCGCCGCGATGGCGGTACACACCGCGGTGCGCGAGCCCGAGACGCTGGGCGGCATCATGGT
>CANLQR010000695.1 GCA_947492135.1 Deltaproteobacteria bacterium | reverse complement strand
GGGACGATGATCTTGAGCCCGGAGCCCATCACCCGCAGGTGATAGAACGCCAGATCGCTACCGCCGATGGTCTTGTGTTCGACCGCGACGACATCAGCAACGCCATGGGCGGGATAGACCGACTTGTCTCCGACTCGAAACGAGGGGTGCATGACTGGTCCTGAACTTCCACCGTTGCCGGCGAGGCCCGCTCAGCAAGTTTCGTGCCCGGGTGCCCAAGTGTAGGATATTGGGGAAGCGGACGGCCATTTGGCCCACAGTGGCGACCGGGGTAGCCGGCCGGCGCCCTCGAGCGGCTACTCGAGTGGCCAGCCAGCTCGGGCGGCCCCCTGGCCGAGGTGGCTATTCGAAGCTCGTAATCGTCCAACCGCGCGGCGTCTGCTCGAGGACGATCACCCGTTGGGGCTCGTACCGCAGCTGCGCCCGGCGCAGATCATCGCTGAGTTCGATGGCCCCGGGTTTGGCGAGCGCAGCTTCGATGGCCTCGATTCGCGCGGCCCAATCCTCACGGAGCCCATCGGCAAGTTCGTCCGAAAGGAAGCTCTGGGCAGTGTCGAGGCGGGCTCGACCCAAGGCTCCGACGAAACCGCGAATCGCCCCCGCAGGTGTGCTTGCTCGGGAGGCTGGCGGTAGTCCACCGGTCACCAGCCATCGGTCCCCGACTTTCGCCCAGTGCAGGACCACACCATCGGCATGAACCGTAGTCGCGGCGTGACTCGTGGGCGCGCGGCCACCGGCCATCGCCTTGGCTTGCGCGAGCGTGCTCTTGCGCTCGGCGCCATCCGCCTGCCATCGAGCCTTGAACGAGGCGTACTCGACGCGGGCGCGCACGTCCGGCGCGAGCAAGGCATAGGCGGCTGCAGGGTCGTCATTGCGTAGCGCGGTGAGATACGCCTCACGCGCGGCTTGGGGCGATCGCGTGCCTCCACGTTCGCACGCACTCAGCAGGGCGAGGGCGACCAGGGTTCGCGTGAGGCGCCGTCTCACGCGACGGCTCCGTCACGCTTGTGCAGCAAGGTGTCGTGCGCGAGAGCGGGATCCATCGCAGGGTAGTCCAGGTTGAAGTGGAGCCCGCGGCTCTCGGGTCGTCGTCGCGCGCACTCGATGACGAGGTGCCCGACCAGCGCGATGTTGCGGAGCTCGAGCAGGTCCCGCGTGACGCGAAAGCGCAGGTAGTACTCGCGGATCTCCTCGCGCATCAGCTCGATGCGTCGACGGGCACGCTCGAGTCGCTTGTCGCTGCGCACGATGCCCACGAAGTTCCACATCAGCGCGCGCACCTCTTCCCAGTTCGCGCTGACCATCACGGCCTCGTCGGAGTCGACGGCTTCGCTCTCGTTCCAGTCGGCCACGATCGTGGGGGGCTCGCGACCGGACTCGACGCACGCCTCGGCAGCGCCTGCGGCGAGCACAACCGCTTCGAGCAAGCTGTTGCTGGCGAGACGACACGCACCGTGCATCCCGGAGAGCGTGACCTCGCCGGCGGCGAAGAGCCCAGGTACGTCGGTGCGGCCCGCAGCGTCGACTTTGACACCGCCGCACATGTAGTGGGCCGCCGGAACCACCGGAATCGGCTGGATCCGCGGGTCGATGCCCAGCTCGAGACATCGCGAGAAGATCGCGGGAAAGCGCTGGGCAAAGAACCCCGCCGCGAGGTGGGCGACGTCGATGAACACGCAGGGCTCGCCCGTGCGCTTGAGCTCGGCGTCGATCTCGCGGGCGACCACATCGCGAGGCGCGAGGCTGCCCATCGGATGGCGGCCGTCCATCAGCGCGGTGCCATCCCGGCGGCGCAAGATGCCGCCTTCGCCCCGCACCGCCTCGGAGATGAGAAAGCTCTTCGCCCCGGGGTGGAACAAGCAGGTCGGATGGAACTGCATGAACTCGAGGTTCCCCACCGTGGCCCCGATGCGATACGCCATCGCCACGCCGTCCGCCGTCGCAACGTCGGGATTGCTCGTGTAGCGATAGACCTTCCCCGCGCCACCGGTCGCCAGCAACGTCACCGGTGCCACGTGGCTGTGAACGATGCCGGTGGGCACGTCGAGGCTGTAGGCGCCAAAACACCCGCGTGTGCCATCGACCTTCGACCACGACAGCAGGTCGACGACCATCTGGTGGGGCAGGATGCGAATGTTCGGATGTTGGTTCGCCGCGTTGAGCAGGCCGCGAACGATCTCCGCGCCCGTGGTGTCGAGGTGGTGCACGACCCGCCGGTGACTGTGTCCGCCCTCGCGCCCGAGCGCGAACGCCCCATCGTCGACCCGGTCGAAGCGCACGCCGTAGGTCTTCGCGAGCCGCTCGACGAGCGCAGGTGCTCGCTCCACGGCGCGCTGGACCATCTCGGGATCACACAGGCCCGCGCCAACGCGCAGGGTGTCTTCGACGTGCGATGACATCGAGTCGTCGCCATCGAACACCGCGGAGATGCCACCTTGGGCCCACTGCGTGTTCGAGTTCTCGGGAGCCGTCTTGGTCAGCACCGTGACCAGGCCGCGCTCCGCGAGCTCGAGCGCGAAGTACAACCCCGCGAGCCCGCTGCCAATCACCAGGAAGTTGCTGCGGTGGATCTCGGTGGCCAAACGGAGTCTCGGCAGGAAAGGTAGCGCAACTTCACCCGATGTCGTGACGTGGCGGCTGGGGTCCGATCGCGTCGGATTCGTGCGCTGGGTCCCTTGGGTGGGCTAGACTCGGGGTCGCCCCATGCGTCGCCTCCCTCATCCCCCCGGTTCTGGCCGCTGCCGCAGGGCCTTGGCCTTGGTACCGATGTGGGCGATGGCGACGCTGATGGCCGTCAGCCTGCCAGCGGGCACGTCGGCCGCCACGCGCAGTCGCAACAACTACTACCGCTACGTCGACCAGGGCGGCACGATCCATGTGACCAATATCCCAGGTCGCCAACAAGGCGCGTGGGCGCTGTGGAAGAGCCTGCCCGGCAGCGGCGGCGGCAAGTCGGGCGGGGCCCGACACGCGGGCGACGACACCCCCGTGGCCCTCGGCGGCGAGCGGTTTCACCGCTACGACAGCATCATCCACAGCGCAGCGTCGCGCTACCAGTTGCCGGAGTCGCTGGTCCGCGCGGTGATCCACACGGAGAGCAACTACCATCCCCGCGCGGTCTCCCGCGCCGGTGCGATGGGGCTGATGCAGCTCATGCCTCGCACCGCCCGGTCGCTTGGTGTCAAGGATCCAATTGACCCGGCCCAGAGCATCCACGGCGGCGCCCGCTATCTGCGTCTGCTCGCGAATCGCTACGACGGGGACATGGTCCTGGTGTTGGCCGCCTACAACGCCGGCGCTGGCAACGTGGAAAAGTATGGTGGCGTGCCGCCTTTCGAGGAAACCCGTGCGTATGTGCGCTCGGTCCTCAAGCGGTTCTACGCGTATGAGCGTCAGGCCCAAGGCGGGGCCGCGCAGTTGCGGCGGTCTCCTGCCCGCCATCTACCCGAGTGATCCGGTCGCGGGTCCACGCAAACCCGGCGCGTTGGGGTAGTCTCACCGTCCCGTGCCGCCACCGCCGCCGATCCCGGGCGTGACCGAGTTCGCGTTCGGGCGCCTGCTGAACCCTGCGAGGGATACCCCGACGCTGTCGCTGACGGCAGACGGTCATCTGATGGTGACCGTG
>CANLQR010000694.1 GCA_947492135.1 Deltaproteobacteria bacterium | reverse complement strand
TCGCCTCGGCGACCAGCGGCAGCCAGGCCAGATCTTCCGCGCGCTCGAGGACCGCTTGCGCGAGCGCGAGGCCGTCGTCGTAGGCACCGAGCTGTTGCAGGGCACCGGCGCGCAGAAGCTCGTCGCGCACCGCGATGACCGCGTCGCGTGTCTGGGCCTCCGGTCGTGGACGACGCGACAGGGTCGACGCATCGGTGCACGGCTCCAGTCGGCCCAACAGTGTGGCCGCCTCCACCGCATTGGCCACGCTGCTGGCATCACCGCGCTCGAACGCGCTGAGGAGGGACTCGAACTCGATGCGGCGCTCGTCGAGGCACCACAATGAACGATCGAGTGTGTCGGCGTCCCAGCTCAGCTCGACGTCAGTGCGCATGCACGCGTCGGTCCGGGCCAATCGCCAGGCTTCGGCGTGTTCGTCGAGCCACGGGATCACCTTCTGGGCGGTGGCCTCGGCGTCGGTCACCCCGGTGCCCACGATCGCGTCGCGCACGTTGGCTGCGCGCTGCTCGTTCCACACCTGTGCGATCCCAGCACCTGCGTCGGAACACGCGTGGGTCCGACGTCGCAGATCGTAGTGCTGCCACGCCGCGGCCGCGACCGCGGCGATGCCCACTGCACCCACGGTGAGCGCGCCCCGTCGCCACTTCGCGCGGCTGCGGCCGCGATTCAGCGCCTCGAGCAGCGCCTCGATCGACGGCCAGCGTTGCGCGGCGTCGTAGGCCAGTCCGCGCATGACGACACGGCGCAACCATCCCGGCACCCGTGCTCCGGGCCGCGGTTGCGTGAACGATCCCTCGAGCACCCGTGAGATCAGGCCTGGGATCGAGTCGCTCACGAACGGCCGCTGGCCGTGCAGCGCCTCCCAAAGCATCACGCAAAATGAGAACTGATCGGCGCTCGCGCTGGCGCGGCGTCCCAGGAGCTGCTCGGGTGCCGAGTACGCCGGGGTGCCGACGAAGCCGCCGATCGGCAGGTTCGCGGTCGCATGCGCGTCGCCCGATCCGTCGCCGAGCCGGCGCGCCGTCGCAGCCCGCGCCAGGCCGAAGTCCATCAGCCGCACGCGACCATCGCGGCCGATCATCACGTTGTCGAGCTTGACGTCGCGGTGCACCAGGTCGGCCGCGTGTACGGCCAGGAGCCCGCGGCCCGACTGCGTCACGGCGTCGAGTATCTCGGGCCACTGTCGCGGCTGACCGAGCCACTCGGTCAAGGTTTCGCCGTCGACGAGCTCCATCGCGACGAACACCAGGCCGAGATGAGCCCCGACATCGAAGACCGAAACCACATTGGGATGACTGATCCGTGCCAGCGCCTGGGCCTCGGCCAGCAGCTTGCGATGACCGCTCTCGATCTTGTCGAGCTCGGGGCGCGGTCGCAGCAGCTTGAGTGCCACCGTGCGATCCAACTCTGGATCGTGGGCGGTATAGACCACGCCCATCGAGCCCGTGCCGAGCTTGCCCAGGATCAGGTAGCGACCCACGCTCGACCCGGGCGGGAGCGTGAGGCCCTCCGACGCAGGCGCCGATCCCGAACCGTCATGGGTCCCCGCCTGGGTCTGAGCCGAAAGCGATGACGACGCGTCGCTCGACAACGGCGCTGGTCCCGGCCTCGAGTCGAACGACTCGGGTAACCCCTTGCTCGCCATCGGATCTCGGTGTCGAGCGTAGAACAATCGCCTGCGCCGCGCAGCGCAGGGGTGCTGCGACAACCTACCCGCTCCATCGTCGACCAGAGCTGTCGGTCAGGCCGGCGGTGGGGCGGCGGCGACCGCGTGTGGAGCATCTCGACCCCGTCGATCGGCAACCCAGGGCGCGATGGCGGTGGCGGCGCCCGATGGGCTAAGGTGCGCGCTCATGATCGTGCCTCCGATCCTCGCGATCTCCGGCCTCACGAAGACCTACGCGACGGGTGTCGGGGCTTTGTCGGGCGTCGATCTGCAGATCCGCGAGGGTGAAATCTTCGCGCTGCTCGGGCCGAACGGCGCGGGCAAAACCACGCTCATCAACATCGTCTGCGGCATCGTCACGCGCACCTCGGGCGAGGTACGCGTCGCTGGCCACGACATCGATCGCGAGTTCCGGGCCGCGCGCACCCTGATCGGTCTCGTGCCGCAGGAACTCGCGACCGATGCGTTCGAGACGGTGTGGGCGACCGTGTCGTTCAGCCGCAGCTTGTTTGGACGCCCCAAAGATCCCGGGTTCGTCGAGAAGGTGCTGCGCGATCTGTCGCTGTGGGACAAGCGTGACGCGAAGATCATGACGTTGTCCGGCGGCATGAAGCGGCGCGTGATGATCGCAAAGGCGCTCGCACACGAGCCCAAGGTGCTGTTCCTCGACGAGCCGACGGCGGGTGTCGACGTCGCGCTTCGGCGAGACATGTGGGCGCAGATCCGCGGCCTGCGCGAGCACGGCGTCACGATCATCCTCACGACGCACTACATCGAAGAGGCCGAGCAGATGGCGGATCGCATCGGCATCATCTCGAAGGGCGAGATCATCCTCGTCGAGGAGACCGCGACGCTCGTCGCGAAGCTCGGCAAGCGACAGCTCACCTTGACCCTGCAAGATCCGGTCGCGGCGGTCCCCGACGGGCTCGGCGAGTGGCCCCTGGTCGTCACCGGCGACGGCTATCAACTCGAGTACACGTACGATGCGAGCCAGGGCCAGGCCGGCGTGCCGGCGCTGCTGCGGCGCATCACCGAGCTCGGCATCGGCTTCCGCGACCTCGCGACGCGGCAGAGCTCGCTCGAGGACATCTTCGTCAGCCTCGTCGAGGCCCGCACCGGAGGCACGACATGATCCCGACGTTCAACCACCGCGGTGTATGGGCGATCTACCAATTCGAGCTCGCGCGGTTCCTCCGCACGCTCGTACAGAGCGTCGTGACACCGGTGCTCACCACGTCGCTGTACTTCGTGGTGTTCGGCGCCGCTATCGGCTCGCGCATGTCCGAGGTCGGCGGCGTGCCGTACGGCGCGTTCATCGTGCCCGGTCTGATGATGCTGTCGCTGTTCACCGAGAGCATCTCGAACGCCTCGTTCGGCATCTACTTCCCGAAGTTCACCGGCACGATGTACGAGCTGCTCTCGGCGCCGGTCTCGTTCTTCGAGATGGTCGTCGGCTTCGTCGGCGCAGCGGCGACCAAGTCGATCCTCATCGGCCTGGTGATCCTCGTGACCGCATTCTTCTTCGTGCCGGTTCGCATCGAGCACCCAGTCTGGATGATCGGGTTCCTGTTGCTCACCGCGACGACCTTCAGCCTGCTCGGGTTCGTCATCGGCATCTGGGCCAAGAGCTTCGAGCAGCTCTCGTTCGTGCCGATGCTCGTGATCACGCCGCTGACGTTCCTCGGCGGTGCGTTCTACTCGATCGACATGCTGCCGCCCGGCTGGCGCACGTTCGCGCTGTTCAATCCGATCGTGTACCTGATCTCCGGATTTCGCTGGAGCTTCTACGGCATCGCTGACGTCAGCGTCGGCGTGAGCCTCGGAATGACGTTGGGCTTCCTCGGCGTGCTGTTGGTCGTGGTGCGGTGGATCTTCGTCACGGGCTACCGACTCAAGGAGTGATGCGACCGCAGGGAGGTCCTTGCTGGGCTTAGACGCCAACTGGCGCCGCATGAGAAAA
>CANLQR010000693.1 GCA_947492135.1 Deltaproteobacteria bacterium | reverse complement strand
TTCGACGTTGGTCTGCACGAAGCCGTCGCCACAGGCACTGATGCGGCACTCCGTGGTGCAGGCGTCGCTGGGATCGCTGTTGCCGTCGTCGCAGTCTTCGTCTAGCTCGATCACACCGTTGCCACACACCGACGGCATGGTTGTCATGGTGGTGCTGTCGACCTCGCCGGTTGGGCCTACTGTCGCCGGATCTGGCGGCGTGGTCGTGGTCACCGACGACGTGGCATCGCCTTCGTCCGTGGTCGTGGCGGCATTCGTCGTTGCTGCCGTGCTGCCCGACGAGGACAACTCGCCGTCACTCGGCACGCAGGCGTCGGCTTGACCATCGCCGGCGAACTCGCCATAGCGCTGCCCTGACGCGCAGTCGGCGTCTGGAAAGCTGCACCAACCATCGGGCTGACACGCGCCCATGCCATCGACGCTGCATTGCGAGGATTGGGTGCACTCGAAGGTCGTGGGTCCGCAACCGTGGGCCGCCACTGTTGCAAGCACCGCAATGCCCAACGCGACCAGACCCGCCCGCAGCATGCGCACGAGTGTATCACCAGCGGCACCACGGGATCGCGATGCGAAGCGCTCACTTGGTCGAAGTGGGGCTTGCGGCCTCACGATGGTGCTCCGCGAGCGCACCTCTCGCCGCTGCGAGTCGCTCGGTCGCGTCCGCGCGCAGCGGGTGATCCGGCACGCGCCGCATCCACACGGTGATCCCGATGAGCGAACTGCGACCGGAGTGCATTGCGGATCACGAGGTCGCTGCAGCGGTGCGAAACCACGTGAGCGTGCGCTCGACGCCTTGCACGTGGGGGGTCGGATCGCCACCGAACGTCCGGTCGAACTGGTCGTGGCGAAAGTCGTAGTCCATCCGCCACTGGTACTCCATCTCGCGGAGCTCTCGCATGATCGGCGAGAACCACGCCAGCACCGTCAACACCAACGACGGCATCGCCTGCACCTTGGGTGGCCGACCGAGCGCTTTGAAGACGAGCCCGACCATCTGGCGCTGGGTCAGGGCCGGTGCGCAGGGCATGTGCCAAGTTCGTCCCATCGCGTCGTCGCGCTCGCCGACCAGCACCATGCCGCGCGCGAAGTCGTCGACGTAGATGAACGTGTGCCGGGCATCGAGATCGCCGAACACGTTCGCCGCCTTGCCTGCGAGCGCGCGGCCGAACACCTGATCGCCGTAGTTCGTGGTCACGCCCGCGCGGGGTCCGTAGTAGTCGGGCCCCCGCGCCAGCGCGACCTTCACGGTGCCGGCCCGGTGGGCGTCGAGCAGCGCGGTGTTGAGGCGCGCGCGCAGCTCACCTTTGCGCGAGCACGGCGCGAACGGTGTGTCCTCGGTCATCGGACCGGTGACGCGACCATAAGGGTAGACGTTCTCCGCGGTGACCAGGCGCGCGCCGACGCGGGCCGCAGCCGACACCACCGATTGCTGCATCGCGTCGTAGTGTTCGAGCCACTCGGTGTACGGCGGCGCCGCGCTGAAGTGGATGACCGCGGCGCCGCGCGCCGCCTCGAGCGCAGCCGCGGCGTCGGTCACATCGGCCCGTCCGACCTCGGCGCCCTTGGGCACCGCGCCACGGCCCGAACGCGACACGACACGCACGCGATGTCCGCGGGCGAGCGCCTGCTCGGCGATCGCATGGCCGAGCGCGCCCGCACCGAAGACGACGTGGAGATCATCGGACATCCATGCGACGATACACCAACCTCAATTCCACCCGAAGACGTTGGCCGCCGCCGCCCCACGCTGCGGTCCATTCTCGGACCCCGTCGGCTCGCTCGGACACTCGGGGTGGACGAATGTCGTCGTCGGTGTGGCCTTCGCACAGTTCCATCGCCTGGACCTCGACCATCGCGCACTCGGTCGCGAAGTACTCGCACTCGTATGGCAACAAGAGCGTAGGCCAGCATCGTCATGACACCAGCCTACTACCGCTGCGGGCGGTCGCGCGTCAGGCGTTCCACAACGCTGCGAGCGCAAGCTCGATTGCATCGAACGGTTCGGCGCGGACGGACTCGTCGCCTGCGAAGGTCGCGACGATTCGGTACGTCGCGCCATCGAGACGCAAGACCTCGAGCAATCGCGCCGTCGGATCGATGAGCCACACCTGTGTCACCGCTTCGCGGGCGTACACCGGTAGCTTGTCGCGGCGATCGAACACCGCAGTCGACGGCGACAACACCTCGCACGCCCAATCGGGCGCGAGGCTGACGAACGTCTGATCGGGCAGCACGGGCATTCGCTCCCGTCGCCAACCCGCGAGGTCGGGCACGACGACGTCGGCGGCCAGGTGCAGCTCGGGCTCGTCGAGGATCAACCATCCGCCAGGGCCGCCGCGACCACGCCGAAACGGCGGGCCCAGCTCTTCGCCGAGCACCGATGCGACGCCGGCATGCACGAGGCGCGGGCGAGGGCTCGTGTGTAGTATCCCGCCGACGAGCTCGGCGACGAGGTGGTCCGGCGCGGCGAGCACGTCGTCGTAAGTCGCGATACGGCGCTCACCCACGCCGATGAGCGTAGCAGATCAGAGCGCCGCGGCAGCCCGCTCGGCGATCACCTTGCGGACGTCGCTGCAGTAGCTGGCCTTTGCCTCGCCGACGATGTCGTAGGTCAGCGCTCGCGCGGGGTAGAGCGGTGCGGCCCGAGGCCATCGCGTCCGGGACCTGTAGTTGCTGGCGCCGGCGCTGCGCTCACGCACGTGGTTGCAACACTCCCTTGGACCCGGCACGAGTGCTGCTGCGCAAGGCCTCAGTCGGCGGGAATCTCGAATGCGCCAGCGAAGACGTCGTCGACGGTCAGCACGGTGTCCGTCGAGAGCTTCACCTGATCACCCGGACCCGCCGCGCGATAGATCCAGCTCCCGTCGGGCGCCCGCCGGAAGTGCTCGATGCGAGGTTCCGACTGCGAGACCAGGACGTAGTCCTGCGGCGATCCAAGCCGTTGATAGCCTTCCCATTTGAGCCCGCGATCGTAGGGCTCGGTCGTCGCGGAGAGCACTTCGACCACGATCGTCGGGTTCGCGAGTGCGTCGTTCTTCTGGATGTCGAGGGCGCCGCACACGACGCTGACGTCCGGATAGACGTACCGCTCGCCGGCGCCAACGCTGACCCGCTGGGCGGACGTGAGGACGACGCATCCCCGACCCTCGAGCGCGTTGCCGAGCGACCGGTTGATTCGCGAACAAAGTGCGTTGTGCCGCGGACTGCCTCCGGCCATCGCGAAGACCTCGCCGCGAAAGAACTCGTGCTTGGTCGGTTGCTCGCGCTCCCACGCGAGGTACGCGTCGGCACTCATCTGCGAGCGGGTTGCGATGCGGCCCACACCGCCAGCGTACCAGGTTCCAGTGGGTCGGGCCGGCCATGCAGTATGGGCGTCTTGGTCGACACGCCGGTCGCGAGTGTGTCGGCGCCGCAGGTCAAAACCGCGTCGCGACGCCATGCGGGCCTGCTGCTCGACCAGACGGGGATCACGATCAGCGGCTAAAGAAGGCGCCAGCAAAGCTTGCTACCGTGTCCCCGATGTTGCTGTTCAAACGGCCGTTCTGGGACGGTCTCGTGAGCGGAGAGATCACGCTCACGTTTCGCCGCTGGCCCTCGGCGCGGGTGCGTGCGCAAGGACGCTATCGCTGCCACC
>CANLQR010000692.1 GCA_947492135.1 Deltaproteobacteria bacterium | reverse complement strand
CGCAATCGCAGCCAGGGTCCTCGCGCCCTCGATCGCGCGGTAGCCGACCACGCAAAAATCGGCCTCGCGGTCCACGAGCACCAGCGGTACAGCGCCGGCAATGTTGTTCGCCGCGAGTCCACCGACGCCAGCCATGAAGCGCGACACATCGACGCTGCGCGGCAACAACGTGCACTCGATCGTCGCGAGCCAGATCTTGGGCTCGGTGGGATTGCGCGCGCGGTGGATCGGTCCGAGCGCGAGCGCACCGAAGTGCATTGGCCCCAGCGCCTCGATGGCAACATTTCCGCAGATCGTGTCGCCACGACTCGGGCCCATCACGGTGGCATCGCCCCTTTCGCGGTCAGCCCACGGCCGGGGCGACGCTGACGCGCTGGTCTGGGCACGTTGGCGAGGATATCAGGCTCACGCCCACTGCGAAGGGAGAAGCTCTGGGGTTTTCGCTGGCATTGCGGTGCGGCAGAGCGCGGCCGCCCCACGCAAAGTGCCCGGCGAAGCGGGTTCAGCACTGACGGGCCCGAGCTCGAGGCTCGCGCGGAGGTCGGGACCGGCGGGACCACTGTTCTATCGGCCGGTGCTGCCGAACCCGCCGTCGCCTCTGGCGGTGCCATCGGACGCGGCATCAAAGTCCGCGACGCAGAAAAACGTGACGGTCGCCACCGGTGCGATCACGAGCTGTGCGATGCGATCGCCGTGGCCGATGTCGACCGCCTCGGAACCCAGGTGAACCAGCAACACGATGATCTCCCCACGATAGTCGGCGTCGATGGTCCCGGGCGCGTTCAAGACCGTCACGCCCGTGCGATCGGCCCAACCCGAGCGCGGTCGCACCTGCCCCTCGTAGCCCGCTGGAATCGCGAGCCGAAGGCCGGTCGGGACGCGGACCCGCGCCCCAGGCTCCAACCTCAGGACGGCCTCGCCCAAGCATGCGGCGAGGTCGTAGCCCGCCGCACCTTCGGTCATCTGCGCTGGCGCGATCGCGTCGGGTCGCGAACGGACAAAGCGGACGACCGCTGCCACGGCTAGCCCCGCATGTTGAGGACCTCGCTCGGGTCGACCCCGAACGCGGCTTTGCGCGACAGCCGAATCTTCCCGGTCGGGTCGATATTGAGCACCTTCACGACCACCTCGTCGCCTTCTTTGACGACGTCGGTGACGTTCTGGACCCGGCTGCTGTCGAGCTCGGAGATGTGCACGAGGCCGTCGGTACCGGGCAGGATCTCGACGAACGCGCCGAAATCCGTGGTCCGTCGCACGACGCCGTGATAGCAGGCGCCGATCTCAGCTTCCGCGGTGATACCGGCGATGATGCGCTTGGCCTTCTCGATCGACTCGATGCTGTCGGACGCGATCGTGACCAGCCCGTGGTCGTCGATGTTGATCTGAGCACCGGTCTGCTCGACGATCGCGCGAATCATCTTGCCGCCGGGGCCGATGATGTCGCGAATGCGATCGACCTTGACCTGGACCGTGACGATACGCGGGGCGTAGCGACTGATGTCGGCCCGTGCCGCTGGCAGGACCTCGACCATCTTCTCCAGCAGGTAGAGCCGCGCCGTGCGGGCTTGGTCGAGCGCGTCGGTCAGGATCTGACGGGTCAGGCCTTCGACCTTGATGTCCATCTGCAACGCAGTGATCCCGGTCGTCGTACCGGTGACCTTGAAGTCCATGTCGCCCAGATGGTCCTCGTCGCCGAGGATGTCGGTGAGCACGGCGATCTTGCCGCCCTCCTGCATCAGGCCCATGGCGATGCCGGCCACAGGCGCCTTGATGGGCACGCCGGCGTCCATCATGGCCATGCAGCCCCCGCACACCGCCGCCATCGAACTCGAGCCGTTGGACTCCATCGTGTCGCTCACGATGCGCACGACGTAGGGGAAGTCCTTCGCGTCGGGCATGACCCACTTGAGCGCACGCTCGGCGAGCGCGCCGTGGCCGATCTCGCGACGGGAGCTGCCGCGCAGCGGCTTGACCTCGCCCGTCGAGTAGGGCGGGAAGTTGTAGTGCAGCATGAACGTGCGCTTGATGTCGCCGCGAATGGTGTCGAGGCGCTGCGCGTCCCACTCGGTCCCGAGCGTGCAAGTCGCATAGGCTTGGGTTTCGCCGCGTTGAAACAGCGTCGAACCATGCGGTCGCTCGTACGGATGGACCTCGATGTGCAGCGCCCGGATGTCGCGGGTGCCACGTCCATCGATCCGGATCCCGGTCTCGATCACGTTCTTGCGAACGATCTTCTTCTCGAGCTTCGCCAGCGCTGCGTCGATCTCGTCGAGTCGACCGGGATGGCTCGCGAGAAATTTCTCGCGGGTTTCCTTTTCGATCGTCGCAATCGTGTCGCGGCGCTCGTGCTTGCCTTTGATCCCGAAGGCCGCGCGCATGCGAGCGTCGGCGAAGCCCATGACCTCGGCCAAGAAGGCCTCGTCGACGGCCGGCGGCACGAAGACGCGCTTGGGCTTACCGGCGCGCTCACGCAAGCGATCCTGAAGCTCGATGAGCGGTCGCGCCGACTCCTGCGCGAACATCAAGGCGTCGAGCATGTCGGCCTCGGTGATCTGGTTGCCGCCGCCCTCGACCATCACGATCGCATCGCGACTCACACCGACGACCAGCGAGATGTCGGCGACCGCCATCTGCTCCCACGTCGGAAACGCCACGAGCTTGCCGGCGATCCGGCCGACGCGGATACCCGCGATCGGACCCGCCCATGGTGCCTCGGAGATCGTCAGAGCCGCGGAAGCCCCGGTGAGCGCGAGGACGTCGGGCTCGTTGACCTTGTCGTGCGAGAGCACGTGCCCGATGATCTGGGTGTCGAAACGGTAGCCCTTGGGGAACAACGGGCGGACCGGACGATCGATGACGCGACACGTCAGGATCTCGGCCTCGCTGGGTCGACCCTCGCGCTTGAAGTAGCCGCCGGGGATCTTGCCCGCAGCGAACGCGCCTTCACGATATTCGACGGTCATCGGCAGGAACGGGAGCATCTTGGGCTCCGCGGACGTCCCCGCTGTGACCAACACCGCCGTGTCGCCGAGCGTCACGATGACGGAGTTGGACTGTTTGGCCATGCGGCCAGTTTCGATCGAGATGCGGGCTTCGCCGATCTGACAGCTCTCGGTAATCTTGTTCATGACGGAAATCCTTGGAAAATCGGTGGGTTTGGATCGATCACGGAACGCTGCCGCGATCAAGCGATCGCCCACATGAGCGCCCAAGGTCGAGACTGCACCGTCTGAACCCGTGCGTACGCCCGGTGAGCCGAAACGCTGACGGGCACCTCGCTGTCGCGGGCGCCCGTCGTCGGTTCACTTGCGGATGTTGAGCGCCGTGAGCACCGAGCGGTAGCGCTCGATGTCGAGTCCGCGAAGGTAGTCGAGCAGACGACGACGTTGGCTGACGAGCCGCAGCAGACCACGACGCGAGTGGAAGTCCTTGCGGTGGGTGCGGAAGTGATCGGTCAGGTAGGTGATGCGCTGGCTCAGCAACGCGACCTGTACCTCGGGCGATCCCGTGTCGGTGGGGGTGCGCCGGAACTTGCCGATGGTTTCGGCCTTGCGGTCGTTAGAAAGCATTTCGAGAGCGTCCTGGTTCGCCGTCCACAATGGTCGGCGTTTCGCGGTGATTCTTGGAGTCGCGCGGAGAATC
>CANLQR010000691.1 GCA_947492135.1 Deltaproteobacteria bacterium | reverse complement strand
CGGCGCTGTAGGAAACATAAAGCACGTCGCGAATCGCGCATTTTTCTCGGGCGGCGAATGGCGTTGGGTCGACCTCGCAGACTACGGCGGGTGGCAGGCTCCCAAGAATGTCGAGCTCGTGGCGCTGCTGCACGAGGCCCGCGCCAAGCTCGGTACGGCGTAGCGCGGCACCGTCGAGGCGTTCGTGTCGCCGGTTCCGGTCGACGCGCCGTTTGGCGGCGCCCGGCACAGACGAGTGCCCGGCAGGCGCACAGTGCGTCGAGACCTTCGGGGCCGCGCCGGCGTGCCTGTTCCCGTTCGGCTGATGCGTTCGCGCGGCGGCTCTTAGAGAAAAATGCGTGGCAGTGGCCCGGGTCCGGTATCGAGCGAGTGCTTCGTCGCGGAAGCGCCCGCCCGCTTGCCTGGGTCGCCGAGAATCGACAGGGCGAAAACTCCGGGACGCCGCCGAGGCGATGGGCTGGGCACGAGCCGGAGCAGAGGCCGCATGAAGTGGTCCCGCGCGACATGGATCGCCGCCCGCTCCGCCATGGCGGCTACTGATGCGACTCGGCGTCTGGGTGTGCGCGCTCCTGACCGGTTGCGTGCAGGTGATCGACGCCGCTGCGGTGGCGAACTCCGGGGAAGTCTCGGAGCCCACGGTGATGGAGACGTCGGGTGTCGGCGAATCGACGGCTGCGTCTGAGCCGGACTCCGTTACGAACGGTGGCGCGGGTGCGGGTGCGAGCGCGGGGTCGGGCGGCGGCGGCGGTTCCTCGGCGACCCAGGCGATCGGGGTTGGCGACGGTGCTGAAGCCGGTACGTCCGATGAGACCAACGGAACCCAGACCACCGATCCCACTGACGGCGCCGACGTGACCGATACGGGCCTCGACGATGGCGATACCGCCGTGAGTGGCGGAGAGATTCCCGTGCTCGAGTGGGTCTCTGTGATCGGGACAGTCGAAGCCGGCCCCTTCACGGCCGGGTCGAGCCTCGAATTCTCGGCGCTCGACTCGCTGGGGTACCCGTACGGGCTCACGGTCGAGACCGTGGTCATCGACGACACCGGCGCGTTCGGACCCGTGGATCTGCCAGCGGGCGTCGTGCTCGTGACGGCACAGGGGAGGTATTACGACCTCGCGCAGGACGCGATCTCGGACGCGCCGCTGACGCTCGAGATGGTTGCGATCACGGACGGAAAGCCGATCCACGTCAACGTGATCGGGCACATCGCGGCGCCACGGATCCTCCAGAGGCTCCACGACGGGTTATGGTCCCCATTCTACGTTGGCGAGCAGGCCGCAGTGAACTCCGCGCTGGGAGGGGGAGCCTACTGGAAGTGCGGCGGGATCGACCTGACCGAGCCGCCCGCGACGCTGTCGCTGCAGGGACCCGACGACAACCCGAATGCGTTTCTGCTCGCGGCCACCGCGGCCCTGCAGTGGTCAACGCTCCAGGAGATGCCGGACGATCCTACATTGGCGCTGCAACAACGAATCGACGCGATCGCGGCTGGCGACGCATCGTTCTCGGTGCGCACGGCGCTCGCGGAGTCGCCGGGATTCGATCCGGTCGCAATGCGGAGCAACGTGCACAAGTACTACCAGGCGCTCGGCGTCGCGACCGAACCGGGCGATCTCTCGCGGCTCACCGACGAGGATGGCGAGGGGTGCGCCGACCTCAGCGACAACTGTCCGACGATCGTCAACGAGGAGCAGGGTGACGGCGACGAGGACGGGATCGGCGTCCTGTGCGATTGCGACATGAGCAGCCCCGACCCCGATGGTGATGGCTGGCCGTCCGATTGCGACACCTGCGACGACGTGGCCAATGCGCCCTACTCGGATGGCCTGCCCGGAAACTGGGAGAACCAGAACTGGGATGGTGACGAGTGGGGCAACGCGTGTGACAGCTGTCCGCGCTCGTGGGGCGTGGGTGGCGTGCCGGGAGAGAACTGTTGCGACCCGCGCTCGTACTACTGCCACAAGACCGTGTGGTCTTCGATGGAGATGTTCCGCTGTGTCCTCGCGTCGAATGGCAGCCAGTTCCGGTGCACGACGAACATCGACTTCTCGTGCGGCTATGGTCACGCCCACCATGAGGCATGCCAGTCCGATACTCCGCCGTGGTTGCCGCCAGGTGCGTTCCCCGTGACCGAGGTATGCGGCGAAGACGAGTCGTGCACGAGCCAGTGGTGCACCGTGGGGGACGACGGCCCGTGCACGAACGCGCTGGTCATGGGCGCGACGTGCATCCCGTGGCTCGAGGTCGCCGATGCGCCGCCCGGGCTCGAGGATCTGGGGGTCTGCGCGCTCGCGGACGTCGGCCCATGCGCAGGTGGGGTCGGGCGAGATTGCGCGTACTGGTACGGGCAGTGAACGCGCGGCGGGCCCGCCACCCAAGGTCGGACTCGGGATAGGAGCCGTCGTACTCACGACCCATGCCGCCCATCATGGCGGCAACGCACTGACCCTCGTGCAGCTCGCCGCCGGGCGCAGCGACCACGGTTCCGACGCACTCGATGCCGATCACGCGGGGCAGCTGCACGATGGCGAGTCGCCGATTCGCGTGAACCACTCCGAGCGATTGAGTCCGAAGGCCCGGACCTTGATGAGGACTCGCCCAGGGTGCGGTTTGGGGGTCGAGATTTCCTCGAGGACGAAGGCCTCGGGTCCTGGGGAACATCCACCTACTGCGACCCGGAGTGATCCGAGTCGCCATGCCGACCATCACCGAAGCGGAACCTCGCACACTGGTGGCGGTGACCAAAGATCTGCCGCAGCTGCCGGCCGATGAAGAGCCACTGCGCGAGCAGGCCTAGCACGCCCAGCGGCGGGGCGTACCACACCCGATCGACCATCACCGTGCCGCGACCCGCGGGCTCGAAGGTGTGCTGGTGGTACCAAGCGCGGTAGGGACCGCGCAGCTGGCAGTCGACAAAGCCCCGGTCGTCGATCTGGTCGATGCGCGTGCGCCAACGCAGCGTCGCCGGGCCCAAGCGGATCCGATAGTCGATCGTCGTGCCGACGTGGATCGCCGCGGGCGCGTCACCCAGGATCTCGAAGCCCATGTGGCTCGGCGTCATCGCCCCGAGATTGGCGGCCTTCTCGAAGAACGGCATGACCTCCTCGATCGGGCTCGACAGCGCGATGCGGGTCTCGAGACAAAAGCGAGGGCGGCGTTCGTCGAGGTAGGCCGCCTTGGGCCACGACGACACCGCCGCAATGGTCGGGGCCGATCCGCCACCTTGCAGGTCGAGCAGCGCTGCACGCAGCGTCGTGAACGCGAACCGGAACCCCAGGGCGAGCGCGCGGGCTGGCACCACGCGCTGTCCCGATAGCACCACCACCGCGGCCTCACCGAGCGCGAGCCTCAACGCGAACGCCGGGACCCGCAGCAGCCGGGGCCGCCGCAGTTGCTTCGCGACGGCGTCGGCGAACCCGCGTTGATCCACGGGCTCGGGCGCGACCGCGTTGATCGCCGCTTCATAGCGGTCGTCGACGAGGCCGGTGACGAACAGCTCGACGAGATCAGTCAGATGAATCCACGGTACGGACTGTCGGCCGCTCCCGAGAAACGCGCCCAAGCCCAGACGCGTGGGGGTCGCAACCGCGGGCAGCACACCGCCGTCGGTGGCGAGGACCAGGCCGATGCGTAGGCAGGCGACGCG
>CANLQR010000690.1 GCA_947492135.1 Deltaproteobacteria bacterium | reverse complement strand
AGGAACACGGGTCAGTCGTCGCCCAGGGTGTAGTCACGGTATGGGTCCCACTGGACCACGGC
Source organism: Deltaproteobacteria bacterium (assembly GCA_947492135.1). Lineage (GTDB taxonomy): Bacteria > Myxococcota_A > Polyangia > Nannocystales > Nannocystaceae > Xiheibacterium. Next base: position 3,590 of record CANLQR010000690.1, on the reverse strand, counting down.
GATGCCATCGTCGAGGATGCCCTCGATTTGCGCGAGCATCTCGGGATCGCGCTCGGTGACACACGCCTCTTCGAGCAGGGACTCGTGATTGTGGGCGACGAACACGTTGTACAGGGTCGATCGAACCACCGGGTCGGCGTGTTCGAGCCAGCGCCTGTAGAGCGTCGTCACCGAAAGCTCGTCGTGGCGCAGCGCGCTGATGACCTGCAAGAGTCCGGCGGCCAGCGCCGGGGTATCGCTTGCGTCGGGGCCGTCGAGCTGGGCCTCGAGATCCGTGGCGCTGTCGAAGCGGAAACCCAGGAGCGCCGCCAATGCGTCGAGCGGAAGATCAATGGGGTAATCGCTGCCGAACTGCGCGTTGACGGCCGCGACCACCGCAGCATGAAGGGCTGGCTGATAGCGGAGTTCGGCGACGAACACGTCGCGATGGTGGAGCTCGATCGTCAGGATCGAACGGCTGTGGCGTGTGCGTCGCGAGATCGACCAGACGCGACCGGGTGTCTGCTGGGTGACAACCTGCTCGCGAGCGGTCATCCGCAGCTGCAGCAGCGGTTGCGCCGGTAGTTGCTCCGGCCACGGATCGTCGATGCGACTGCTACCCCATGCGCCTTGCTCGACGAACGGGTTGAGCGCGAAGTGGCGGTCGAGCTCCGCCGCGTTGGCCGGATCGAGTTCGCCGGTGTAGGGGCTCGGCACGCCGAACCGCAGGCGGTAGCCCAGAAATCCACGCACGCGCGCAGGCAGCTCGATCCGCGACGGATAGGGCTGCGGGATGAAGGGTGCCAGCGCAGCGCCCATGCCCTCGAGATCACGGCCCGCCGGGATCCACAAGAACGCCGGATAGCTCTCCGACAGCGCCATGTACAGTCGGTCCTGCTGACGATCGAGCAGCCACAGCACCACGACTTCGCCGCGATCGCGGCCCCGTAGGGTCGGACCCTGGGCGATGACCACGGTGTTGCGACGCTGCTCGCGCGCGAACGCCAGCGTCGTCGGGGTATGCATCGTGCCGGGGGCGCCCCGATCGTCGTGCTCGAGCAGTCGGTTCATGATCGACGCGGACGCGCCAGCGTCCAGCCAGTGGATGCCGAGCGCTGCGATCGCGGGGTCGCGCACCAGTGGTGGCAACCAAGCCGGCGTCTCGGGCAACCAGCTCGGCGTGGTCGGCGACCGGGACAGCACCGCAACCACCGCGGGGTGGCTGCGCGCCGCGAGCCATCGTGGGTCGCCCGTGGCGCGCTCGCGAATCCCTGGGTTGCGATCGGCCAGCTCGGCCAGCGCTGCTGCTGCGTCGGCGACGCGGTCGCACGACAGCCACACACAAGCACGCTCGTAGTGCGCGTCGTCGAGTTCCTCGTCCTGCACCAGCGCGTGCTCGAAGGCGCGTTCGGCCTCGTCCCATTGCTGGGCGGCCGCCAGGGCGCGGCCGGTCTCCATCCAGCGCATTGCGTCGTGTGGATCGTCGTCGAGACCGGCACGAAAATGCACCAGTGCGCGCGCCAGATCGCCGCGCGCCCATGCAAGCGCGCCGCGAGCATGCTCGAGGTCGGCCGTGGCAATCGGTTCCGGTGCGGGGCCGCTCGCCGAATCGAGGGCCGCGTGCGCGCCCTGGTACTCGCCCCGCTGCGCGAGCAGGTGGGCGGCCATGAACGCGACAGTGTTGCCCGCAGCGCCCGCGGTGTCCGCGTGCATCAGGGCCGCGAGCGCAGCATCCACGTCGTCGCGGCGCGCGTGCAGCACGGCGTAGAGCAGCCAGGCTTCGGGTTCGACCGCGGCCCGGTCGGCACCGATGCGCGCGCCGAGGCGTTCGAGCAGTGCCGCGTCATCACCGAGGTCGAGCCCGCGGATCTCCGCACACAGTTCATCGAAGTAGGGCGTACGCATGCTACGGCGGCCCGGACGAGCGCACCAACGTTAGCACGACCGCTAGTACCGGATCTCGGCGCGGAACCATCCGCCGTAGATCGGCTTGTCGCGATCGCCATTGCTGTCCTCGAACGCCCGACCCGGAAACAGGATGCCGCCCTGCAGTCCCGCTTGCAGCCACATGTTCTTGAAGCCGTAGCGGCCCCGCAGGCCCAGATCGAGCTCGGTGCCGAGGTAGCGTCGCGAGCTGTCGCCACCCAGCGAGTTGTGGGGCGAACCACCGTTGATGCGGGTGGTGTAGGCGTCGACGAGCGGGACCGCGGAGCCTGCGATCAGCGGACCACCCCACAGCTCGAAGTTCTCGTGAAACCCCCAGCGCGCCTTGGGGTGGATGAAGACAGCGTTGGTCACGGTGCCGCGGGTCGGCAGGTACTGCGTGCCGTTGGGGGGGACGCCGGTCAGCTCCGGATCGACCGCGCGGATCTCGGTGCGTGCGCTCTGCCAGCCGCGGTAGTACGGGAACATCAACAGTCCGGCGGTGAAGCCCGGCGCTGCCTCGAAGTCGTTGAGTTCGTCGTCGTCGGGATCGGCGTCGCCGGTTGCGAAGCCACCGTCGGCGCCGACCAACCAGCTCTCGGGGTTGCCGATGTACGCGCGCAGCGCAGCCGCGGCCTGGAGCACGCGGTGACGGTCGAACTTCCCGCTCGCGAACGTCGAGCGGCCGGCGATGGTGGCGATCTCGAACGCGCCGAGCAGCGCGAGGTCGTTGCGCATCGTGCGAAAGCCTTGGCCCGCGAAGTCGAACACGCCGACCTCGAGCTGGTTGTCGCCGGAGATCCCATCGTTGTCCGACGCGCTGCGTTGGCGCCGATAGGCAGCGTACGCGCCGATCCAATTTCCGGGTCGATCCTCGGGTTCCCAGCGCACCACCAGCACTCCCTGACCGGCGGTGTCGCCCTGGACGAGGTCGGCGAGCGGATCGCGATAGACGAGATCGGCGGCCAGCGCGACGATCAGATCCTTGCCTGGTCCGCCCGAGCGCGCCAGCGGCTTGGTCGCGAACAGCACGCGCTCTTGGATCGAGCCGATGCCGTCGTCGCCGAACTTCATGTCGCCGTAGCGATCCATGTTGTTGCCGTCGTTGGCGATCAAGCCCTGGCCCCAGTTGAACGCCATCTGCCCGGCGCGAAGCTGACCGTAGGGTGTGGTCCACTGGACATACAGCTCGCGCGGATCGGCGATGTACATGCCATAGCGCTGGGGCGGGTCGCTCTCGTCGAGCAGCTCCTGGATCACCGGATTGCCCGAGGTGGTCGGGACCCAGCGGCCGTTGGCCAGATCGAGCATGCCGACGATGCTGAGCTTCTGCTTCTTGCCGATGGTGAGCACCGGATGCCAGCGAACGCGGCCGAACATCTGCGCGCCTTCGGAGTAGTCGTTGCCGATGTCGTCGATCGAGAACTCGCTGACCGAGCCGACTGCGGCGCGCGCCTGCAGATCGGGGGTGAACGTGACGGTGCCCTTGGCGTTGCTGTGGCTCGCGATCTCGCCGGGGTACCAGCCGTTCATCGTCGTCAGGATCCGCGGGACGGTGCGCGGCTTGACCGTTGGCTGGGGTCCGAGTTTGACCTCGGGGGTCTTGATCATCGGGTCTGGTGTCCTGATCACCGCGGGTGAGACGGTCGCTGGCTCGGCGGCGGGTGCAGCGATCTCGATGCTGCCCT
>CANLQR010000689.1 GCA_947492135.1 Deltaproteobacteria bacterium | reverse complement strand
ACGAGCTCGGCGCCGGCGGCTCCGTGATCGAGGTTCCCGGCCCTGACGTGGATCGAGCGCGACTGATGCTCGCCGAACAGAACCTCCCCAAGAGTGGAAACGTCGGCTTCGAGCTGTTCGCCGAGCAGAGCTTTGGTCTCACCGAGTTCGCCCAGAAGGTCAACTATCGCCGCGCGCTGCAAGGCGAGCTCGAGCGGACCATCGGCGCGCTTGACCCGATCGCCTCGGTGCGTGTGCACGTGACCCAGCCCGACCGGGCGGTCTTCGAGGATGAAAAGCAGGCGCCGACCGCGTCGGTCACCGTCGAGCTTCGGCCTGGCCGTCCGCTCGGCGAGCGCCAGGTCGGCGCAATCCGCCACCTCGTCGCAGCCGCGGTCGAGGGACTCGACCCGGGCGAGGTCACCGTGGTGACGACGGATGGCACGCTCCTCAGCCGCGGCGGCAGCGATCAAGCGGCAGCCGCCTCGCTCGATCACGAGGTCGGGCTCGAGCGTGACCTCGAGCAGCGCATCTCGCGTCTGCTCGAGCGGACTGTGGGTGTCGATGGCGTCGAGGTGACGGTTGCGGCCGAAGTGGACTTTTCCAAGGTGGATACCACCGAGGAGAGCTTCGACCCCGAGCAGAGCGCGGTGCGAAGCGAGGCGATTCAAGAGTCGTATGAAGGCGCAGCCTCGGGGCGGCCGGGAGGCGCCGGCGGTGTCGGAGGGGCCGCCGCCAACGCACCCGGAGCGGCCCCCGCAGCCCCGCCGCCCGGCGACAGCACGAGCCGCACGGTGCGGTCGCGCAACTTCGAGATCAACCGGACGATCGTGCACACCATCGGACCTACGGCGACGGTCAAGCGCCTGACGGTTGCAGTGCTCGTCGACGGACACTACACAACTCCCGACGGCGCCACCGCGCCGGTTTATGCGCCCCGTACAGACGTCGAACTCGCCGAGATGCAGGCCGTCGTCGAAAATGCGATGGGGTTCAACTCCGCGCGAGGCGACCGCATCAAGATCTCGAGTGCTCCCTTCCGCGATCGCATCGCCCAGGACATCGGGCCAGCCCAGGCCGAGCCAACGCCGGTCTGGATCTGGGCAGCCGCAGCGGGCGGCGCCGCGGTCCTGGCGCTCGCCGTGTGGTTCGTGCTCGGTGCTCGTCGGCGCTCGCGCTCCATATCACCCGAGGTCCTCAGCCTACCGGCCAAGGTCGGCGCCGTCGAAATGGCCCTCGACCAGGGCGCGAGTGGAGGCCCCACCGCACTGGGCGCGCTCGCAGCCAACGTCGCTCTGCCAGAGGGCCGCGACGCCCTACGCGATCGGGCACTCGCCCTAGCGTCATCGGACCCTGAGAGAACTGCCGACATCATTCGCGGGTGGCTCCGCGCAGACCAACCAGCTTGAGGCGCAACACGTGGCTGAACGCGAGCTCACCGGCACCGAAAAGAGCGTCGTCCTGCTGCTGAGCATCGGCGAGGATCAGGCTGCCAGCGTTTTACACTTCCTCGACGAGAGCAACGTCCGACAGCTCTCGGAGTGCATCGAAAAGATGACGGCGGTGTCCCTCGGCCAAGCGGAGGCGGCGTTCGCTTCGTTCGACGCCGAGCATCGCGGCAACGTCATCGCCATCGGCTCGGGCGCTCGCCGCATGCGGCGGATTGCCAGTCGCGTGCTTGGTCAGGAGAAGGCTGAGGACTTGCTCGCCAAGGAAATCGAGGCACCACAGCCGTTGCGTCTGCTCAACCGCATCGACCCCGAGACGCTCGCGAGCTTGCTCGGCAAGGAGCACACCCAGTCCCTCGCGGCCCTGCTCGCCCACGTCGATGTCGACAAGGCAGCCGCCGTGTTGGGCCACCTGCCGCAGGACGTCCAAGTCGACGTCGTGCGACGGATGGCCAGCCTCGAGTCGATCCCCCACACCACGATCCAAGAGGCTGAGCGCGCCCTACGCGACGAGCTCGCGTTGGTCAGCGAGGCCAAGGTCGCCACCGTCGACGGGCTCAAACGCGCCGCCGACCTGGTTTCCCGCCTCAAGGGGCAGATCGGCGAGAAGCTCATCAAGGCCATCGATGAGGGCGACGAAGAGCTCGCGGTTGCCATCAAGCGGGCGATGTTCACGTTCGAGGACCTTCTCAAGGTCGACAGCCGCGACATGCAGACCGTGCTCAAGGAGGTTTCGACCGAGCAGCTGCGCAGCGCCCTGAAGACCGCAACACCGGAGCTGCGCGCGCACATCCTGGGCGCGATGAGCCGTCGGGCCGCGGAGATGCTGATGGACGATCTCGACAGCATGGGACCGGTCAAGTTGTCGGTGGTCGAAGAGGCCCAGTCCGCGGTCGTCGAGGTCGCACTCTCACTGCAACGCGACGGAAAGATCACCATCGCGGGCGCCGGCGGCGAGGCATTGGTCTGATGCGGGCGCGCTACGAACCCCCGGCGGCCGATGATGCTGCGCCCAGCGCGGCCCCGATCGCCTCCGAGGTTGTGTTTGGCGCGCGGCGTGAGGCGCATGCCGGGGTCGTGCCGTGGATCCCGGGTGAGGCCGCGGCGAATTCGATGCCGCCACCCGTGACGATTTCCGAGGACGACCTCGCCCAGGCCCGCGCCGCCGCCCACGTGGAAGGCCTGGCCGCCGGCCGAGCCCAGGCCCAGACCGAGTTCGCCGTGCTGCGCGCGAGCTTCCTCGCCGACGCGCAGCTCTCGCTCGAGTCGGTCGCCCAGCTCCGCACCACCCTGCTCGCGGAGTGTCGCCACGATCTGGCCCAACTCGCGCTCGCGAGCGCCGAAGCCGTCCTCCAGCGCGAGCTTGGCGACGCACGCGCGACCCTCGACGTGTTCTTGCAGCAGGCACTGCTGGAGATGGACCCTCACGAGCGCTGCACGATCTCTGTGGCAACTGACGACGCCGCGACGGTGATGAACTGGGCGGCGACGCGCTGGCCGGCCTCGGTCGTTCGCGCGGATGCGGCGTTGGGCCCGGGCGAACTCCGCGTCGAAGCCACCAGCGGACGGATCGACGTGACGCACGCCAGACGAATCGAGCGCGTGCGGCGATTGGTGCTCGGGGATGGAGAGTCCACGTGAGCGGATCGTCCAGCGCGTTGTCACGGATCGACCTCGCCGCGCTGCGCGAGCAGATGCACGTCCGTGTCCAGGGTCGGGTGACAGGCGTCGTTGGCTTGGTCGTCGAGGGCACCTGCGCAGCGGCGACGGTGGGACAGATCGTCGAGATCCGTTCGACGTCCGGAGCGGAGCTCGCCGCCGAGGTGATCGGCCTGCGTGACGGTAGGATCCTCGCGATTCCCCTGGGCGAGGTCCGCGGCGTCGGGATCGGCGATGCGATCGTCGCACGACGATCCACTGCGCAGCTCGAGTGCGGTGATGGTTTGCTCGGCCGGGTCATCGATCCGCTCGGGCAGCCGATCGACGACCTGGGTCCGGTTTCCGGGCCACGCGTTGGGCAGGCGCTCTACGGTTCAGCGGGCAACCCCCTGCGTCGGCGGCTGCTGGATCAGCCCTGCCCGGTGGGCATCCGGGCGATCGACGGACCTCTGGCGCTCGGCCGCGGTCAACGCATCGGCATCATGGCCGGCGCAGGCGTGGGCAAGAGCCGACTACTCGCGGACATGGTCACGGGGTGCAAGGCCGACGTCACTGTGGTTGCGCTCATCGGCGAGCGTGGTCGCG
>CANLQR010000688.1 GCA_947492135.1 Deltaproteobacteria bacterium | reverse complement strand
GGGTCGCACGTGAACATCTCGTTCACCTCGTCGAAGTCGCAGAGCGCTCCGCGCTTCGGGCTGCACTCGGACGGAATGACGCAGTCGTCCGCGGGTGACGTGCAGCGGCTCGCCTCGGCATACGGCGCACCGACGCACGCGCCGACGTCGACGCGGCACGCCTGTCCCCCACAATCATCGGCGCGCCCACAATCGGCCACCATGCAGCGGTTCCTGGGCCCCAAGCCGAGAATCGGGCTCGTCGTCACCGCATCGCACGCACCTCGTCCAGCGTCGCGACGTCGCGAAGTCGCCACGCCTAGTGGACCACCGCGTTCGCGTCGTGGCCGCAGACCTCGCCGTCGACCACGACTGTGTTGGAGGCGAAGCCCGCGAAGATCAGTGCGCTCGCGTGGACCTGCGTTGCGATGAAGCACGAGCCCGCCGCCGCGCCGTCGAGCTGCAGCATGCCGTGGTAATCGACGATCACCAGGGCGCGAATATCGTCGTGATTGAAAGCCGCGGTGCTCCCTTCATCGACGAAGAACTCGAGGCTCGCGGTCAGCGCGAGATTGCCGGCGAGCACGACGCCATCGTCGGTGCAGTCGTCGAATGTCGCGTCGAGCTGGAAGTCGCGTCGTTCGCTCATTCGCCCCCCGAGGTGCAGCACTCCACCGTCCGCACACTCGAGCTCGATCTCGCCGAACCGCTCGAGCTGGACGCGCGCGATGAACTGATCGTAGCCCGACGCCAGCGAGTGGTTCACCGCGTTCCAGCTCGCCTGGGCGTCCCGCATCTCGACCGCTTCCCCGGCAGCTTCTTCGCCGTCGCAGGCGGGGATGGCGGCCAGCGCAAACGCGAGCACGGCTCCAGTGTCGAAGTTCACGCCACGCGATCAGTGCACGCGTCGTTCCAGCGACCACGCTGGGCGACATCACGCGACTTTGGTCCGCCGTCTCGCGGCTTGTCGCGCTTTTCGTGTGACGCATCCGCACAGCGCCCGTGACCTTCTGCGCAGTCCGAGCAAACGATCAACCCGGGAAGAATCTCGAGCGAGCCAGCCCGTGCGACGAACTCGGGCTCGAGTCCGGCGCTCGCGAAGAGCAGATCGACGATGGAAGCGGCGCGCATTGCCCCCGGGGGAAGCAGTCGCATCGTCGCCAGGCGGCCGGTCTCGATCTGCTCGACCGCGGCCTGAATCACGTAGCCGCCGCGAATCAACTCGGCGACGAAGGCCTCGGCGTCCGCATCGTCGCGCACCGCCACGGCGATATCGACCCTGCCGGCGATGGAGCCGGTGTTGATGCGGTTGCTCGAGCGCTACGGGTGAGCTCGAGCCGTCCCAAGCGGCTGTGCGAGCGTGAGATGGCGTGCGACGATCCCATCGGTGTCACGCGTCGCGATGGCAGTGCTCTCCGGGACGGTCGCCTGCGGCTCGCCCCAAGCGGGGCTTGAGCCCGCGGCCTGCGATCCCCACGAGCCGGTCCGAGTGCTCACGATTTCCAGGGCGGACTTCGTCGAGTGGTACGCCTCGACGACGAAGGTGGCGGAACATCTCATCGTGACCGTCTCGGGGTACGTCACGTTGGACCCCGCCGAGTCCGGCACGGCCGCCTATGCCATCCCGGCCTGCGGAGGCCCGGCGGTGGAGCTGATCGCGATGACCGACGACAGTGATGTAGTTATCGTGACCGCGGGCCCCTGGGTGCTCGAGTTGTCGAAGACCACCGGTGACGTGCGCTGGGTGGATCCCGAGGAGCGGGCCCCGCGCCACCTCGTCTTCGAGGCGGCCGAAACGTGTGCTCTACGAATCGCCGACGGCCTCGCGTTGGTCGATGCCGATGGCAGGCTGCAGTTCCACGGCGACCCCGCGGACGCCGACGTCGCGCCCGTGCCGATCGCCGACGGCATCGTCGTGCCTGACTCAGGTCCGCGATCCAACGGCGGCGATCTCGAGTGCAGCAAGTCCGCCCGCGACGTCCCGATCGTCGACCTCGAGCCCCTCGCCGGACTCGATGGGCTGGAGACGCTCGAGTTCGAGGACACTGCGGTCAGTGACCTCTCGCCATTGGCGGGCCTGCCACAGCTCGCGTCCCTGATGTTCGCAGGGGCGGCGATCGACGACATCTCGCCATTGGCCCAGCTCCCGGCACTATGGACGTTGGACGCGTCGCGGACGGGCGTCGCGAGCGTGGAACCCCTGATTGGGAGCGTCGAGCTCTACGCCCTGCGACTCGAGGGCACGTCGGTGGCGGACGTCTCGATGCTCGCCGGCCTACCCGATCTGCGCGTGCTCGTCGTTGGCAACACGCCGATCTCTGACGTGAGCGCGTTCGCGGAATCGACCTTGTCGGGCCTGTTCGCGAACGCGACCAACGTCGGAGTCCTGCCGTCGAACATGGGGTGCGAGCACGCGTCGTTCGCGGACGACGGCCTCGTCGACATCGCGCCGTTGCTGAGCTGGACGCGGCCGACCGAGATCGATCTCGCGGGCAACGCGATCGACGACCTATCGGCGTTGCTCGACATGCCGTGGGCGTACGGCGGCGGCAGCTGCCTACGCATCGATCTGCGCGGCAACCCGCTCGGCCACCCCGAAACCGCTGCGATCATGCAGCAGGTGTGCGCCGAGTTCGGAGTCGAGCTGATTGCGGACGACGGGCTCTCATGCCAGCACGCGCTGTGTGGCGTCGTTGATGGCTGAACACGCGAGCCGCGTGGCTCGTCGACATAGCCGCTGCTACCCTGGGAGGTGAGTGATGACGACGAACGATCCGGTGCTCCGCAGCAAAAGCCCCGCGCTTCCCCTCGCTTCGCTCGCTGCCGGTTTTTCACCGACAGCTCGCGGGCAGCGCACAGCCGACCTCGCCGTACGTGCGCGTCGCATTCGCGGGTAGCAAGAACGCGAGACTGAACGGCATGGGCATCGGCTGTGGATCGCCGGGACACGGTCCGCGGAACTTCGCGACGAACGTGACCTTCGTGCCGTCGTCGACGATGGCATTGCCTGCGCCGGCGGGTGAGAGCGTGCGATCGACGACCATCAGATCGTGCTTGGTAAAGTCGACGCCCGACGCGGCAGTGCAGGCGAAGCGCTCGCGGAACGTGGCTTCGTCGCGGATCGCCTCGGGCGTATTGCCAGAGCCATTCGGCTTGCACTGCTCGGGGGCTCGGAACACAGCGACCGGCTTCGCGTCGCCGAGACCGAGCGCGCTCGCACTGCACGTGTCGGCCGCGGGCTCTTGCTTGGCGGTGTCGGCCTTGCCCTTCGTGGTGTCGCTGCTGCCGTTCGGCGACGCTGCGCACGCGACGAAGACTAGGAGGAGGAGGCTGCTGCGCATCGCGGGATCGTACCGCTCATCGCCGCAGCTTCACCATCTTCCACGGGGCCATGGTCGAGCTCACTCGTGAAGCCGCGCCGTCGTACGCACGTGCCTACGACTTCGGCGCCCACGGCACCATCTGCGATCTCGGCGGCGGCGCGGGCCAGCTGCTCGCGACCATCCTCGCCGTCTATGGCCAGGCCCGCGGCGTGTTGCTCGATGCGGCGACGGTCGTTGCCGGCGCCCCCGCCGTGCTCGAGCGCTATGGCGTACGCGGTCGCTGCGAAGTCGTCGCCGGCGACCTGACCCAGGCGCCCCGCGGGCACGGCGTCTACGTGGCCAGGAACATCATCCACGGCTTCTCGGACGACGG
>CANLQR010000687.1 GCA_947492135.1 Deltaproteobacteria bacterium | reverse complement strand
ATGACCTCGAGCGGCACCTGGCCAGTGCCCACGGCCCGAGTTTCCGCCGGCTCGGCGGCGGCTTGGCGGTTGGGCGGGATCAGTCCGAGGTGGCTCTGCTCGAGCTCGCCGAGCATCTCACCGATCGCCGCGTACGCGGCGTCATCGCTGGCCGCGGCTGCGACCTTTGCCCCATAGCTCTGGCGCAGGGCTGGCCAGTCGAGGCACCCGAGTGTCGGGTCGTAGTGCCGCTGCAACACCGTCGACCACACCTGCTCGAAAAGTTGCGCGTGCGGAGTCTTTGGCAGTGGGGGCAGTGTCGCGAGGTCGAGCGTCGACCAGTCGCGGCACGAGTTCGCTGGGGCCCCGACGGCGACCGCCACTGCGGGACTCGGACTTGCGGCCTCGGTTGGGACTGTCGAGTCTGCGCGTCGTTCACAGTGCGTCAGCACGGCGGCGGCAAGCAGCAGGGGAACGGCGTGGATGGAACGAGCCATGGCGGACCCGCAAGGTCTAACAGATCAGCGCCGGATGGCGATCGGGGCAATCAATCCCCGCAGGCAGCGCCCGCGAGGCCCGACCGCTGCGCCGCAAAATCACGCAAATGGCGCCATTGAAGGACGTAAATGCTACAGAACAACGAGTTGACAGCATAATAATCCGCGATATCTTGCGGGCATGGAGTCCCTGCCAGCCACCGAGCCCATGGCGCTCGATGCCGTCGATCGCGAGGTGGTTCGTCTGCTCCAAGGCAACGGGCGCATGACCAACACGGCGCTCGCCGAAGCGGTCGGGCTCACGCCCACGCCGATGCTCGCGCGCATCAAGAAGCTCGAGCAGCGCGGCGTGATCACCAAGTACGTGGCGCTCGCCGACCCGGCGGCCCTTGGCCGATCGACGATGGCATTCGTCTCCGTCAAGCTCACCGCGCACCGGCTTGCCACGCACGAGTCGTTTCTCGCCGCAGTCACCCAGCTCGCCGAGGTCCTCGAGTGTCACCACATTGCGGGGGACGAAGACTTCTTGCTCAAGGTCGTGCTGCGCGACATCCGAGAGTACGAACACTTCCTGCTCCACCGTCTGTCACGCATCGCTGGCATCGATCGCGTGCGTACGACGTTCGTGCTGTCGACATCGAAAAACGAGACCGCAATCCCGGTCGAGTGAGGGCGTCATGGGTTTCTTGACCTTCGCAGTGCTTTGCTCGTCGTCGCTGCTGACCATCATCGATCCGGTGGCCGCTGCGCCGTTGTTCGTGGCGATCACCAGCGGCCAGGACGAGGCGGCGCGCCGCCGCACCGCGGTGCGGGCATGCCTGGTCGCTGGTGCGTTGCTGACGATATTCGCGGCCGCCGGCGCGGCGATCTTCGGGTTGTTCGGGATCACCATCGACGCGTTTCGCATCGCCGGGGGCATCCTGTTCTTCACCATGGCGATGCCGATGCTCACGGGCCGCGCTGCTCCGCACGCTCCCGCCGACGTCGCTCACGGTGGCGACGACCCCGCCATCGTTCCCCTCGGCATGCCAATCATCGCGGGGCCCGGGGCCATCAGCACGGTCATGGTGCTGATGGGCCAGGCCGACGGTATCGCCCAGGTCGTCGCGCTTCACGTTGCGATCGTCGTGACCGTGGCGGTCACGGCCGGCGCATTGTGGCTCGCGCCGGTGCTCCTGCGCCGACTCGGCGGATCGGGCATCGCGCTGGTCACCCGGGTTCTGGGCTTGATCATGTGTGTCATCGGGATCCAGTTCGTGATCGACGGTGTGCGGCCGGTGGTGATCGAACTGATTCGCGCTTCCCGCGGCTAGGCCTCCCGGCTACTGTTGGGGCATGGCCATCACCCTGCGCTTGCGCAATCTCGAGACCGGGGACCTCTTGCTCGGCGAGTTCGAGGGGGTCGAGCAGGCCCAGGCGTGGCTCATCGAGCGGCCGCGGGACATGGAAGTGATTGGGGTGGCGACTGCGATCGACGAGGAGGTTGCGGCTTCACTACGCGCGGTGCTTCGACCTCTCGATGCTGACGAGCGGGCGCGCTCTAGCGCCTTGGACAACGCACGCCTTCAACACCTGCGTGACGAGATCGCGGGTCAGCAGGCCGCGTTCGAGGCCTCCGCCGCGGCAGCCCGCGTCGCCAACGCCGACGGCGACCCCGATAGGCCGATGACGCTCGAGTACGATCGCGCGCTCGGTGTCGCGCACGCCGACCCTGGCGATTCCCGTGAGATTCCCGGGATCGTGCGCGACGCCGTCGCCGCGTGGGTGATGGAGCGCAACGAGTGGGTGCGGTCGCGCCGTGCTCACGTCGCACGGGCGACAATCACGGTCTGGCCGGGACCCGTACCCGGTGGCGACGAGGCCGATCGTTGCCAGCCCGGTGGCAAGTTCGAGGTCGAGCCGGGGCTCGACTAGCGCGTTGCGTTGGCCTTGCATCCGCGAGGCAGTCGGCTCACGCTGTTTTGCAAATGGTGTCCCTGGGTCTGCTCGCGGTGTGGATGACGGTGGCGCCGCCGTGGCGTCCGCCGGGACGGCCTCCGATCGAGGGCGACACTGCGCGACGCCTGCGGATCTTCGTCGATGTCGAGGCGGCACACTGGGTCGGCGCCGTGGTCCCGACTCCGCGAGGCACGAACCTTCGCCACGAAGCGGTGGGCGTGTTCGGTCGCCATCGCGAAGCCGTTGGCTTCGGCATGGGCTGGGGGCTTTCGCAGCGATGGATAATCGGGGCGCGCGGCGACGTGGCGGTGTTTCCCGATCGCACTCCGGGTGGCGACCCCACGCTCTCGCGTGGCGGGTCTTTGTATCCCTATGTCGAGTTCTTGTTCGCGCGTGCGCGCGGGGTCCGACCCTACGCGATGGCGCGCGCAGGCATCGGCGCGTTCGCGAGTTTCCGGCACGAGGATGGTGCGTGGGAGTCCCGACCCAAGCGTGTGCTCGTCCCGTCGATTGGGCTCGGACTCGGGACCCACGTCTTCATCACCGAGGACCTCGCGCTGGACGTCGGCGTCACGCTCGATCACCGGTTCAACCTGCGGCCGCGGCGTGACACGCCGGGCTTCAAGGGGTTCACGCTTTCGGACGGCAAGCTGATCGCGGCAATCGTCGTCGGGTTCTCACGGTGGTTCTAAAGAGACCGCGGGTGTTGGCGTCCGATCGCTCGCTGCGGGCGAGCCTTTGACCTGGGAGTGGAAGTCCCGCGCCTTCGCCGCGCCGACGATGGTCACCAGCGGTGATCTCGCAGCGCGTCCTGCAATGGCTTGGAAAAAACCGGCGGCTCGTGTCTCGGATCCGCGGGCAAGAGCCTAGAATTACTCCAATTATGCCCAGGGGTTGGGGTCGAATCGGAGTGCCGAGGGGTTCAGGGCGCGTCGAATGCCAGTGGGAACTCTTGCCCCGTTGCCACGCTTCTCGTGTATGGTTTCGCTCCCTCGCCGTAACCGCGCGGCAATCGTGCCCAACAGTTCCGTTTTGAAGGAGTTCCGGACCCAATGCAGAAGTTCATCCAGACCAGTGCCCTCATGTTTGTCTTCGGTCTCGTCGGTTGCAAGAACGACGTCGACGAAGCGCTCGGCAAGATGAAGAAGTTCTCCGACGACATGTGCGCCTGCAAGGACAAGGCTTGCGCCGAGAAAGTCACCGCCGAAATGTCGAAGTGGGGCGAGGAGATGGCAAAGAAGGCCGACAAGGCCGTCGTCCCGACCGAGGCGCAGAC
>CANLQR010000686.1 GCA_947492135.1 Deltaproteobacteria bacterium | reverse complement strand
CGCCAGGCTGAGGCCATCCCGGCCGCGGATGCAGCCTGCGATCGGGTTCTCGGTCGCGAAGAATCCCGTGGCAAAGATGATGCAGTCGGCCGGTCGGGTCTCGCCGGTGGCGTCGACGACAGCGTCGGTCGTGACCTCACGGACTGCCTGGGTGACGAGCTTGACGTTGTCGCGTTGTAGCGTTGGGTACCAGTCGTTCGAGATGAGTACGCGCTTGCATCCAAACGCATACTCGGGGGTCACGCGTGCCCGCAACCCGGCATCGGGGATCTGGGCGGCGATGTGTCGCAGGCTCGCGCGTCGAGGCAGTCGCATCAGCGACGGATGAACCACGAACCCGAGCACGCGGGCCTCGTTCCGCCAGTAAATGCTCGCGCGATAGATCGCTCGCGCGCCCGGTACATTGCGAAAGATCCACCGTGATGTGGGTCCGTATTCGCGATCGGGTCGCGGAATGATCCAGTTGGGAGTGCGTTGGTACACATCGAGGTGGCCGACGCGCGGCGCAATCTGGGGCACGAACTGGATCGCGGAGGCGCCGGTCCCGATGACCGCGACGCGCTTGCCCGCGAGCTCGTAGCTGTGATCCCAGGCGGCACTGTGAAAGGTCTTGCCGCCGAAACCATCGAGCCCGTGCAGCTGCGGCGGCTTGGGCTCGGACAAGCCGCCGGTGCCCGAAATCAGCTTGCGCGCAGTCATCACCCCGTGGGTGGTCGTCAGCCGCCACAGCGCCGCCTCCTCGTCGTAGTCGGCGGCGATCAGCCTGTGACCGAAGCGGATCGAGGGTCGCAGCCCGTGGCCCTCGGTGACCTCACGTAGGTAGGCCTGCAGCTCGGGCTGTGACGGGTACACCCGCGACCAGTCGGACTTCGCGGCGAACGACAGCGAGTACAGATGCGAAGGGATGTCACACGCGGCGCCCGGATAGTGGTTGTCTCGCCAGGTGCCGCCGACGTCGTCGGCCCGCTCCAAGATCACGAACCGGCGCTCACCCGCACGCTGCAGCGCGATCGCCATGCACAGGCCCGCGAACCCCGCGCCGAGGATGGCGATCTCGATATCCGGAGGCGCGCCGGCGCCGATGTGCGTAGTAGGGGTCGCCATCTTTGGCCGCGTGATGGTTGAATCTTCGCACAGCGTCGGGGGTGTCGCTTGTTGCGGCTTCGGGCGACCCGGATTCGTGCTAACCAGGCCCGTGCTCATGTTGACCCGCAACCATCGAGACGCACCCGCGGGGCTCGTCCGCGAACTCCCTGCGGGCGCCGACGGACTTCGTCACGGACTGCTGGTTGCCCTGACGGCGAGCCGCGAATCATGATTTTCGGCGCCCGTGTCCACATCCGCAAGCCCGACGCCGGGCAGTGGCGTCAGGCGTTTCCCGACGGCCTGGGTGCCTCGGCGTTCAGCTCTCCTGGGTTCCAGCGCGCCATCCTCGATACCGAACCCAGCGGCTGGGTTCAGCGTGCGGTGTCGGTCGATGGTTCTGATCTCTGGCTGCCGGTGCTCGGCCGTCGCGACCGCGTGGGCCGCTGGGAGCTGAGGGTCTTGCCCGTGGCGTACGACGTGATGCCGGTCCAACGCGCGCGGCTGAGCCAAGTCGAGCTCGACACCTGGATCGACGCGCTGTGCACCCCGCGGATCAGTCACTTTATCTGGTGGCTCCCACCGTGGCACACCGACGGTCTGCGCATCGAGCCGCGGCGCCACCTCGGCGGCGGGCTCACCGTGGGATCGCACCGGACCTACGTGATTCGCCTAGACGGTACCGCCGATGAGCACCTCGAGCGCAACGTCAGCACGACGATGCGTCGCTACGTTCGGCGCAACGACAAAGCCGGCGTGACCGTGGTTGCAAAGCCCGACGGTGCGCAGATCGACGCCTACTTCGGCGTGTACCAGCAGTCGTTTCACGACAACGGCTGGGTCGGCGAGATGTTCCCTCGACGGTTCTTGGACGCGGCCGCCCGCACGCTCGGCCGCGGCGGCGAGCTGGCCGTCGTGCTGCATGAAGGCCAGGTCGTCGGCGGCGGGATCTTGATGTTCGATCGCGATGCACTGCACTACTTCCAGGGTGCGATCGATCGTGGGGTCAAGGACATCAACCCCCACGTGGCGCTCTACACGTATGCGCTGCGCTGCGCCGAGGCCCGCGGTATCCGCCACGTCAACCTCGGCGGGGTGAACGACGGCAACGAGGGCCTGATGCGGTTCAAGACCTCCTGGGGTGCCGAGGCCACGTCGGCGACCATGCTGACCTTCACGAGCGGCGCGCGCTACACCTGGGCCGCCGTACGCGAGCGACTGCCGTCCGGGCGCTTGGCCCGACTCCTCGGGGGCGGTTCGCGATGAGTACATCGCCTGCCGAGGGGACGACGCGCGCGCTGGAGGCTCGCGACATGCCCGAGGTGACCGAGCTCTACCGCTCGATCGCCGCAGGTGCTCGCGCCCGCGCGTACGACGAGGTGTTGCGCAAGCTCACCGAGTGCTTCCTCGAGATCCCGTTCGCGGACCCCGGCGCAGCCACGTCGATGGTGCGAGAGGGCGCCGATGGCCGGCTGGCCGGTTTCTTTGGCTTGATCCCGCGGCGGTGGCAGTACAATGGCCGCCTGCTGGTCGGTGTCGCGACCACCGGCATGGTGATCGATCCGAATCATCCCGACGCCAAGAACGCCGCGCAATGGCTGACGCGTTCGGGTCTCGGCCAGGCCTATGACTTTTCGATCTGCGACAAGCCGACCGACCTCGTGACCAAGATGCGCACGGGTCGCGGCTCGGCGCGAAGCGTGAGCACCAACGTGGTCTTTCGCAGCCACATCATCACGGGTCACGGCTACCGCTGGCGGATCGGGTTGCGAAACACCGAGGATGCCCGGCAGCGTATGCGCGCCCTGGTGCGATGGAGGCGGTACTGGCCCGCGCTCGCCCCACTCGACCGCGTCGCGCGTCGGCTGGCCCAGGCGTGGGACGCCCGCCGCCCGCGCCCGGTTGGCGGCAAGGCGGTCGACCGCCTGGCGCTCGAGGACGCCACCCCTGCGTCCTTGTTCGAGGCCCGCCTCGCCCTCGCCGAGGTCTATTCGCCGTGCATGGTCGACGACGCGCCACTCGCGAAGTGGCAGTACGATTTTCTCGCCGACTATCCGTCACGGGGACGGTTTCGCTGGCTCATCGCGCGGGTCAATGGCGCGCCGGTGGGATGGTTTCTCTACTACGTGCGCCAAGACCAGCCATCGGAGGTCGCCAGCGTCGTCGCCGTGCCGGAGTTCCGCGCGGCAGTGGTGGCGGCAATGCTCGAGTGCGCCCACAAGGATGGCTGTACGGGCCTCGTTGGCACGACCAGCGGCGTGATGGCCCACGAACTCATCGAGGCAGGCGCGACCATTTTCAGGTGCGATCGTCTGCTCGTTGCGGCCCGCGATCCCGAGGTGCTCGAGGCGTTCCGATCGTCGCGCACGATGGTGACCGGGCTCGAGTCCGAGATCTGGATCTGAGCGCCGCGCTACTTCTGCCCCACGATGTAGACCAGCCAGGACTCCTGATTTTCCTCGCGCTCGGTCGGTCGATAGTCGCCAGTGCCGTCGCCGTCCTCGTCGACACCCTCCCACCAGATAGCGACACTGCGGAAGCCAGCCTCGAGCAGCAGTTCGCGCATCTCGGGCACTGTCCACACCCGCCAGTCGTAGGTGAAGGCCTTCTCGATCGCCGAA
>CANLQR010000685.1 GCA_947492135.1 Deltaproteobacteria bacterium | reverse complement strand
GTGATCGAGTTCGCCTTGGCCAACCCGACAAACGCGCCTACGACAAGTCGATCTTCCCAACAATGAGATCGACGACGTGCAATGCGACACGTCCAGCGCTAGCGGGTGCACACGCCGGTGCCATTGGGCTGCGAGATGCAGACGGTGCTGGCGGGGCAGCTGACGCCCCGCCACGTCTCGCCGCCGCTACACAGCTCGACCGTGCCCGGTTTGCTCCCACAGCGCTGGCTGTTGAGGCCCAGCGCGGCGTTGGAGTCGTCGCAGTCGCTGCCGCAGCGGGTAACCGCGCCGACGCGATTGCAGCAGCGCCCGTCGGCGAAGCCGTCCCCGTCGAGGTCGCGCCGGCCGAAGGTCTCGCCGTTGCAGTCCTCGTCGTGCCCGTCGTCGCAGCGCTCGAGGTTGCCGGGGAATCGGTCGCGGTCGGTGTCGTCGCAATCGTCGCCGTGGCAGGCGATACTACGGTGACCGTCGCCGTCCGCATCCGCCGGCACCCCACCCGGGCAAGGTGTCTCGCAGCGGTCGGTCGTCTCATTGCAACTCTGATCGGCGAAGCACGCGGTCGCGGGTGTGGCGGCGAGGCAACCGGCGGGGTCGGACCCGGGCGCACCGGGAACGCAGCGCTCTGTGCCGTCGCAGAACAGTGCGTTCCTACAGTCCGCGTCCTCATCGCACCGCTCAATGCAACGCTGCGCGACATCCGAGCAGGTCGTCGGCGCAGCGCAGACATTGATGAACGCCGGCGGCAGGCAGCCGCGCGCATTGGCCCCCGGAGAGCCAGGTGCGCAGCGCTCGGGCCCGTTGCAGAAGCTGCCGTCGGAGCACGAGGCGTCCGACAAGCAGGCCTTGCTCTGGCCCTTGCTCGGGCTCTTGCCCTTGCCCTTGGCCTCGGCCTCGGGGGGCGCAGACGAGCTCAGCACAGCGACCACGACCGCGGCGAGGAACGTGCCCACGACCCAGCCCCGGGGCATCAGTCGGCGAGGATTGAACATGGCGGCCGCGAGGGTATCAGATCACCCGGGGTCTCGGCGCGGATAGGCGGCACGAAGGGGTCCGTAGTTAACATAGTCCGCGTACTCGGAGTTCGAGCGGGGGGGGCGAGCGGCGCGGCCCCGGTGGCCTCCGGGGTGTTCGCGCCTGCGGAGTTTGGTCGCGGAGACACGGGCTGCACGACCTGACGGGTCGCCCCCGGTCGCCGCGATCTCGAGACGCACGCTCCCGTCGCGGTGCTGCTCACGATCTAGACGAAGTTCGCTGGTTGGGTGGCGCCGTCGTCCGGCGCACACGGCTCGTCGTCGAGCCCTCGTATCCGACGTGGCCCATAGCCTCAACAACCTCAGCCTCGTGCACGCCGAGCGCGGCGACTCGGGGCGCGACCTCAGGAGTCGGTCATGCGGACATCGTTCGGACCGAGATGCGCGAGCGCAGCGGCGAGCAGCGCATCGGTGTGCGCGCGCGGCAGCACGAATGTCGGATTGTTCGGGCTCGAGTGTATCGACACCGGCGTGACGCCGAGCGCGACGAATGCGTTCTCGAGGAAGTTGCCGGTCGGGCGGCTCCACGCCCACGCCGAAACGCTTCCGGCGCTCGCGCCGTCGGCGGGCAGCTCGAACGTCAATGCAATCCCGCTGCACAGATAGACCGAGCGCGATCGATCGGGCTCACGCGGCAACGCGAGCAGTCGCGTCGCTGCATCGAGATCGCCGTGGACCTCACGACCGATCGTAATGGGACGCTTCGCGATCGCGAGCAGTGCGTGCTCGCAGCGATCGATCGTCTCGTCATCGCGCGCACGAAACCCGAGCCACAGCGACTCGAGCCCGTCGATTCCCGCGAGCACGCGTGCGAGCACCTCGGGCTCACGCGCATCGGACGCGACGTAGTCACCATCGCGCCCACCGCCCGAGAAGACGACCTCCCGCTCACCGCCGCTGCGGTAGACGAACAACGTGCAGCCCTCGATCATGAACGAGCGACGGTCGCTCGAGCCGGGCACGTACGGCGAAAGCACGAAACAACGTAACACCAAAGTGCGGGTTCATATCGGACACAAAGCTCATCTCAACGCGCTGGCCACCGACGGTGCCTTCGCCGAGTCCGAGTCCGAGTCGCCTTCGGCAGGTCGCTGCACGCCGCCACCGTCATCGACGGCCGTGATCGTAAGAGGCTCGAGCGAATGTGCAGGTAGTTGTTGCGGCCACCGTTTGCCCACGCTGCCGTGCGCGAGCTGCCCGATGGCCGCGTCCGGTTGACCTTCAAGAGAGCCCCACACGCTGCGCGAGCCGCGACGTGCTTCATGTTTCCTACAGCGCCGAATCACCACGCGTAGATGGCGGTCTCGCCGCTGTTGGCCGTGCCGAGGCTGCCGTACGAGCCCGCGACCTCGACGATCTCGCCGTCGATGGCGACATTCATGGTGACCGCCGCGTCCCGCCACTGCCCGATCCACCGCGAGCGGCTGAACGAGTCGCCCCAGCGACTCGTCGAGTGGTTCATGCCGCGGTAAGCATCGCCCTGGGCGTTGAGGTCGGCCGCAATCTCGACCGTTCGGGTGCCGCCGTCGACGTAGCTCCAGCTGCCATCGGGCTCCACGATCCAGCTGTACGTGTACACCTCGAACGAGATGTCGATCGTGGCGCTGTTCATGTTGCCGTCGAAGCCACCGGACACGTAGCCCCAGCCGTAGCTTTGCTCGCCGGTGCACCAGTCGTACGAGTAAAAGCCGGCCCAAGTGCCGTTTTCCTGCACCGGTGGGCCGCCCGCGTTGTGAACGGTGTTCGCCGAGCCGCCGACGTCGACCCCGACGCTGGTGCACTCGTCGTAGGCGTAGGCATTGCCAGAGGCCGAGCTGCCGCGGACCTGGTACGAGACGTCCGGCGCAGCAGCCCGGGCCACGGGGGCGACCAGTGAGAGGGCAGTCGCGGCGAAGAGGAGGGTGAGTGTCTTCATGGGGATCCTTGGTGTGCTCCCGGATCGGGAGTGCGGTGGGGTAGTGGCAGCTGCCTCGGATTCCATTCGCCTCCATGTGTGCACTTCTCACCTGATCCAACTCACGTCCGTCGGCGATGCTCACCGTCCCGACCCCACGGAGCTTCGCTCGCGAAAACGAGATGGCCAAGATGATGATGGGTAGGTTTCCCGACGGACGTCACGAATGGAGTCTCGTCGACGGCTTCTTCACGGGCACCCACCGCGAGGACTTCCAGGAGATCCCGGCGACCGGCAAGACCGTGCGATTTTCCCTGACGCTGATGGACGTCAACCACGGCAGCTCGCCGTGTCAGTCGTCGAGCAGCAGCGACTCGAGGTTACTCGGGGCACGCAGCGCCGCCCATGTTGCCGCACAGCAGCCGCATGCCCCAGACGTCGATGCGCGCGGCGAAAGCGTCGGCTGCCCCCGCTGCGAGCGCAGCGTGGTCGGTGATCTCGAGATCGCCGCGGACCTCGCTGAGCTGGAGCACCCTGAGGTCGGTGAGTGCCGCGTTGTTGCGGAAGCGGACCGACTCCCACGCGAACACCAGGTTGGACATGGCCCGGAGGTCGCTGAGCACGTCGTTGTCGGCGATGAGGATGTTGCCATAGAAGGTGCCGCCTGGCACACCGCCCTCGTCGCCGAAACCCGGGGCCTCGGCGGCCTGGCCGTCGCCGTTGCCGGCCATGATCGCCGAGCAGCTTTGGCACTGGCTGAGGAACTCGGCGCCGGCCAGC
>CANLQR010000684.1 GCA_947492135.1 Deltaproteobacteria bacterium | reverse complement strand
GTACAGACCGATGTGACCGATGCGCGCCGCCGGCAGCACCTTGACGATGCCGTCGAGCATCCCGCCACCTGCGCGCAGCACCGACACCACCACGATCTTCTTGCCCGCCACCATGGGCGCACGCATCGTCGCCAACGGGGTCTCGATGTCGACCAACTCCGTCGGTAGATCACGGGTGACCTCGTAACCCATGAGCAAGGAGATTTCCTCGAGCAGCGCACGAAACTTCGAAGTGCTGGTGTCTTTGCACCGCATCAGCGTCAGCTTGTGCGAGATCAGAGGATGTTCGATGAGATGAACTCGGCCGGTCATCGGATCACCATGGTCGTCGTACGCCGCGTTAGAACACCTCGGGCCCCGGTGTCGACGATAATTCGCCGTAGGCCGCAACAAAGTCACTGCCTCGGGGATCTACGGGGCGCGCGGGCCGCACGGTGCGGGCGCAACTCGAACCACCACGCCGCCTCAGCAGCGAGCGCGAGCTCGACACCGCCCAGCGTGAACAACTCGGGGCCGAACTGCCCCGCGTCGACGCGGACCGACTTGCCCGAGCCCTGCGTGCTGGCGGCGAGTTCAGCAGCCACGCCCAGTCGCAGCGACGAAGGGGCGGCGGTACGCAGCGCGGTCCACCAACCCAGTCCAGCGCGGAGCCCAGCGCCATAGAGAATCGTCCAGCTGTCGCCCTCACGACTCGACAGCGTGCGGCCGCGGCCGTCTCGTCGCAGTCGCCACGGCTCGACCGTGGGTCCCGCACCCACGACGAACTCCAGCGAACCCACCCGCCCGATGTAGCCGATCCACGGGGCGAGCCGCGTGCGGATCATTCGATACGCGAGCGCGCTGTCACCGACGACGCGAACGCCCGCACCGAACCCCAGGCCGCGCGGAGCCCGGGCGTCGAGCGCGAGCCCTCCTCCGAACGTCGGTCGTCCGCGTCGACCCGCGGGCGCGAGCCCGAGCAACAGCGACAGGTCACCACGCACACCGATCCGCCATCGCGGGCCAGAGGCGAGCGGTGGCTCGGACCGCGCACGAGCCAGCCCGTCGTCGTCCGATCCCGCCGGTGGCCGCGGCGCTGGCACCGGCGACGGGCCGGGCTGCCCGATCGTCGGCACCTCGGGTTGCGGTTGCGGTTGCGGTGGTCCGACGAGCGGTTCGGGTACGTCGGTGGGCGTCGGAACCGCGACATTCACCTGGTCGGGCGGGACATCCTCGTCGTCGACTGCCCCGAGCAGGTTGCTGAGCGCAACAGCGAGCACCCGTGCCCGCGACGCGTCACTCAACACGACGCGGCGCAGATAGGCCCGGCCGTCGGACAGTACCAGCGTGATCGAAACCGGCGCGTCGCCGAAGCGCTCGCCGATGATCTCGAGGTAGGCGAACTCCGAGCCCCCGACCTGCTCGAAGGCCGCGACACCGTAGGGGAGAACCTCGGCATCGGGCCACCGCGTGCGCAGCTCGGCCCGCAGCACCTCGAAGTCCACCGCGCTTGTGCGGACGATCAAGCGACGCGTGGGCCGACTCTCGCGGGGCCCAACGTCCGGGTCGGCTCGCGGTAGCGCGGGCGGGGCCCTGAGCGAACCGCTCATGGCCAATGCGAGCGTCAGCGGGACGAGCACGTGACATCCACGGTGGCACGGGCGGCGGCCAAGCGCCAAGCGCCAACGCCAACGCCGGAGCCAGCCGACGCGCGCGCTAGCGCTGGGCCTGGACGTACAGGGAGAACGGAAAATCGCCCTCGGCGCCGGCGAAGGCGGCGTCAGGGACGTCGATCACGAACTCGTGAACGCCCGGGGTGATGGCGCCCAACGGAACGATGCGGGTGTCGATGACATCGCCAGGGCACCAGTTGCTGAACGACTGCCATTCTTCGTCCGTCATCTCGGAGGGCCCGTAGATCCCGTTGCCCTGGGTGTTGTACTTGCGAAAGGGCTCGCAGCTGTCGCGCCCCGGCGTGTATTGCAGCGCGAGCAAGTCGTCGACGTAGACCGAGTGCTCTCGGCGAATGTACTCCTCGCCTCCCGCGTTCGCGCCATGGTTCGAGGTGATCAGCACCAACTGGCTGTTGGTGGTGCCCGGGGGCAGCTCGAACTCGATGGTTTTTCTGGTGGTCCCCAGCGCATCGCTGGCGCCCTCGGCGTAGTTGTTGAACGACTCGCTGATGGCGAGCGGCAGCAAGACGTCGAACTCCTCGGCTGGCTGCATGGAGTCGGTATAGAGGAACAGCGAACCGAGCGAAGTATCATTGCGCCCAGCACATCCCGCGATCTCGGTGTTGGCTGCGTAGGGCACGCCAAAGATGCTCAGCTCGAGCCACAGATCGTACTCGGCGCGCAGGGCTTCGTCCTTGAGGATCGGCACCACCGCGTTGCTGTCGTACTCGTACGGCACTGTGTTGGGCGACTCATTCATGTCCATGAACGGCGTGATGAAGCGTGCCAGTTCGATGCGTTCCACCTCGCCGGGGACATAGGCGGCAGATCCCTTGGGGACCAGCGCCAGGTTGACCGATCCAATCCGATCGTAGTTGTAACACAGCGCCCCGACGACCACGCCGATCTTCAGCGTGTCCTGGATCGATGCCAGCTGATCTTCGGTCAGTTTGATCGCGTTCAGAGCGTTGCTATGGCGCAGCACGCCCGCGGGAACCGGCTCGTCGACCGTGGCCGCGTAGCCATCGTAGAACACGATGTCTTCCAGCACCGAGAGGACCTCGGGCTCGGGCACCTCGCCGACGTCGCCGGTGCTGCTCGACTCACTGCTGGTCGCGCCGGTACTGCTGGTCTCGCCTGTGGTCGTCGTTTCGCCACCGCTGTTCACGTCGACGGCCGTCTCGCCGCCGCCGGTGGTCTCTTCGCCCCCCGTGGTCTGGGCTGGGGAGCTCGCGCACGCGGCGACCAGAGTCGACAAGCACAACGTGGGCAGGCGTGGGAACCGCACGAGGAACCTCATTGCAGCAAAGTATCAGATCGCCGGCGCCCACGACCTGCGTGGCGCCGCGATCTTTGACCCTGGGGCCTTTTTCAGGGCACGCGCCCCAGAGTGCAGCTGCGAGGACGTTTCAGGGGCCGATGGGGTCGCCGGTGCCGCCGTCATCGCCCATGCCCCCGTCATCGCCCGTGCCGCCGCCATCGCCCGTGCCGCCGCTGGCGCACATCGGATCGTCGGGACCGCACCAGCACACCAGCAGTTCGGCCTCGCAGGTGTCGGCATCGCCGCCTTGGTCGAGGCACATCGCGTAGGCATCGAAGCAGGGGTCCGGATCGGGCTGGGGCCAGCAGCCGAACAAGGCCTCCTCGCATTGCGCGGGATCACCACCCTGTTCGATGCACGCGTCGTACTCCTGCGCGCACGGGTCGGGTTCGGGCTCGGGCCAGCACCACGACAAGATGTCCTCACACTCGGGCGCCATCGGCCCGAGCTCGGCCGTGCACGCGTCGTACTCTTCGAGGCACGGATCGCCCGGTGGATCGCATGGCGGCGGCGGCGGCTCGTCGCAACCGCAGCCGTCCCCATCGCCGGGATCCATGCCGTCGTCGTGGCCGCCGCCGTCGTCGCCGGGTTCCATTCCACCCTCGTTTCCGGGATCCATTGCGCCATCGTCGTTGGGCGGTTCACCGTCGTCCGCTTGGCCGCTGGCCTCGCCGGCGTCGCCGGGTTGTGAAGGGTCGCAAGCGACCAGGGAGAGCACCGTCGCGAGCCACGACGCGCCGAAACCGGCAGAACGGAACAT
>CANLQR010000683.1 GCA_947492135.1 Deltaproteobacteria bacterium | reverse complement strand
CGTGAAAAGATCGACAACGCCCGTGGGGCCCTCCACACGCTCGCGGCGGCTGCCGCGGTGCTCATCGATGCGAGCAGCAAGGGTCCCCGGGCGGTCGCCGAGGCCGGCGCCGAGCTGGTCGCTGCAAGTGACCGCGCCTACTTCGGCGAGGGTATCCGCCGCGATCATGTGATTCCTTTGTTCGTCGAGAACCCCAGCGACCACGAGATCGTCGACGAGAACAAGGGCCTGCAGATCCACGGGCGCCCACTCGACGATGCCGCGATCGCCCTGACCCGCGAGCTGGTGTATCGCCGCCGACTCCAAGACGGGCCGCTCGCCATCGAGCGCTACGACATCACGCGTCCGCAAGACGTTGCCCACCTGCTCGAGGTGCTCGCGATGCTCGTGCCCAAGGGTGAGGCTGGACATCCGGTCTACGTGTGGGTCGGGGGGCCGCTGGTGGCTGGGACCGAGCGCGTCGAGGACGTCCACGACGACATGCCCAAGCTGATGGCCGCGCTCGCGGCGGCCGACCTCGCGCACGACCGCATCAAAGTGTTTGCTCGCCCGGTGTTCCAGACCAAGGGCCACGAACGTGCGGATCTCGAGTCCGCGATCGACCGCGCACGCTCCCAGGGGGTCCTGTACGGGGCGAACATGACCGGCGACGCGCTGCGGTCGTGGATGCGGTGGTGACCTGGCGTCGCCGAACGATCACAAGGCCACGAGCAACGGCACGTCTGGGATCGCCGAGGGCAACTCATCGTCCCCCAGCGTCATCGTGTGGCCGTAGCCGTTTTGCCCGTAGTCATTCCAGCCCCAGCAACGCAGGCGGTGATCCTCGAAGATCACACACGTGTTGTCGCCGCCGGCATCCACAGCCAGCACGGGAGCGCCGACCTCGACCACGCCGATGGTGTCGGGAAGCTCGTCGTCGCCGATCGGCGCAATGCTGCCCAGGCCCAGCTGGCCCCGCGAGTTGGCACCCCAGCACCGGATGGTTCCGTCGTCGAGGCGAACACAGTTGTGGTTGTCACCGCTGGTGATCGAAACCGCCACGCCTGCCAATGGGATCGGCGTGACCGTGGTGACGGTCTCGTCGTCCCCGAGGTTGAGCAGGTTGCCCTGACCCAGCTGGCCTTGGCTGTTGTCGCCCCAGCAGCGGACCGCGCCGCCTTCGAACAGCGCGCAGCTGTGCTGGAGACCGCAGGAAATCGCCACGGCGTCCTCGACGAAATCCAGGGGCGGCTGCGTCGACGGGGTTTCGTCGTCGCCGATGGTGTTGGTGTTGCCGTACCCCAGCTGGCCCGCGAACCCATTGCCCCAGCACTTGGCGTTGCCGTTCGACAGCACAGCGCAGGTATGTCCGATGCCGGCGCAGACATCGATGACCGCAGCGCCGACCGGTACGGTCCCGGCGGTCGAGGGCGACTCGTCGTCGCCGATGCTGTTGAAGTTGCCGTAGCCCAGCTGGCCGTTGAAGCCTGCGCCCCAGCAGCGCACCGTCCCGGCCATGCCCAAGCTGCACGACTGCGAGCCGCCGGCGACGACTTGCAGGTTGACCGCGCCGACATCGACGGCAGGCAGCGTGGAAGGGAATTCGTCGTCGCCGATGCTGTTGGTGTTGGCGTAGCCCAACTGGCCGCTGAACCCGGCACCCCAGCAGATCACATCGCCGCCTTCCACGAGCACGCAGTTGTGCTGGTCACCCGTGGTCAGCTGCTCGGCGGGGCCCGGGAGCATCACGTCGCCGGCGTCGGCGGGCGTCTCGTCGTCACCGATCTGGTCGGTGTTTCCGTAGCCGAGCTGGCCGCTGTCGTTGAGGCCCCAGCAGCGCACGAGGCCACCCTCGATCAGCGCGCACGTGCGCGTGTAGGCGACCTCGATGTCGAGAATCTCCGTATGCGTGCAGTCGGCATCGCAGCCGTCGACATCGCGACGGTTGGTGTCGTCGCACTGCTCGGGCCCTTCGATCAGACCGTCGCCGCACACCAAGGGTTGACAGCTGTCGTCACGACAAACGAGTCCCCGGTCGCAGTCCCCGTCGACAACGCATGGGCAGCCCTCGCCGACGCATTCGCCCGTGCTCTCGGTCGAGGTCGAGCCAGACGTGGTGTCGGTACCCTGGGTCGCGGCGGTCGACGTCGTGGGATCGAGCGTGGGATCCGTGGTGCTGGTCGTGGGGCCCACGCTGGTCTCGGTCCCGGTGGTGTCGGCGGGGGTCGTCGTGGTGTCGCCACTCGCAGCGCCCTCGGGATCGAAGCACGCGGCTTGTGGCCACAGCCATAGCGTGGCCGCGGCCCTATGGATGAAGCGTCGCAAGTGCATATCAGTCCGGAGCATGTCCGATGGTAGCACCTGTCGCCGCGACCCGCGGCGTGGTCGAGAACGGCAGCCACGGGAGCCCTGCGCGCCTGCGCGTCGGCGTGCTGGCTGCAAGGCAGCGCACGAGACACATCGCGCATCTGTACAAAGGTGCCACTACACTCGCCTCCGTCATGGATGCCGAGAGCCAAAGGTGGGCGGTGGGCAGCACGCTGCTGGTGGCCGTGTTGCTGTGGCCGTTGGTCGCTGGGCGCGACAGTTTTCCGCTGTCGAACTACCCGATGTTCTCCGGCGAGCGAGACACCCACGCAAAGATCGCCCATGTCATCGGGCGTCGCGCCGATGGCTCTGGCGCACCGTTGTCCCCTGCGATGCTCGGGAGTCCAGAGATCATGCAGGCGGTCCAGATCGCCCGCAACGCCGTGAAGAAGCCCGAGCGCGCTGCAGACCTGTGCGCCGCGGTCGCCGAACGGGTCGCCCAGAACGCCGAGGCCCGCGAGTTCGTGGCCATCGAAGTTCGCACCGACGAGTTCGATGCGGTCGCCTACTGGGGCGGCGATCGGGCGCCACGAGCCTCACGCATTCACGCGCGGTGTGACGTGGATGCCGGGACCCGGAGCCCAACGTGATCGGTGGCGCCCGCATTCGTCTGTTTGGTCCGGCCCCGGCCGAGCGGCTCGCAGCCCTGCGGATCGTGCTGGGTTCGGCCGCGTGGCTCTACGCGACGGCGCGGGTCGTCGATCTCATCAGCGTCGCACGGCTGCCGCAGTGGCAGTTCAAGCCCGTGGGTCCGGTGGCGCTGCTCGGGGCTCCGCTGCCGAGCTGGCTGGTTGTCGGGCTCGCGCTGGCCACGATCATCGCCGGCATCCCGTTCGTCCTGGGCTGGCGCTGGCGGATCGCGGGGCCGGCGTTTGCCGCCTTGCTGCTGTGGGTGATCAGCTATCGGAACTCATGGGGCATGGTGTTCCACACCGAGAATCTGATGGTCCTGCACGTTGCGGTCCTGGCGTTCGCTCGGTCCGCAGATGTCTGGTCGCTCGACGCTCGCGCGGCCGAGACTGCGCCGCCGCACGCGAGGTATGGCGCGCCGATCAGATTGCTGGTGGTGGTGACAGCCGTCACCTACTTCATCGCCGGCTACAGCAAGCTTGCGAACGCCGGGCTTGCGTGGGTCACCAGCGACACCCTTCGCAACTTCGTCGCCTTCGACAACCTGCGAAAGATCGAGCTTGGGGACACGTACTCAGCATTGGGTGTCGCACTGGTCCAGCACCCAGCGCTGTTCCCTCCGCTGGCGGGTTTCTCGCTCGCCGTCGAGCTTGCCGCGGTGTTGGTGGTGTTCGATCGCCGGGCAGCTCATGCCTGGTGTGTCGCCGCATGGGGGTTTCATGTCGGCGTGTTCGCGACGATGTGGATCGTGTTCCACTAC
>CANLQR010000682.1 GCA_947492135.1 Deltaproteobacteria bacterium | reverse complement strand
CACGAAGAACTCGAGCAGCGCTGTGGCTTTGCGCTTCGCTGGCCTGCGGAGACGCGGACAGCGATGCATTCGACGTCCCTGGTGGTTCCGGCGAGTCTTCGGCGGCAAGTGGTGGGCCCGCCGGCACCACCATGGCCGAGAGCGCAGACTCCACGGGTGCGACCTCTGCCTCGACGATCGACCCCACCGATCCCGACGACAGCGGCAGCGATGGTGGGATCAAGCTCGACGTCGGGGTACCGACCGGCGGCTTCGGATCCTGCGAGTGCGAGCTGACCGACCTCTGGATTGCAGACTATGACACCAGCACGGTGATCAAGATCGACACGCGCACGCTGGTGGCCGAGGGTCGCTACCTGACGCGGGCCGACGCCGCGGGCAACCCGTCGCGCACCTCGGTGAACCTGGCAGGCGACGTTGCGGTCGCCAATCGCCACGGCGGTCTGGTCAAATTCTACGGCGACCCGAGCAAATGCGTCGAGAGCAACGGCGTGCCCGGCATCCAGACCTCGACGGGGATCGACGACGTGTTGCCGTGGGATCAAGAGGAGTGTCGGGCCTGGTACCTCAGCTTCCCGACCAGCAACCAGCGCCCGGTCGCGTGGACCGCCGGCAGCAACGCCAAGGAGCCGTGCACCGCCGAGGGCGCACAGGTCTGGACGGTGACCTCGGAGGTCGCCGGCCTGTTCCCCGGACTCGGTGGCGCCGGCGGTGTGATCGCGTCGCTGGTCGATGGTGACGTCGGCGCCGTGGTCGACCAGGTCACCGTCGCCGAGTTCTCTGGCGCGAGCTTTGGTGCCTATGGCGGCGCCGTCGACGGCGCCGGCAACCTGTGGTTCAGTCCGCTCGGCACCTTCGCGCCCGGCAAGCTGGTGCGGATCGAGAAGGCCTCGATGACCTCGACGGTCTTCGACATTCCCCAAGGCGTGTCGCCCTACGGGATCACGGTCGACCACACCGGCAGAGTCTGGGTGTCGTCGACACTGGGTAGCAACGCGGCGCGCTTCGATCCTGTCACGTCGATGTGGAGCACCGTGCCGGGCTTTGGCGGCTCCGGGCTCGCCGAAGGGCCCGACGATCTGATGTACGTGTCGTCGGGCTCGACGGTGCGCGCGATCCATGTCGATACCCTCGTGCCAGGAGCGGTGTGGATGACCGATGAGTCGGTCAAGGGCGTGAGCTTCGATGCCGACGGCTTCTTGTGGGCGACCACGTATCGGGACACCAAGAACCCAGAGTCCTCGGCCGCTGCGTTCAAGATCGACGTCGCGACGATGCTGACCGATTCGGTCTTCCCCGACCTCGAGGACCCGTACACATACTCGGACATGACGGGCAATGCGCTCGGCACGGTCGCTTGCGCGCCGGCCGGGTGAGGCCCGCCCAAGCCGCCTACGGCAACAGCAACAGCAGGATCTGTGCGACGCAGCAAGGCTTGGTGGAGCCACTCGCGGTGAACGTCAGACCAAACGTGGCCAGCTCGCCCGGTGGCCGGGGTGTCAGCGACTCGAGCGTTGCCCGCAGCGTGATCTCGCTGCCCACCCGCGCGACGTCGGGGAAACGCAACTTGTCGGCGCCGTAGTTGAGGATGGTCTGGACCCCCTCGATGCGCAGCAACTCACCGAACAGCAGGGTCGGCACCAGGCCCAGCACAAAGTACCCGTGCACGATCGTGCCGCCAAACGGCGTGGACTCGGCGCGCCGGACATCGAGATGGATCCACTGATGATCCCCGGTGGCGTCGGCGAACGCCTGCACGGCCGCCTGATCGACGACGATGCCGGGGCTGGGCCCCAGGGCTTCGCCGACGATCGCACGCAGGCCCTCGATGCCTTCCACGATCCGGGGATTGCCGATGCGTGCTTTCATGCGGCACCACCCATGCCACGGCCGATGCACGGCTGTCCAGCCGTCACTTGCTGGGTCTCGGCAGCCGTGCGAGCCATCGATCGAGGTCTTTGAGCGCGATCGTGCTGGTGGTGAATTCGCGCGCCTGCACCGCGTACCCGCGGGCGCGATCGAGGTCGCCGCCAGCCTCCAACGTCGCCCGAGCCAGCGCGAAGTACAGCTCACCGCGTTGGCCCCGCACGACTTCGACGTCGGTCCCCAGCGCGAGCGCACGCTCGAGCAGCTCGATCGCGCGCGCGGGTTGACCGTGCGCGAGCAAGGTCAGCCCGAGCCGCCCGATCGGAAACGCCAGTCGCGGGTGATCACGCCCCAGGGCGTCCTGCACGATCCGCATCGACCGCGACAGGGTTTGCTCGGCCGCCCCCAGATCTCCGCGCAACCGCTGGGCCTCGCCGAGGTTCGCGAGCGTGAGTCCCAACTTCGCGTGGTTCGGGCCCAGACTGCGCTCGTAGATGTCTGCCGCCCGGGCGAACTCCGCGAGCGCGGCGTCATACTGGCGCCGGTTCAGGTGAACCCCGCCGAGATTCGACAGACAGGTCGCCATCGTCGGGTGGTCGGGTCCGGCGCCCCGCTCGATGAGGTCGCGCGCGCGCTCGAAAAGCCCGGCGGCAGCATCGTCGTCGCCCAACGCGACCTCCAGCGCTCCGAGATTGATCAGCGTGTCCGCGAGACTGGGGTGGTCTGCAGCCAGCGATTGCTCGCGGATCCGCAACGCGCGTTCGATCAAGGGTCGGGCCTGGGCATGGTCCCCGCGTTCGGCCAGCAGCGCGCCGAGATTGTCGAGCGAGGCGGCCAACCGCGGATGATCGGGGCCGGCGACGGCTTCGTGCACCGCGATGGCTTCGCGTAGCTGGGCCTCGGCCTCGGCATAACGGCCGAGCATCCAGAGATCGCTGCCGAGGTTGTTGTGCGATGCGGCCACCAAGGGATGCGCGTGGCCCAGCAAACGCACACGGATCTCGAGGGCGAGTTCGTCGCCTCGCCGGGCCTCGTCGACCCCACCCTCGCGAAACTGCAACAACGCCAAGTTGCTCAGCAGCCCGGCTTCGAGCAGTTCGTCACCGCCTGCGCTGGCGATCACGGCCTCGGCGTTGTTGGCCCACAGATAGCCGCCCGAGGGATCACCGAGTTCACGCCCGACCACCACCACGAGGTCGGTCATCGCTCGCGCGGCGAGCTCATCATGCGAGGACGCCATCGCGGTCCAAGCGGCATCCGTGAGCTCGCGAGCCGCCTCATCGTAGCGTCCGAGCGCCTTGTACATGCGACCGACGAGAAACAGCGCTTCAGCCTGCAGCGGCGCATAGCCGGTCCTGGTCGCGTCATCGAGAGCTCGGCGACCGAGCTCGAGCCCCTCGGCGTAGCGGCCGGCAAGCTCGAGCGCCTCGACCGTGGCCAGGGTGATACGCGTCGTGGTCACCTGCTCGCGGGTGACGGCGTCGACACCCGCGAGGGTCGGCTCACGCACCGCCCCGGTACAGCCCTCGGGCCTCGGGATGTCGCCGACGATGCGCGTGGAGTTTTCGATCGTCACTGCCGTCGCCGCGGCCAGCACGTCGAGGCGAGCCGCCAGGGTCTCGAGTCGACCATCGAGACAGATCAACTCGCGCTGGCTTGCCCGGTCACCGTGGCTGGCGGCGGCACAACTGCTGCGCCAACGGTCGGTCCACCGCTGGGCGTAGTCATCGATCCGCGGCTGCAGCAACGCCCAGGTGCCGGGCGCATAGGCAATCCCGCTGTCTTGGAAGCGCCCTGTGATCGCCCCCTGGCTCTGCGCATTCCAGATCTCGGCGAGTTGCTGCTCGCCCGTACGACAACGATCATCGTC
>CANLQR010000681.1 GCA_947492135.1 Deltaproteobacteria bacterium | reverse complement strand
GGAGGGGGCCGAAGAGGGCGCCGAGGTCACGTTCTCGGTGGTCTTCTCGGGCGGCTAGGGCCGGCTTTGCGGCGAATTTCGCCCAGGTCGACACGGATGGCCGCGGGGCGCACCATGGCGTGGGGTGTCCGAACCCAGGAGCACGATGTGAAGATCCTTCGAGCCTCAGCACACGGAATGCGACCGGTCCGCGCCATGGCACTGATGTGTCTGCCGATGTGGCTGCTGTCCGTGGCGACTCACGCTGCCCCGCCACCGGCACCCGAACCTTCGGCAACCGAGCCCGCGGCGCTTGCGCCCGCGACGCTCACGCCGGCCGGCCTCGCTGTGACCCGGGCGCGCATCGAGGAAGCCATGACGGACCTCGGCAGCCTCACCGCCCAAGCCGACAGCGACGAGGATGTTGTGCGGGCCGCGTGTCTGATCGACAAGCAGGACCGCGGTGGCGAGGTGATGGAGCTCGTGACCAACGAGCTATTGGTCGTGCAGGACGCCGGGTCGACCGAGCAGCAGCGCGGCTTCGCCAGCGAGAAGCTGAGCGCGCTGTCCGACCGCATGGGTGGGCTGGTCGAGCAAGCCCGTGCGTGTGCGGGCGATGCCTCACCCGAGAACAAAGACGACAAGACGCGAACCGAGGTCGACGAGCGACCCACGGTGCCGTTTGCCGATCCCACCGCCAGCGGCGGTCGACCGCCGGTGCCGCCGCCGGTCGACGACGGTCGCCCACCGACGGTCGAGAGTCCAACCAACTAGCTCGGGCGGCACCCCGTCGGCGCAGGTCCCGACCCGCGGGTGCCGGTTGCCCTCGGCGGGCCCGCGCGAGTGTAGAAAAACCGCGTCTCGGGGGTATTTGGTGTAGCCTCCCGGCACTTTCGCCGCGCGGACGCATTGCCCCGTCGAACTGTTTGAACGTGTCCCTTCGTCGACTCCTGCCAGCTCGTCCGGCCCGCGGAGCCTCGGCGCGCGCCCGGTTCGTGGGACTGGTGCTGGCCCTTGGGCTCTGGTTGGGTGTTGCCGCGTCGGCGCACGCTGGCGGCGTGATGCACAACGCCTTTGGCATCCCCCGGGCCGAGGATGGTCGCGGTGTGAAGGCCGGCGAGCGCTCGACGTTTCACGCCGGCTTCGCGTTGGGCTTGGGGCTCGACAGCAACGTCTACTCGAACGCCGGCTCGGAACAAAAGGTCCTGAGCTCGGCGCTGTGGCCGTCGGGGTGGATCGGCATCGGCAACCGCGACCTTCGCGACGGTTTGATGATGACGCCGGCCGAGCGCAGCAATCGGTGGTTCGACTACAACGTCTCGCTGCTCGCCGGTTTTCGCCAGTACCTGTCGCGCAAGGCGGATGTTCGGTCGGTGCCACGGCTGTCGATCGGTACCCAGATCCGCCTCGCGCTGTTGCCCGGCCGGCGCTTCTCGGTGCATCTCGACGAGGACTTCTTTCGGGGGGCATCGGCGGGCAACTACCAGGCGCTCGGCTCGGTGTTGAACTTCAACCGCATCGACCACCGCGGCCAGTTGACGTTCTTCTTGCGGCCCGGTGGCGGGCGACTGAGCTTCGCGGCGGGCTATCGCAGTCAGTACCTGCACTTCCAGGACGAGGACATCAGCCGCAGCAATCGGCTGCTCAACGGGTTGTACACCGAGAGCAAGTGGCGCTTCT
Source organism: Deltaproteobacteria bacterium (assembly GCA_947492135.1). Classification (GTDB taxonomy): domain Bacteria; phylum Myxococcota_A; class Polyangia; order Nannocystales; family Nannocystaceae; genus Xiheibacterium. The sequence goes on along the minus strand of CANLQR010000681.1, from coordinate 2,087 downwards.
TGCCACGCAGTTCGATCCTGCTGACGTACACGCTCGACTTCACCTACTACACCGACTGCTGTGTGGAGACCGGGACCGGACGCAACGAGGACAACTACGCCCATCGCCTGCTCGGAGGCTATCGCGGGCAAGTGGCCGACAAGCTCGCGATCGAAGCGATGGCGGGCTGGGGCGCCGGATTCTATCGCACCGATACCAACGGCCCGAGTTTCAACTCGTTCATCGGCAACGTCGCCATCAACTACTTCCCGACGCTGCGCTCGCTGGTCCACGTCTCGCTTTACCGCAGCTTCCAGGACTCGCTGTTCGGCAACTTCTACGTCGACAACGGGGCGATCCTCGCCTTGGGGCACACGTTTCGCTGGCGCATGATCGGGCACCTTGGAGCGAACGTTGCTGCGCGCCGGATCCAGGGGCTACCGACGTTCGAGGGCGAGAACGCAGAGATCGACACGGTCGAAGACTACGTCGGCCCAGGCGCGAAGCGAGATCGCAAGACCACGATCGTCGGGCTTGATGCGAAGCTCGAGCAGCCCCTGGGCAAGATCTTCGCGTTGTCGCTGGGCTACAACCTCATCGCCGACACGCGCTCGTACCTGGTCGTATACAAGCAAGAGAACGCCGCCGGAGACAATCAGGTCGACGACCTCTCGTACGTGCGTCAGCTGGTCACGCTCGTGATGGCGGTGCGCATTTGATCCGAATCGCGCATCTGCTCGGGTTGCTCGTGGTGATGGCCATGGCCGCGTGCCGGCCTTCGACGACCCCGCTGACCCTGCCACCCGCGGCCACCCCCGAGAACAAGACCCTGGGCCCTGGCGACGTCATCGAGGTCCGTGTTCGCGACCAGGAGGACATCAGTGGTCCCTACGAGGTCAGCGACGACGGCAAGGTGCGCTTCCCCTGGGTGGGCGACATCGAGGTGCGCGGCAAGACCGGCGCCGAGATTGCCGCGAAGATCGAGCTCGAGCTGGCCTCGGGCTGGCTCAAGCAGCCGCAGGTCACCGTGCGGGTCACCGAGCGCCAGAACCGCGAGGTCAGCGTGCTCGGGCAGGTCAAGGAAGCGGGTTCGTACCCCTACAAGCCCGGACTGACCGTGATGCAGGCGATCTCGCAGGCCGGCGGGATGAACCCGCTGGCGATGCCGCGTCGCGTCAAGCTCATCCGCCAGACCGACAAGGGCCGCCAAACCTTCGAGATCGATGTGACCGCGATCCTCGAGAGCCGTGCGCAGGACTTCGGTCTCGAGCCCGGCGACATCGTGTTCGTTCCCGAGTCGCCGGTCTGATCCAAGGCCTGACGGCCCACGGCCTACCATCGGCCCGCCACCCAAGGCCCGTAAAGCCCGGTTCTCGCGGCTGTCGCGGTCGGCCTGCTACACTCGCGCCCCGATGACCAGCGATACAGAGCCCGTGCTGGGCATCGATCTGGGCACGACGAACTCGGCCTGCGCGGTGGTGAGGGACGGACGAGCCTCGGTGGTACGCCGCGGCGACGACCGCATCATCCCGTCGGTGGTCGCCGCCATGCCCGATGGTCGGCTCATCGTGGGCAACCGCGCCAGGCAACGCCGCGCGGTCGATCCCACTCAGGTCGTGTTCAGCAGCAAGCGACTGATCGGCCGCCGGTTCGGCGCGGTCGAGGTCCAGCGCATGCGCGAGTCGATGCCCTACCGCATCGTGGAAGGGCCCAACGAAGCTGTGCTGATCGAGCTCGGGGGTCGGCAGCTCTCGCCGGTCGAGATCGCGGCGAACATTCTGAAGTACCTCCGGGAGATGGCCGAGGAGGCGCTGGGGCAAGCGGCGACCAAGGCGGTCATCGCGGTGCCCGCAAACTTCACCGACGCGCAGCGCAGCGCGACCCGCATCGCAGCCCGTCTAGCGGGGCTCGACGTCATCCGCGTCATCAACGAGCCCACCGCGGCGGCGCTCGCGTATGGCTACATCGAGGATACCGACCGAAGAATCGCGGTCTACGATTTCGGCGGCGGCACGTTCGACGTCACGATTCTTCAGATCACGCGCAATGTGTTCGAGGTGCTCGCAACCTCGGGGGAGATGTTCCTCGGCGGCGATGACATCGACGAG
>CANLQR010000680.1 GCA_947492135.1 Deltaproteobacteria bacterium | reverse complement strand
TCCAACCCGCCTGCGGCGATGATCTCGTTCATAGCGGGTGGGACGACGTCCGACAGGACGAGCTCCGCGCGCGATTCGCCGAGGTCGCATTTGGTGAGACCACGCTCGTGCGCGTGCGCGAGCGACTCGACCGATGGTCGCAACGCTGGGATGTCGCGCGGTCCGAGATCTGCGGCACCTCGACGACCGCGCCATCGGCCGCCGCGATGGCGTGCTTGCAGGCCTCGAAGCTGGCCGCCACTGCGGTGGTCGCGGCTTGCCTCGACAGCGAACCTGCGCAGCTCGAACATGCGGTCGAGGCGACGGCAGGGCTCCCCGATCCGACGAGTTGCGCCACCGCGACCGGGGAGGTCGGGATCGATGACTTGGCGCTCCATCGCCGACTGTGGGAGGCCGTGGCCGCGACTGCACTGGGCAGCGCGAACGCAGGCGCCCTCGTCACGGCGCTACGACAGCAAACCGCCGCCCAAGATCCGCCGATGGCTGCGGCCACGACGGTACTGCTGGCGACGGCGCAGCCTGACGCGGTCGACGACGATGCGTTGCTGCGCGCACACGCCCAGCTCGCCGGGCCTAGCGTCCCGGGTCTTGCCGAGCGTGCGGCGCTGCTCGGCCTCGAGCGCGCGGTCTCGCATCGCGATGCTGCCCGCCTCGACCAGTGGATCGCAGCGCTGGGCCCGAGCGCCCCACGCGGGGCCAGCGCGAGAATCGAAGTCGCCCGAGCAGACCTCGCCCAGCGCGACGGGAAAATGGAGGAGGCGAGCTCGCGGTGCCGGGCTGCGGGCGAGCTTGCGACCGATGACAGCGTCGATCTTGTCGTGACCTCGCAGGTTGCCGACGCGTGCGCACGCCTGACCAGCCGGGGCCCGGCGGGACCACCCGTGGTCAGCAGCTGGGAGTTTGCCGCCGCGATCGCCGAGCGGGCGTTCGGGAGCGACCACCCGATCGCCGCCCGTACGCGCTGCGACCTCGGGTTCGCACTGGTGGCCAGTGGCCGCCGCGATCCGGCCCGGCCTCACGTCGCGCTGGGCTTCGATGTGTTGCGCCGCGTCACGCCGGCCAACGATCCGCGCCGTCTGCTCGCGCTCGTGCTACTGGCCGAGCTCGAGCCCCACATGCAGACCGATGCAGCACGACGCTGGCTGTCGTTTGCCGAGAGCATCGCCGCGACTGATGCCGCCCACGCCAATGCCTATGCCCAAGCGCTGATGGAGGTCGGGCGGGCCATCGCGGACGAGGATGTCAGCCGCGCGCAGGTGCTCGGGGAACTCGCGCTCGGGCAGGCGAAGCGCAGCGGCGATCAGGCGTTCGTCGAGGCCATCCAACGCGAGCTTGTGCGCGCCGAGTAGCGGCTACCGCGGGTCGCTACGGATGGTCTCTCGCAGCGCTCGCGCCCAGTGCTCGAGTCCCTCGATCGTCGTGCGCTGAAGCTGGGCGGGGATATCCATCGCGCCGAGTTGTTCGCGCAGGGCATCGCGCGCGCGAAAGAGCCGACTCTTGACCGTACCGGCAGGGACATCGAGGATCACCGCGATCTCTCCGACCGGCAGCTGCTCCCAATAGTAGAGCTCGACGATGGTCTGCAGATCGAGCGGAATCTGCCGCAAGGCCTGGAGCAGCAGGTTCTCCTCCTCGCGATCTGCCATCACGCGACTGGGCGAGCCGTACACCGATGCGACCGACATTTCTTCGGGGCCGAACGGAGTTTCCCTGCGCTCGCGCCGACGCATGTGCATGAGCAGCTGGTTGCGAGCGATGCCAAGGATGTAGGCCTTGAGGCTCGCGTCCTCGCGCAGGCGATCGCGGCCCTCCACACAGGCCAAAAACGTCCGCTGGATCAGATCATCGACGTCCTCGCTCGCCTTGTTGACGAAGAAACGATAGACGCTCATGAAGTTGCGGCGAACGAGTTCGTTGCCAGCTTCATTGTCGCCTCCGCGCCAGGCGCGGAGGAGTTCGACGTCGTCGGCCATAGGGCACGCGCGTGCGTGTCCTTGGAGTCTACACCAACCCCGTCGCCGGGCCGATGGGGTTCCCCAGGATCACTGAAGCTCCAAGCGCTGGCCCGCGGAGAGAATGATGCGGGGAAACTCGGCGCGCACCGCGACCATGACCTCGACGAGATCGGCAACCGTGACGGTCTCGTCCGGCACCAGCACGACCGCCTCCTTGCTGGGGTACCGCTTCTTCACGTCACGCAGCACCCCGCGCAGGGCGGTGGTGTTTGGCGCGTTGATTCTGCGGTTGAAGTCGGGATCGTCGGCTGAGACCGAGAACCCCGCTCGCCCGACTTGGATCTGGAGTCCGAGCGCGGCCGCCCCCTGGGAGAGCCGCAAGCCCTCGGGGGGCAGCACGAAGAACGGCTGGCCGCGCAGCCCGCGACCCGCGCCCGCGAGCACCAGCGCGAAACTCGGCGGATGCAGTGGTCGCGACGTGGCGACAGCGTAGAGGGTGGCCAGCAGCGTCGACACCGGCAGCCGTCCGTGGGCCGCGATCACTACACCGCCGGGGATCTGGACGTCGCGCTGGGTCGACTCGATCGCGAGCATGAGCCACTCGGCCTGGAATCCATCGTAGATCGACGCAGGGCACAATCGACCACACTCGCTCGCGGCGACGGTATCGACGATGCGTCCGTCGCGAAGCTTCGCGATCTCGTGGTCGGTGACGACGATGCGATCGAGCCCGATCGTCACGAACATCCCCGGATCCAGCGCAAAGCCGTTGGCCACCGGGATGACATCGATCCCGATCAAGCTGGTGACCTGGCTCAGCACGACAGCTGCGAATCCCGGCAATCGCTCGATGCGCTGGTTCTGGCTGCCGTCGTCTTGGATCGGCTCGACTTTCGGTGGAGCCGCGAGCGTCGTGGCGCCAAGCAGCACGTGCAGTAGGAGCGCGCCCAACGGTGACATCAGAGTTCCTCCACGGGAAAGGGCAACCACGCGTTCACAGCGCCCTCGACAATCGGCAAAGATCCGCCGCTCAGGCCCAGTGGCGAACCACTGAGGCGAACGTCCACGTCACTACGCGAAGGCGTGTCGCCGCCGAACTCCGGGGCCAATGAAGTGGTCATGCCTACCACTACAACGCGACCTCCCGTGTCGGCCGTCGCCAGGTAAACTCGGAAGGGATCGAAGCGGCAGTCCAAGCGTACGAGGTGCCCACCGTCGAGGTGGACGTGGGCCTCGACGCGAAGATCCTCGATCACTCGGCCAAGCTCCGTGCGCGACATGCCGAGGCGGTCCAGTCGGGCTTTTGCCGAGGCCGCCGCCTTGTCGATCAATGGGCCCGATGGCTGCGACATCGTCGAGTCGCACTCCGCCCCGCGAAGCGAAGCCGCGTAGCGCTCGACCTCGCTGACAAACGCGGCTTGCACTCGCAGCGGATCGGCGTGGGCCGTGAGCTGTTGGGGCAGGACCTCGAGGATCCCAACCGGCGACCCGCTGGCGAGCCAGAGCAACAGATGCAGCGCATCCCAACCGGCGTGGTTCTCGCCAGGCGTGATGCAGCCGCTGGTGCCTGCCTCGACGCAGTGCACGAACGACTCCGCCGCGCGACGCGGAGGCTCCTCGTCAGGCAGCGAACTGGCGATCACCCGGCCGCGCCCGCAGCCCGCAGCGATCGCGAACAACAACAGCGGGACGGCAATACTCCCGCGACGACGATGAGAGTGCAGCAGCATGCAGTGACAACTTGATTAGCAACGACGCGCGAGGACCGCAACAAAGCGGTTCTAACGGAGCAGCTTCGCA
>CANLQR010000679.1 GCA_947492135.1 Deltaproteobacteria bacterium | reverse complement strand
TCTTCTTCTTTTTCTTCGATTTCTTGGCAGCGGCCTTGGTCACGGGTGCGCTTGCCGGCGCGGGCGCGTCCTCGTCGACCACGACCACGTCGTCCTGCCCACTCGCATCGTCGTCGACGGGCGCCACGGGAGGCAGCGGCTCCAGCTTGACGACTTCTTGGAAAGCCAAGACCCCGGGGCTCGACTCCTCGAAGTGACGCCCCTTCACCACGATCTCATGGGTCCGATAGCCGGTGCTGACGACGTGATAGCGGTGGGTCTGCTGGACGTCGACGTCGACAACCTTGACGCCCGGCGTGTAGCCGATCAACAGGCCAAGCTGGGCGCCGGGAGTGTTGCTGCGCAGGCTCAGGGTCGACTCGAGCTTCGACGGCGGCTGCGCGAGCTTGGGCACCCGCTCCTCCCCGATCGCGGGCATCGGCTGCCCATCGGCAAGCGCGTCGAGGTCCACGATCACGGGCGCCGCAAGCTCTGAGCCTTTGACCAGGCGGATTCGCGGCGCAAAGCCAGGCGCTGTGGCCAGCACCATGTACTCGTGGTCGGTCGGCAGGTGTTCGAACAACGCCTCGGGACCGTCACGCATCTCGAACACCCGCGCGGCCTTGGGTTCGCTGTCGATCTCGATTGTGCCGTACTCCACGCGCTTGGCATCGAGCTTGGCCTGGGCGGCCTCGGCCTCGGCCTCGGCCTGCGCCTGCGCGTTGCGCTTTTCGATCACATTGCCCGAGAACAGATCGGTCTGGGTCGCGAGCACGTAGGTGAGCGCGCCGCCGAGCATCAACGTCAACGCGATCCACAGCGCCGGCAGGCCACGACGTGGCGCCGGTTCGTCGTCGATCCGGGGCGCGACCCGACTGAGCATGGCCGACGTCGGCTCGTCGAGTGCCGCGAGTTGGGCCGACGCGGCGGCGTCTCCGGGCGCAGGAAAATCGATCGACGGTGGACTGGCTTCGACGACGGTGCGAGGCCGCGGCATCGTGCCCAGCACCGGCGTTGGGCGGCGCGCGGCCGCAGCGGCCGGCAGCCGCGGGCGCACGACCCCCACAGGTTTGGGTCGTGGCATCGGCGAGGCGTCGGGCGCAACCGCAGCGGGAGCAGCTGCAGCCGCGGGCTCGAAGATGTCGAGCAACCCCTCGAACTCATCCAGCACGGGCGAGGCCTCGCTGGGTGGCTCGAGCGCGTCGGCCAGCCCACCGAAGCTCTGCCCTGGGGTCGCGTCGAGTGCCGCATCCGCACTCGCCGGCGCAGCCAGGGGTGGCAATCGCTGCGGGCGACCCACTGGCCGCTCGAGCCCAGCCGACGTGAGGCTCGCCGGCGCATCGTCGACACCGAGGTCGTCGACGATAGCGGGCGGCGCCGCGGGAGCAACGCTCGCGCTCCACTCGAGTGCTGCGAACAGATCGGGGGCGGGTGACCCGGAGGCCATCGTTCCATCCTATCCTAGCAAGCCAGGGTTCGCGCCAGATCTTCTTGCTCGAGTTGCTCGAGTTGCTCGAGTTGCTCGAACACCACGCTGGGGTCAGCCGCCCACGAGCATCTGCAGCAGCGCGTCGATCTCCGGACCGAGGAGCACGTACTCGAGCGCCGCGAGGCCCAAAAATGGCCCGAACGGCACATGCTTGCCCATCACCGCGCGGTCGTCGTTGGGGCCCCCGAGTTCGGGATCGTCGCCGTGGACCTCGTGGAGGTCGGTATTGGCGATGGACTTGCCCATGGCCAGCATTGGCAACGCGACCATCAGCCCCTGCACTGCACCAGCGCCCACGCACCAGCACAGCCCGACGGGGCCAAGCCACGCGCCGACCATCGCGAGCAATTTGGCGTCGCCCAGGCCCAGCGCCTCGATGCCGCGCGTGCGCAGGTACAACCACCGGATCCCCGCGAACACGCCGTACCCCGCAGCCGCGGAACCGAAGGCTGCCATCCACCCCACACCGAGCAAGTCCGGGACCGCGACGGCGAGCACGAGTCCCAGGCCGGTCATCGGCAGCACGATCGGATCCGGGATGATCCACAGATCGAGGTCGACGAACACGACGACCAGCAGCGCGAGGCACAGCAGAAACTGCAGCTGCCACTGCACGAGGCTCCCGGTCGATCCCGCGACCAGCGGGACGTGTACGACCGTCATGAAGGTCGCAAAGGACAACATCCCAGCGAGCAACTCGACCATCAGATACCGCGGCGAGAACGGGGCCTTGCAGCTCCGGCAGCGCCCGCGCAGCAGCAGATACGAGACGATGGGTACGTTGTCGAAACCCGAGATGGCATGGCCACACGCCGGGCAGCGCGAGCGTGGGTGGACGACACTCTCGCCGCGCGGCATCCGGTAGATCACGACGTTGGCGAAGCTGCCCCAGATCGCTCCCCAGGCGAACGCGAACACCCGCGCCCACGGCGAGAGCATCAGCTCCAACCACACGGCCGGGACCTCGACCGGCAGATGCAGGGGCGGCGCGCTGCCCAGTGATTGCGCCACGGAAAGCGTGAGCACCGTCGCATCAGCATACGGCATGGTCGGCCCGCGCGCCGGTGCCCAAAGACGGCCCCATGCTCGAGCGCGGCTGTTATGCTCCGCGCGCCAGCGATGCCCCGACCCCTGTCCAGCGTGATCCGCCCCCTGGTCCTGCCGGTTTCCCGAGCCGCGCTGGGGGCCGCAGGGATCGAGTGGAACGCGCGACCGCGTGGGCGGATCCGCAATGGGGTCACAGCGGTGGTGATGCTCGCGCTCGCCGCGATCACACCCGGGTGCGGCGACGACGACGACGCGCCCACGGCCACGGCGCCCAGCGCCAGCACGGCCGCTGCCCCGCCGGCCCTCGCGGCCGGGGAGATCGGCGCGTTGCTCGACGCACTACACCAAGCCCACTCCCGCGTGCGCGGTGCTGTCGGCCCGCATCGACTCGAGGTGCACGCGACCTTCGATCTCACACCCCAAGGCGAGCCCGCCACGCCAGAACCGGCGGTGGACGAACGGCGCCCGACCCCGCAGCACGTCGACGACAGACTCGAACTGCTGTGGTTGACGACCGCCGTGAATGCTCCGCGATTTTCGCTATCGCAGTCCAACGAGCACGATCGCGGGCGCGACATCGTGGTCGATGGCGAACAGATCTACACGCGCCAGCGCAATCGCGGCTGGTACGTGGGTCCGCTCCAGGCCGACCTCTACGAGCTGTGGCTCGACGATGCGCAACGCTCGGTCTACGACGTCATCGCGCTCGCAGCTCCGCAGCTCGCGGTGTCCGTGACACCGACCGACGGTGGCTTCGCATCCGGCGACGGCAGTGCGCTGCGCTTCACGTTGGCCCGCGCGGCGTCTCGTGATCTCACGCGGGTCGTCGATCACCCCCGCAGCGCCTGGCGCACAAACGCCGAAATCACTGAAGTCGAGGGGACCGTCGTGGTCGACGCCCGCAGTGGCGCATGGGTCTCGGCCGACGTCCGGGTCGGATTTTCCGTCCCGGGCCCCGACGGACGACCACTTGCAGGCCAGGTCGCCGTCACCGCGCTGGCGACCCCCGTCGACGTAGCGACGCCCCTGACGGTGCCCAGCGGTGCGCAGCCCCTGCTCGAGCGTACCCGCTACGACGCCGAGCGAGCCCGTCTGCTCGATGGGCTTGCGGGGCGTTGAATCACCGGGCTACAAGGCAACGACTGTGACCCAATCTCGAGTGCACACCGACGGCCGAGCCGGCGCGACGACGCCCGGACGCCCAGTCGCGCCGGGCGCCCCGCTTACCCGCGCAGACCTAC
>CANLQR010000678.1 GCA_947492135.1 Deltaproteobacteria bacterium | reverse complement strand
GGAAGCTCATGGCGAAGTTCGGTGAGATGATCGAGGCTCACGTGCTGTGCCGGAGGGTCGTCGGTGTCATTTGAGGGGATGCTTCAGACGGCTATGGGAATATTGTCCAACTCGCACCACCCAATATCTGGTTCGAGACTCCCGCTGTGAGCGCGGCACCGAACAGCGGAGGCTACGAACTCTGGCGGGTCACTGGGCAGCTGCAGGTAGTCGGCGTTCCAGGCAGTATCCGTGAAAGTGAAAGCCGTCGGGTTGCCAGGTCCGCCTGCAACGTTGACGTCTTCGATGCAATGGCCAGCCGTCACAACCAATCCGTTCCCAACGTACGCGCCAGTGCAGAGGTCCCCAATGCTTACCACCGGAGACCACTGGCACGGGAGGCCCTCGCCGAAAATGTCGACGACGTTCTCCGCCGGAAGCATCGCGCCAGAATCACCTGGATGGCCGAGAATCGCCGCGAGCGCCGCCGGAGCGACCTTGATGGCCACGCGGGTGGCCGCGCCGCGCCGGCCACCCGTACCCGATGTTCTGCGTTCCGGACCGAGACACGCGACGACGATCTCATTCTTTGAGCGGAGCAACTTCATTGGCACTCCTCTCCGTTGTCGCCTGTATTGACTTCCAGATCAGGGTTGGCGAGCATAAGCTGATCCACCAGACGATTGAGTTGGCACGCATCGAGCGCGTCATTGTCGCGAACCGATATTGCCTGGACGCCAATGAGCGAGCCTCCCGTCATCGGGTCGAGAGCGCTGAGCGAGTCTAGACTCGGGTTCCCGGCTATGTTGAGCTCGGAGATGCCGCCCAGGCTGCCCAGCCCCGTCAGATTCAGCAAGCCGCTGTTGTCGACGATCTCGATGAGCGTTGCTTGCTCGAGGTGGGGGAGGTCGGCGAGGTCGACGAGCCCCGGCATTGCGCGGATCGTGTAGAAATAGCCGGCGCGGGTGTAGTAACAAAGATCGGAGTCAGAAGCGGCGAGCGTCAGCCGTACGCTCGTTGGCAGTTTTTTCAGACTTGGGTTGCTCTCGAACGCGAAGAATTCTGGGGTGCACAACAGTTGCATGTCGAGGTTGGTCAGCGCCGGGTTGTCTCGAACTGCCAGACCGGCCAGTGCTGCAACGGAGACACCGTCACCCAGGCTGACGTCCTTGAGTCGCGCATTTCGCTCGATGTTGAGCAGACCGCCCTCGCCCTCCGCAAGCACGTTCCCTCCTTCGAACATCGCGAACCCGGCGACCTCCTCGAGTTTCGGGTTGTCCGCAATGATGAGCTGACCCCGGACGAGCCGGACGGTGTCGAATCCTCGAATTTCTAGAAGGCTGGAATTGTCCGAGATCTCCAGAGTGCCATCCACCCCGGTGAGCGAGTCGAACCCAGCGATCTCGATGAGGGCTGGGTTCCCACGAACAAAGAACTCGCCGGACGATCCCCCTCCCACCACCCAGTACGGACCCACGGTTTCGACCAGCCCCTCGAGCCCCTCCAGGCTCTCCAACTCCGCGTTCCGTTCGATGTACAGGTTCCCGACCTTGGTCACGCACTCAAGGCCGCGGAGATCCCGGAGGTCGCTCGCTTCGATCCTCAAGTCCTCGATCTCGTTCACCGTCGCCAGCGCCTCGATGTCCGAGACCGAGCGCACCATCGCGGACTCCCGGAATCCCGTCTCGCAGTGCCGCGGCAATCCCTGGGGCCCGCATGCCGTCGCGAGCGCGACGGCGCCGCTGGCCGCCAAGCCTGCTCGGCTCAAGCGTGCACCCGGCGGCGCGCCCGCTCCACCTGTCGCAGATGTCGCCGTCATCGGAGCCTAGAGTTGATCGTAGTCCTCGGTGCCTTGTCCGGTCAACCGGGCGATCGCACGCCGACTCCGGCGACCTCCCGCATCGCGCCTGCGCTCGGATCGGAGACCCGATTCGGCCCACGAACCAGCGATGCACCCCTGCTCTCGGCGCCGCTGCCCATCGACCGTTACCCGTCGACGACGCTCGCCCAACTCAACACGACTGTCAACGCACCACCTCCGGTGCGCGCACCCAGACACCGGACTGGCGTGAAGTCAGAGCAGTGCTACGGTCGCGCACAATGGACGGTGAGGACAGCACGCCAAGGGTCGCCCTCGTCACCGGTGGGGGCATTCGCGTGGGCCAGGCGATCGTCAGGGCCCTGGTCGGTGCGGGTTGGCGAGTATGGATTCACCACCATCGCTCGATCGAGCCGGCGCAGTCGCTTGCGCGCGAGTTGGATCCGGACGCGGTGCTCGGCCTCGTGGCCGGCGATCTCTCGGTTGCGGCCGAGCGCACGCGGGTTTGCGCCCATTTGCTCGACGATGTCGGGCCCGCAGGCGGGCGGCTCGATCTGTTGGTCAACAACGCGGCCTCGTTCGAGCGCGGTGAGTTTCTCGCCCGACAAGACCGCGATCTCGAGCGCGTGCTGGCGACCAACCTGGTGGCCCCCGTGTCGCTGATGAGAAGTTTCGCGCCGGCGCTGTTGCACAGCGCCGGCAGCATCGTGAACATCGTCGACGTCGCGGGCTTTCATCCTTTGCGCGACTACCTCGACCACTGTGTCGCCAAGGCCGGACTCGAAATGGCGACCCGGGCCTTGGCAGTGGAGCTCGCGCCCATCCGCGTCAACGCGGTGGCGCCGGGGACGGTGGCGTGGCCGACGGATGCCCACCACGGCGAAGACAGCCCAGCACGGGCGGCCGTGGTGAAGCAGATCCCCCTGGGTCGCATCGGGACCCCGCAAGACGTCGCCCGCGCGGTCCTCTACCTCGCCGACGCACCGTTCGTGACCGGCTCCTGCCTCCGGGTCGACGGTGGGCGGATCGCGGCGATGGGCGGATCGCGGGCCTGAAAAGCCCGCCAAAGATCGCCCAACGTGTGCTGCCGGCCTTGGACCACCCCGCGGCAACCCAGCGCCACCTTGAGCCTCGCCACCCGCGACGGGTCCCTGGCGACGCGCCTGGCCGCAGGGGTTGACCCACAGGGAAGCGTCTCCTATATGTCCGTGCCTTCGATGTCGACGCCTGAGACGCCAACGCCCGTCACCCCCACCGTCACCACGAACGACCGCGGTCAGTACGAGCCCGTGCAGGGTCGGCCGCTGGAAGTGAAGGTGGACGACCGTGGCGTCGAGCGAGCGATTCGCAAGCTCCGCCGCCTCATGGCGAGCGAGGGCGTCCTGCGCGAGATCAAGCGGCGCCGGCACTACGAGAAGCCCAGCGTGAAGGGCAAGCGGAAGCTTCGCGAGGCTGAGCGCCGTCGCAAGCGTCGCGAGCGCAAGAAGCTGCAGATCGACAGTCGCGCCTGAGTCGACGCGGGCGTGCCCGCGGCTTTCGTTGCGTGGTAGCCTCGAAAGGCATGTCGCGACGAGTTCTGATCCCACGCCTCGCCGAGGGCACCGCCACGCTGTCGAGCTCCGGCGGAGCACATATGTTCGAGCCGCCGCAGCTGGCGGCCCTTCGCATCGTGTTTGGCGTCGGTTCCGCTAGCGGCGAACCCCCAGACGCGGAGACATTTAGACCGACGTACACCGTCAACATGCCGATCTTCAGCATGGGTGGACTCGATCCCGACGGCGTGTACGAGTTCGATGCGGGCATGCTGCTCGATGCGATCCGCAAGCGGTCGTTGCGGCGGGCGTGGGGTGTTCGGCTGGAGATCGAGCTGACGCAGGCCGCCGAGTCGGTCCCGCACGCCGACCTCTACATCGACGCACCGTTTGGCGATGACCCCGCGAGCCCGTCGATCCAGCTGCT
>CANLQR010000677.1 GCA_947492135.1 Deltaproteobacteria bacterium | reverse complement strand
CACCTGCTCCGCAGATCGGCGTCTCGCCTTCCACACAATCACCGCTCGTCTCGCATCCGCTCGGCCCTGTCTCGCTACCCTCGGTCTCGCTCGTTCCTACACTCTCCGTCTCTCCCGCCGTCATCGATTCCGTCATCGATTCCGTCGTCGAATCCGCCGTCCCCATCGTCGCACCGCTCGTCGGCCCGCTCGTCGGTCCGTCGCTGTCGGTGCCCCCGATGTCGAGGCAAGTGCTGTCCTCGCTGACATCCTTCTCGCTGCCGCACGGCGAGTAGCAGCCCTCGGGCGGTTGCCAGTCGACGCAGCCGTCCTCGTTGGGACTCCCCGGATTGCCGTCCTTGCCGGCGCAGAACGTCGCGCAGTACGGCAGCTCGCCACCATAGCGCTCGGCGCAGGTGTCGTTGCCGTTGTTGTAGTAGCAGTGCTCCTCGTTGATCGTCGTGGTCTTGCACGACACCCCGGCGCCAAGGCCGGTGACAAAGACGAGTCCCGCAGTCGCACTCCAGCGCGCAGCGGTGGAGAAGCGGACGACGGCAGTAGAGATGGGTGAGTTCTTCATGCTGGTTTCTCCTGGCGCTAAAAACGGATCTTCAAGGAACGGTCTGTCAGCCGGGGCACACGATGCAGCGCTGCGGGCGCGGGGCGACGGCGGGCACGAGCCCGATCCACACCCAGCAGCACCGCCGCAACCACAAGCCCGCCAAGGCCGACGGCCAACACGGCAAAGCCGGGTGGCTCGAGATCGGTGGTCTCGCCACCACCCTCCAGGGCTCCGGCGGTGCCGCGCGCACCGAGCCCGACGAGGACACCACCCACCACGACGCCGATTCCGCCGACCACGAGCACGCCGATGCCGGCCTTGCCCAGCGTGCCCAACGGTACCCGACGCGCGCGGCGATTGGGCTCGGGCGCGCTGCTGCGCGTGGGCGCAGGCGTCGGCACGACGACAGGCGGGGTCGGCTCGACCGCCGGCGTCCGACCCTCGAGCACGGGCACCAAAGCGACCACCGCCTTGTCAATCCGCCCCCGGAGCTCCTCGAGCGTGCACTCGCAGTCGAACGGCTCGGGCACGGGAGTGACCGGCGCGCCGTCACGGAACACCGTGATGCCGACGCGAAAATTCTGTGCCGCGCCGGCGACCCCGATCGCGAGCCGCACGCTGTGTTCGCCGCCGAGTTCAACGGCCAACGCCTGCAGCACCCGCGTCACGTCGTCGACGATGCGAGCGCGCAGCGCCGGCGCGCGGGGAATCGCCTCGTCGACCACCACCTCGATCATGCCGCCGTCGCCCGCCGCTTCCACGGGACCACCCACCAAGGCCACAGCGGCCAACCCCGGCCCCGCGATGGTCGCCGGCGGCTTCGCCAGCGCTGCGGCATGCACCGGCACCGCGAACGCGCCGATCAACGCCGCCACCACACCCCAGTGAAGGCGCTGCCGCAGCCGCGACCGGGGCAGTGGCGGAACCGGGTCCGAATCATCAGCACGAAGATGGATGAGCCTGCGCATGGTGGAATCGATCCCAAAGCGAGCGAGATCAGCCGGCATCAAGCCGCTTGCGACATAACGCGACGGTGCGCACGATCGCTGAGTCGGCCGAACCGTCACCTTCTTTCACACAATCGGCGTGGCGCGACAGCTCGGCGAGCGCTTCGACGCGCAGCCGCAACCGCGCGGTCCGATCGGCCCAACATCCGGCGTTGCGCGTGTGCTCGAGGACCTCTTGCCACTCGAGCCCGTCGCTGGCCCGCGCCGCGGCGTCGCGGTGCGCCACACACTCGGCCCCCTCGACCGGCGGCTTGCCGGGCTTGGGCTCTGCGATAGGCTTTTCCGGCGCGTTCTTCACCGGTGCTGCGCTCGCGGGCACCGTTGGAGGCGACGGCGGCTTCACCGAGGACGCGGTGGGTGGCGACGCGACCGGCCGCAGCTGCGGTGCGACCGCCGCGGCGGGACGAAGCATCGACCCGGAGGCAACATCGACGGGCGTAGCGGACCCGGCGGTGGGGAACTCATCGGCGACATCCACCGTGGCCAACGATTCGGTGGCGCCCACGGCGACCGGCATCGGCGTCGCAGCTCGCTCGGCTTGCTCAATGGATTCGCGATTCGCCGCCGCCCACGACGTCCACCGCCACACCGCCAACCCCGAGAGCAACCCGACCCCAACGACGACCGCCAGCACGATCCCGCGACGCCTCGACAATCGCGAACCGGCGGCCAGCCGCGCCACACGACCGAGATCCGCCGCCCCGTCCGCCGCCCCGTCCGCCGCCCCGTCCGCCGCCCCGTCCGCCGAGGGTAATGGCCCCGATGGCACCACGTCGATCGCACCGGCCGCGCGGACCAACCGTCCCTCTTCCCACGCGTGCGACTCGGGCTTGCCCCCGAGTTGCTCGCTCGCACGGTTCAGCCACGAGAGCACCTCGATCGCATCGGCCACGCGGACCCGTGAGTCGGGCAGCAAGCACTGAAACACCAGCGTGTCCAAAGCCGCGGGCACGTCGGGTCGCAGTGTCGCCACCCGCGGCGCCGCACCTTGGCGCAACACCGGCTGGCTTGGCAGGCTGCCGGTGATCATCTCGAACATCACCAGCCCCAGCGCGAACAGGTCCATCGATACCGACGCCGGCAAGCCCACGGCTTGCTCGGGGCTCATGTATTCGGGCGTGCCGATCACAGCGCCCGCGATCGTCAACTCCGCGGCCGTGCCTTGCACCTCGAGATCGCCCGAAACCCCGAAGTCGACCAGCTTGGCGTGCTCGTGGCCATCGGGCCGACGCGCGATCATCACGTTGCTCGGCTTGAGGTCGCGGTGCACGACGCCTTTGCCGTGGGCGTCGCGCAACGCCGAGGCGAGATCACGGGCGATCGCGATGATCCGATCGAACCCCATCGGCACCTGACGGCGCCCGGCATTGACCAGCAACGTCGACAGATCGCGCCCGCGCACGAACTCCATCACCAAAAAGCGGCGACCATCGTGCAGCTCGCCAGCATCGTGGACCTGCACGATCTCGGGGCACCCCGCGAGTCGGCCCATGACCCGAGCTTCGCGATCGAACCGCGCCTGCATCTCGCCATCGTTGCGATAGCCGCTATGCAAGACCTTGATCGCGACCTCGGCCCGCGTCACCTGGTGCTCGCCCATGTAGAGGATCGCGTGCGCCCCCTGGGCCAGCTTGCCGACGATGCGATGCCGGCCGACTAGCGTGCCGGCGGCCAAGATCTCGTCTATCGCGTGGGTCTGCGCGTTCATGGCACAAGACATCTACAGCTTACTCACCCGTGCGCCCTGGGGACCGATGAAAAATTTCCACTCGCCACTGTCGCCGATCATCACGCTTCCGGCCGACTTCCACGCGTCGTCGGGGTTGGCCCGCCACTTCGCCGAATACTTGCCTGCCGGCACCGGCGCGTCGTAGCGGGGCCGCACTTTGATCACCAGCGACCCCAGCTTGACGTCTGCCCCCGCGAGCCCGCCCTCGAGCCGGAAGCGAACGATCACCGAGGGGCCCTTGGGGTCGGGCGCGGGCGCGGGGTTGGCGGGCTTGGTGGCGGTGGGCTTGGCGGGCTTGGCGGCGGCGGATGCCGGCTTGACGGGTACCTCCGCGGGCCCTGCCGCAGGGACCGGCTCGACCGATGCAGTCGTAGTCGTGGACGTCGGAGTCGGCGGCGCGGGCGCGGGCGCGGGCGCGGGCGCGGGCGAAGGCACGAGTGATGCGGGATCACGGGGCTCTGCGGGTGGGCTCGCGAGGTCAGCGAGCGCTTT
>CANLQR010000676.1 GCA_947492135.1 Deltaproteobacteria bacterium | reverse complement strand
TGGCCGCGACACCGTCGCGGACCAGCTCGTCGCCGCGATCGACGGTGCCACCGAGTCGATCCACGTGGCCTCGGGTCACCTGCGCTCGCGTCCGGTCGCCGAGGCGCTCATCCGCAAGGCGAGCGAAAACCCCGAGTTGGACATCAAGGTCTACCTCGATGGCCAGGAGTTCATCAGCGCCGCGACCCACAAGATCCAGGTCGAGGACCTCGAGGAGTGCCTGGCCGAGGCCGGCGCGAGCGAGGCGAAGATTCGCGACTGCAACGACAGCGGATTTTTGTTCGGCTTCCTGGCCGGCAACAGCGGTATCGAGGTTCGCTACAAGTACTATTCGTATCGCTGGAGTGCCGCCAACGCGGTGCAGATGCACCACAAGTACTTGATCATCGACGGCGACGAGCTGTGGACCGGCAGCTACAACCTGTCGGACAACGCCGAGCACAACACCTTCGAGAACATGCTGCACTTCTCCGGCGCCTCTGGGGCCGAGCTGGCGGCGACGTACGAGGCCAACTTCGCGGCGCTGTGGGATACCGGCAGCGCGAACGGCCTGCTGAGCTCGCTGCGCGAGACCATCTCGACGGCAATCACGGCGAATGTCCCGCTGTTGTTCGCACCGATGGCGCTCGAGTGGCAAGAGGTCAGCGACCTCAAGAGCCTCATCGTGGCCGAGTGTCCGCTGGCGAACAGCGCGGACTTCCGGGCGCACCCCGAGAAGCATCCCTTCTGCAACTAAAGCGAGGCTCCGCCGCAAGGCCCGGCGCGGCGGTCAACCGACCGCCACGGCCGCGGGGCGAAGCTGCGCATACAACTGGTCGCGCCACGCCAGCAGGTCACCATAACGGGCCCGCAGCTCGGGGTCGGTGAAGCTGCGGCGCGTGGCGTCAGTGAGACGCAGATGGCTCTTGGGGGGCTCGACGAATGCCAGTACCTGCGCCATCACGATGTCGGCGTAGCTGAACCGCGACAACAGATGGGCAACGCCGCGCGTGGTCCCACCCGGGGCGCGCAAGGCCTCGCGGAGCCGATCGAGGACCTCAGTCAGGGTCGCCGCTGCGTCCTGCCCGACCGTCGCGTCGTACTTTCGCAACGTGCGGCGGACCCCGAACGCTGCCACGGTGACGCTCAGCGGACCGAGCACGCGAGAAACCCCGCGCGGCACCATGTCGCGCAGTCCCTCCGGATCTTCGAGCAACCGAATCAGCGACCGCTCGCGGCCCGCCGCGAGTCCGCGACCGGACAGCGTGTTGTACTCGAGGATCTCCGCGAGCGCTTCGGCGGGAATCAACGACGACTCGGCGGGTCCCTGCCGGGCTGCCCACAGGGCGATGTCCAGCGAGTCCGACAATCGCCCACCGTCGCACTCGAGCACCGGCACGCTGATCGGCCCACGCCATTTTCTGAGGCGCCAGCGCATGGCCGGCTCGCTGAGCATGGGATCGTAGCGCTGCTTGGTGTAGCCGACCAAGCTGGCGTCGAGCGCCCACTTGGCTTGCTCGGACCACGGCGAGTACGGAAGACTCCACAGTCGGGGTAGCACGGCCTCCAAGTCTCGCACGGGGCCGTGCGGCACGATCGCCGTCCGAGGCTGCAGCGTTTCTGGGTTGCCAGCCGGTCATGCCTCGACGCGCGTGGCTCAATGGAGGTATCAAGGATCCGTGAGCGACACCCCCGAGACGCCCGCCGCCGGTGGCACGCAGCCGAGTTCCTCGGCCGCAAACCGCACACTCAAGCTGCTCTCGGGGACGCCCCACTTTGGGCTGCGCAGCCTCGCCGACGCTGGCGCGATCGCCAGCAACCCTGCGGTGGTCGCCGACGTGTTCGGCGCCACCGATACCGGCCGGGTACGGGCGAACAATCAGGACCAGTTCTTGGTTGCAGCGCTCGAACGCTCGCTGCTGATCGAAGGCTCGAGCCTCTCGGCCGAGGACGGCACGAGGCTCGTCGACACCCCGCAGGCGCGCATCATGATCGTCGCCGATGGGATCGGCGGCCACGGCGGTGGCGAGGTCGCGAGTGCGGTCACCATCGACGCGATGGCCCACTACTGCTTCGAGACCATGCCGTGGGTCCAACGCCGATCCGAGTGTTCAACCGACGAACTCACCAACGGACTCCGTCAGGCCGTGATGACCGCCCAGCAGCGCGTGCGACGGGTCGCCAGGCGCAAGGCGCTCAATGCCGATCTCGGCACCACGCTGACCATGGCCTACGTCGCGTGGCCCGAGCTGTTGCTGGTTCACGTCGGCGACTCCCGGGCGTACCTGTTGCGGGACAACACGCTGTTTCATCTGACCATCGACCACACGCTCGCCCAGCGAATGGTCGACGAGCACATCCTGACCCCGCAGCAGGCCCAGCACTCGCCGTTGAGCCACGTCCTGGTCAACGCGGTGGGGGGAAAGTCCGACGAGATCAACGTCGAACTTCGTCAGCTCACGTTGCAGCTCGACGACCAGCTGTTGCTGTGCACGGACGGGCTGTACGACATGGTCGATGACGATGCGATCGCGGCGGCGCTGCGCCAGACCAATCGGAGCGTGGATGCAGTCGTCACAGAGCTGATCGCGGCAGCCAACGCCGCCGGCGGGCGTGACAACGTGACCGCGGTGCTGGCTCGGTTCTGAGCGCGGGAGTGGAGTGCGGCGGACCTCAGGGGTGAGTACCCACGCCGACGTCCAGGTCTTCGACGTCGTTTGATAGGCCGTTGAGCGCCGGCGGTGGCCCGCCAATGTGACGCTGCTGCAACTGCCACGGGTGCGGTGCAGCGTGGTCGCCGGCGCCGCCGAGACCGCGGCGACACGACCAGGACCAAGGCGCTCTCTGATCAGTCGCAAGCGAGCGTCATGCTCCGAGCAGCGTGTCCCTTCAGGGCAGCGATCGACATCCCGATGCACATTCGGGGGCGGCGTCGCGCGGGCCCATGGTAGCCTTCGACTGTCTGGAGTGTTCATGGCACCTCGAGTAATCACCGGTATGGCGACCGTTTCCCTCAGCGTGGGCTGTTTCTCCCCAAACGTGCAGCACGTGCCTGGGAACGACTCTGGGGACACGTCCGCGGCGAGTTCCGTCGCCACCGAAGACACTCCCGCCACGACAACGGCGGCGTTCGATGAGACGACGTCATCCTCAACCGCGACCTCCGATCCCACGCTGTCGACCGCCGGCTCCTCCACCACCGGAATTGGCGAGAGCACCACGGCCGCCGAACCGCCCGTCTGCGGCGACGGCAACGTCGGGGGGGATGAGGTGTGCGACGACGGCGTGAACGACGGTGGATACGGCAGCTGCTCGGCCGACTGCGGCACGATCGCACCCCACTGTGGAGACGGTGCGGTCAACGGACCAGAGGTCTGCGACGACGGCAACGCGGACGACGGCGACGGCTGCAATGTGGACTGCGTCGTGTCGGGCACGATCCTCTGGACACGCAGCTACGCCGGTCAGGGCGATGGTCTTGACCGGGCGCTCGGCGTGGCGGTTGCTCCGGACGATGGGATCGTCGTTGCGGGGACCTCTGACGTGAGCCTCATCGAGGCCGACGCGCTCCTGCTGAAGTACTCGGCCGACGGGTCGGTGCAGTGGGACGCGGTGTACGACTTCGGAGTCGATTCGCTCGCGGCCGGAGTCGCGATCGATTCGGACGGCAACATCGGCGTGGCCGGCAACGTCGGCGGCTCGCAGTTTCTCGTCGCGATGTTCGACACCGAGGGCGAGGAACTGTGGAGCCTCGCCACCGCCGATGTCGGCGGCCAAGATCTCGCAGCGTT
>CANLQR010000675.1 GCA_947492135.1 Deltaproteobacteria bacterium | reverse complement strand
TTGACCTGTCCGGACGACCCAGCCCGGGTGCCCGTCCAGGGCGGTGGCCTCGGCGGTCTGGCGCTCCTGGTCGGTGAACCCGCGCGCGAACAGCGGGCGGAGCGGGCGGGAGGGCCGGGTGAAGTCGATGAGATAGAGCCCATCACACTCGGCGCTCGAGTGGTTTCGGAGCACCTCCTCGCTGGCGCGCGCCAGCTCATCGAGGCTGGCCGCGTCGGCGAGCGTCTCGGCTACCTCGGTCAGCCAGCGCAGCGCCGCCAGCGACCGCGTGGTCGAGGGCTCGTCGTCGAGGGCTGTCAGCACGTTCACGACAGGGCCTCCAGGGAGCGTGGACAGCGAGGGCGGGGGGGCGAGATCATCAGAAGCTTGCGAGCGTGCCGGGGAGATTCTACGTCGGGCGGTGCGGCAGATGGCGCGGTGGCGGGTGCGCGGGCGTCCAGCGTTCGATCAGGACGGTTCACAAGCGCCAGCATGCGAACCCCGGACCGGCGCTGCGTTCGTGGCCCACCGTGATCGCTGATCTCAGCCCAGGTGGCGGTGGAGCTACGCCGTCGTCCGCGACCACGCGCTCGCCGCGCTCGCCGCGTCGTATACCCGCGCGTCGCCCTCGCGCATGAAGGCGTGGCCGGCGTCATACACGTGCAGCTCCATCGCGCCGCCGTGCGCGTTCACGCCGTCGCGGAAGGCCGCGGCCTTGTCGGCCACGGCCCACGCGTCGTTCACAGCGAAGTGAGCCTGGATCGGGCACTTGACCCGCGCCGGGTCGAAGTAGGCCGGGCCCGGCAGACCGTAGAACGGGACCGCGCAGACGAGCCCCTCGACCGCGCTGGCGGCGGCGAACGTGATCGCGCCGCCCATGCAGAAGCCGACGATGCCCACCTTGCCGTTGCAGCGCGGATGGGCCGCGAGGGCGGCCACCGCGGCCCGCAGGTCGTCCATCGCGGCCTCGGTGGACAGCGCGTTCATGTAGCTCGCGGCGGTCTCGTCGTCGGTGGCGACCTTGCCGTGATAGAGGTCCGCTGCGACCACGAGGAACCCCTCGGCGGCGAACCGGGTGCACATCGCGCGGATGCCGTCCGTGACCCCGTGCCATTCGTGGATCACGAGCAGGCCCGGGACCTTGCCGTCTCCCGCAGGCGCCGCGAGGGTAGTCGTCACGCCCGGCTTGATCTGGATGGTCGATGTCATGGCGCCGGGAGCTTACCTGCGAATCGTGCGGTGGCCCATCCCCGGTGTGACACGATGCCACGGGACCCTGCAGGTCGAGATTCCAGGCTGGTTCGAAGGTGCGAAACGCGGCCCCGGCTCGTTGCGCCTGGTGCGTGCGCACGGCACACTCCCGGAGGATGACGGGCTGGACCCCGCCGGCGAAACCGCCCGACGAGTTCGACCGGCTGTCGCGGCTCGCCCGCCTGGGTGTGCGCGAGGGCCAGGTCCACCGCCCGCTCGAGCACATCGCGGCGCTCGCCGCCGAGCTGGTCGGAGCGCCAACCGGGCTGCTCGTGCTGGTCGAGGGCGAGCGTCAGGTCTTCATCGCCCGTCACAACATGTCCCAGACCAGCAGCACGCGCGATGACGCGTACTGCGCGCACGCGATCTCGAGCGAGCGTCCGCTGGTGGTCTCGGACGCACGCGCCGATCGGCGGTTCGCGGGAAACCCTGCCACGCTGGCGCTGGGCCTCGCCTACCTCGGCGTCCCGCTGCTCGGCGGGCCAGGCCAGAGCGCGGTGGGGACCCTGTGCACGCTCGATGTCCGGCCCCACGCGTGGACCGATGCCGACGTCGAGCAGCTGCAGCGGCTGGGCGCGCTCGCCGAAACCTACCTCGAGGGCCTGGCCCATCACCGGCTCGTCTCGTCATCTCCGCTGGCGCTGGTCACGGTCGACGCGACGGGACGGTGCGTGCATGCCAGCCCCGCGCTCGACCGGCTGACGGGCCGGCCCGCAGGTGCGCTCGTGAACACCCCGCTGGCTGCGTGTGTGATCCCCCAGGACCGTGCGCTGCTCGCCGCGATGCTCGCGCACACCCTGGCGTTCGCCGACAGCCCGACCCGGCGCGAGTTGCGGTTCGTCCGGCTGAGCGGCGAGGTGGTGATCGGCGGCATCAGCATGGCCCCGGTTGCCAGCGTCCCCGACCAGGTGATCTGCGTCATCCGCGACGTCTCGCTCGAGCGCCGGCGCGACGCCCAGGCCGAGATCGCCCGCGCCGTCCGCGCCGAGCTCGGCGAGCCGCTCGCGCGGTCGCGAGGGCTGGCGCGCGCGCTCCGGCCCCCCGGCGCCGGTGAGGACGTCGGCCGCATCGCGAGCGCGCTCGAAGCCGAGTTCGATCAGCTCGATGGCCTGCTCGACGTCCGGCTGGGCGACGTCGCGGCGCGGCTGAAGGCCGAGCAGTCGCTGCAAGTCCGCGAGGCCCAGCTGCGCGCCGTCGTCGAGCACGTGCTCGATATCCTGCTCGTGATCGATGACCAGCACCGGATCGTCGACGCCAACGGACGCGCGGTCAGCGAGCTCGGGTGGTCTTATGCGGAGCTGGTCGGCACCCCGTTGCGCGCGATCCAGCCCGCGTTCACCGAGGCCGATGGCGGGCGATGGTTCGCCGAATGCGCCCACCGCGCGGCGGCGTCGACCGTCGAGCTGCTCGACGAGCCGGCCGTGCTCGTCGGCCGTGATGGGCGCGAGCGGCGGGTCGAGCTTCGGTTCCTGGCCGTGGACTGGAATGGCCCCGGTCGGCTCGTGATGCTGGCGCGGGATGTCACCGCCACGCACGAACGCGAGACCCGCCTGATCCGCGAGCGAGAGGACCTCGTCGAGAACGTCGCGCAGCGCACCCGTGATGTCGTCGAGCTGCAGCGCATGGAGGCCGCGCTCAAGGAGTCCCTCGGCGAGAAGGAGACCCTGCTCAAGGAGATCCACCACCGCGTCAAGAACAACCTGCAGATCGTGGCGAGCCTGCTGTCGCTGCAGCGCACCAGCGTGCCGACGCCGGAGGCCCGCGCCGCACTCGAGGACAGCGCGCAGCGCGTGCACAGCCTGGCGCTCGTTCATCAGCATCTCTACGGCTCGGTGTCGCTCGGCCTGATCGATCTCCGATCGTACGTGCAGACGCTCGCGGAGACCGTCCGGGGTGCGCTCGCGCCGGGCGCCCGCCTCAGCGTCGACGCGGATGCGATCGAGGTGTCGGCCGAGCCCGCAGGCCCCATCGGATTGATCCTCAACGAGCTGCTGACCAACGCGTTCAAGTACGGCGGTCGCCAGGACGCCGGCGAGCCGGCGCAGGTCGAGGTCGAGCTGCGCCGCGGTGACGGCACGCTCACGGTGCGCGTGCGCGACCACGGTCCTGGCGTCCCCGCCGGGTTCTCGCTCGTCTCGGTGTCCTCGCTCGGCCTCCAGCTCGTGCGCGCGCTCACCCGCCAGCTCAAGGGGCGGCTCGTCCATCGCAACGAGGACGGGGCGGTGTTCGAGCTGACGTTCCCGCTATAGATAAGCGCCAGCGCGTTCGTACGAGCGCGCCGCCGGCGCACCGCCGTCACTGGACCTGGATGGTGATCGCGTACGGACCCTTGGCGGTGGCCACCCAGCTATCGACGACCACGAACAGGGTCATCGACGAGGAGGTGGTGTAGGTGGCCGTCTCCGCGTCACCGGAGAACCCCACATCCATGCCGGCCAGGCAGGTCGGCGTCAGCGCGCACGGCTGGATGATCTCGACCGCGGCGTCCCACCCGGTCGGCGTCACCGTCGCGGTCACCATCTTGCCGGCTGGCAGGGTGAGCGCGAACACCGCATCCGGTCCATCGTTGTCA
>CANLQR010000674.1 GCA_947492135.1 Deltaproteobacteria bacterium | reverse complement strand
TCGACAGTGCAGGAGCACGCCGGGGCGCTCCGTCACTGGCGAGCGCGGCTGCATCGCGCGGCGCTGCCAGAAGTTCGACCCGCGACGCGAGCATCCAGCCGCCCAGGCCCAGCACGGCGACCGCGGCAACAAGCGCGGTCACCCGCCAGCTGCGCGGCTCTGTCGGCGTGCGGGGCAGCACCGCGGGTGGCAACTGCCTCGCGGAATCCTCGGTC
Organism: Deltaproteobacteria bacterium; assembly: GCA_947492135.1. Taxonomy (GTDB): domain Bacteria; phylum Myxococcota_A; class Polyangia; order Nannocystales; family Nannocystaceae; genus Xiheibacterium. The sequence goes on along the minus strand of CANLQR010000674.1, from coordinate 3,625 downwards.
GACGTTGCGATATCCGCGAGCTCGTGCCCGAGCGCCGCGAGATCGCAGCCCGCGAGGGCGAGCTGTTGCTCGAGCGCGTCAGCGAGCGCATTCGCGGAAACGAACCGGGCAGAGGGCTCGCGCTGCAGGCAAGTTGCAATGATCTCGAGCAAGCCCTGGGACAGCGCAGATGCGCTGTTGAGTCGCTCGGCGAGCCGGGCCAGGGGCGCGGCGGTGTCGCAAGTCGTGATGCGATCGTAGGTGCCGCGGCTGTCGTCTTCGCCGAACGGCAGATCACCGGTGAGTAGCTCGAACAACACAGTACCGAGCGCAAACACATCGCTGCGCGCGTCGATCGGCAGGATCTGCGCCTGCTCCGGGCTCATGTACGGCAGTCGTCCGCACAGCACGCCGACCTGCGTGACCTCGACGCGCTCGCGGATCTTTGCAAGGCCGAGGTCGATCAGCACCGCCCGACCTTCGCGGTCGAGCATGATGTTGTGCGGCGATAGATCGCGGTGAACCGCGAACATCGGCTCGCCGTGTTCATCGGTCGCGGTGTGCAACGCATGCACACCGCGGGCAACCATGGCCATCACGTAGGCCGCCTGGCTAGACCGCAACGGGACCGATCGGCGCAGCATCAGCCGCCGCAGATCCACGCCGTCGACAAGATCCAAGACCAGAAAGTCGAGGCCGCGGTCGGCCCCGAGATCAACCGTCGAAACGATGTTCGGATGGCGAACTCGGGCGGACAGCCGCGCCTCGTCGAGAAAACGGGCGCGCAGCAGCGGATCCAGATGCGGATGCAGCACTTTGACCGCGAACTCGCGGGAGAATCCCGGCTCTGCCGCGGTGCGGGCGAGGTACACCGTCGAGGTCCCGCCCTGGGCGAGCCGACCCACGAGCTCGTAACGCCCCAAGCGGGGGCGGCGAGCGGCCGTGTCGAGATCGGTGCGCATGCTCGAGGGGGTGGCGTTTCTTCGGCTGGGTCCCGTAGGATGGCCGAGTCGGCGTGATGACGATGCCAGGTTTGACGATACCCGAGCTGGAGAGCGATGCCGATAATCTTTTGCTCGAGGCGTGTTCCAAAACACTTCGGCGTCTCGGGGCAGACGTGCGGATTCGCGCCGAGGGTGAGAACCTGATCCGGTCGCTGTTGCAGGGCTCGGCGTTCGCCGCGCGGGCGACCGTCTCAGCCTGCGCGCAGCAGGGGCGGGGCAACCTCGACTGGGGGTGGTCCGAGCCGACGTTCGACGCGCCGATCGCCGTGATCGAAGCCAGCGGTCTCCCCAACCTCTTGCACGAGTTCGTCCACGTCGCCTTGGCCGGCCAGCTCGCCGACGATCATGGGATCGACTATCGAGCGATCCCCTACGATCTCGGGATGCCCGGAGGCCGCCAGGTGTTGTGGGACGAACTCGCAGCATGCGTCGTCAGTTGCGCGTATCTTCTGGGCGGGTCGCGTCAGACCGGCAGTTGGATGCGCGTGGATGGGTGGTTCGATGAGCAGTTGGGGATTCAGCCGATATTTTATGGGATGGACGATGCGCCCGAACACTTCTGGTCGATGTTGCCGGGTTTGGTCGAGCTGCATTCCTCGGAGTGTCGAGCGATGAGCGAATGCGCCTACGAGCGCGTCGCCGCGCTGCTCGAGTGGGGGGCCGCCTACGACGCGAAGCCAGCACGGTTGTCGTTCGCAATGCTCTGGGACCGTCGAGGGCAAGTGCTGTGATCGAGGGGCGCGCTTCGTTCCCGATGCGAGCGCTGACCGGGCTGGGCCGCTGGCTGGTTCGCAATCGCTGGGCGATCGTCGTGTTCGCTGCCGCGCTGGTCGTGCGGTTGCACTGGAACCTGCGTGTGCACCCACCAGGCGACTACGTGTATTCGGACATGAACGGCTACGTCGGTCGTTCGCAGGCGCTGTGGCACGATCTCTTCGGCAAGCGGGAGTACTCCGGCTTCTACCCCTGGGGCACCCACGCGCTGATGTTCGCGATGGAGCGGGTCTTCGGCAAGGGCGACCTGGTGGCCGTTGGCAAGGGGTTTGCGGTCATGGGCGCCGCCACGGCCATGTTCGGTTTGTTGATCGCCCAGCGCGTCACCAAGTTCCCCCCGGTGGCCGCAGCCGTCGGTCTGGTGCTGATCTTCGACTATCCGATGATCTCGCTGTCCGGGTATTTCCTCAGCGAGACGCCGTTCGGACTGGGCTTGACGGTCGGGACGTGGTTGCTGTTGCGGGTGGTCGACCACGGCCGCGCCCGCGATGCGTATCTCGCTGGCATCGCGATCGCGTTTGCGACGGTGATGCGTCCGCAGATCCTCGTCAGTGTGGCGCTGCTGGGGGTGCTCTGGCTCATGGGTCGCAAGCTCTGGCCCAAGCTCAACCTCGCCATGATGTGTCGGGCCGTTGCGCCGCTGGTTCTGATGCTCGCGTTCTGCGTGTGGAGGTTGCACTACCACACCGAGCGATGGGGCCTGATCTCCGAGAACGGCAGCTTCAATCAGGTGTTCGGACGCTGTCACGTGACCAAGGTCATCGCGCTGCCCGACCGCCCGGGACGCTCACGCACGGTCTTCGGGCCGCCGCCACTACTGCAGCTGGCCAAGCGATCAACCACCCATCCTGGCGAGTGGCCGCAGCTCGACCCCGCACTCGCTGAGCACCGCGGCGGCGCGGGCACCAACTTTTACTACTTCGGGTACATCGGCGACGCGGTCCAGCATCACGAGTACATGGACCGCTGCGTGGCCGAGGGCGGGTTGCTGCGCCAGGCCGAATACGCGGTGGTGCATGTGTTGATGCTGTGGCGCTACAACATCCTGTGGCCCGACTCCGGCAAGGCCCAGTGGCAGCCGTCCGCGGCCAAATGGGGCGCCATCCACTCCTATACGTTCGCGATCCCGGCGTTCCTCGCGATGTTCGTCGTGTTTTGGCCCCGGGCCCACCCCAAGCTGGCGCTGGTGGCGATCCACATGTGGGCCGCGTTCATTGTCGCCGCGCTCTACTTCGGAGATGTGCGACTGCGCACGCCGTACGACCCCTTCGTGGTGCTGCTCGCGCTCGAAGGCTGCGCCATGCTGGGTTCAGTTTTGTTCGTCCTGGTAAGGCGAAACCGTCGCCCGGTTTCCGGGGTCGATGCTAGCAGTCCCCGTCCTCCCGCCGAGACAGCGAGCGACCGATGAACCATCGTTCTCCCCTAGCGCGTCTGCTTGCGACCGGTGCCCCGATGTTCGGGTTCGTGGCGGGATTGTTCGCGATCATGCACCAAGCCCACGCGGCTCCGTCGCTCATGATGGATGCGTGGGACCGGACCTTCGAGGTCCTCGAGTTCGGTCTGGGCTGTGCCGATCGGGTCCAAGCCGCTGGCGCATGGGTCGAGCTGCAAGTTGGCACCGAGCCGGTCCTCCATGGCACGTCCCACGGCGCCGGCGTGGTGGTCCTCGCGCTCGCGGCGCTCGTGGTCATCGCTCTGGGACGCATGCGCCTCACTGCGGAGCACAAGCGCCTCGATCTGGCACGTCGTCTGATCGAGCAGGGCCTCGAGCCGCCCGCCGAGCTGCTGACGGCGCCCGCGCGCAGCGATCTCCGGCGCGGGCTCGTGCTGGGTTTTGCGGGGCTGGGAGTCGCGGTCGCCGGCGCCTT
>CANLQR010000673.1 GCA_947492135.1 Deltaproteobacteria bacterium | reverse complement strand
AGCGCACCTTCGTAGCGAGCCGGGTCGCCATCGACGGCGAGCACCAACTTGCGCGATCCCACCGCGGCATCGGCCACGAACTCCAGCCGATAGCCGAGATCCCATAGCCGCAACAGCGCCGCGTGGCGAACGCTGGCGTCGTCGGGATTATGGTGGACGACATAGCGCCGGCCAGGCGCCCGATAGCCCAGTCGATCGAACGGCGCCAGCAACCACCGCACGATCTTGCGCTTGCGCACCGGCCGGCCGTACTCGCCCGGCGAGGCCGGACGCGACAGCAGGTAGCGCCAGCTGCGATCGACCTCGTCACCGGTAGGCCACGCGAAGTAGGCCGCCATCATCACCTCGGCGAACGTCCCGACGTTCATCCCGAGGTCGATGCCGATGTGCATCAAAAAGCCCCAGATGAGCCACGTCCGCCGTCCGAGCAACCAATGGAAGACCACCACAAACGGCACCCGACCAAAACGCCATGAGCTTGCGGCCAAGCGCCGCAGGCCGAAGTAGATCAGCACGCAAAGCACCGGCACGACGATCGCGACCGCGGTGAACAGCGCCCCGAACTGCTCGGCCGGCACCGCCGCGAGGCGCTCGGGCGGGATGTAGTACGTCGCCGCCCAACCCGCGATGATTGCACCGCACCCGAAGGCGCCGCCGATCAGCAGGTACGACAGCCACCGCCGCCACGCCGGGGCCTTGGGCCACACCCCCGACTTGCGCTCGCGCTCGTAGTTGTTCACGGCCATGCCCACGAGCACCACCGGGAAGGCCAGCTCCCAGAAGCGCACGAACACGGTCGTCACCGGCAGCACGCCGATGTACTGCAGAAACGTCGCCACCTGGATCTGCTCGGGCATCCGGTAGAAGTGGTCGAGACACAGCGAGTAGTACAGCGCGGTGCCGGTCATCCACGTGCCACCGCTCTTGAGCAGGCCGGTCGCGCAGTAGATGATTGCGAGCTGCAGCATCATCAACCGCTGCGGCCACGCCGGAATCCGTCGCAGTGGTGGCAGGGCGGTCGCCGTACCGAGGATCGCCTTGCGGTTGCGCCGCCAGTTGTCGAACGAGTACGCCTCACCCCAGCGGCAGAACATCCCCAGGAACAAGAACACCCGGACCACGGTGTCGCCACCGGTGTAAAACAGCGGGCTGTAGCGATAGACCTGTTCGACCAAGATCCACGACAACACCGTCGTTGTCCGGGTGTACACGCCGAAGATCATCAGCGTGATGCAACCCAACATCGCCGCGTACAACGTGTAGACGAACGTCGGATCCGAGCGTAGGTGCAGGATCGAGAACTTGCCCCACAGCACGATGAAGATGTCGTACCAGTGCTCGAACCCGTGCTCCGGGTCGTACAGCTGGGTGAGCTTCCCGCCGTAGTTCTTGCGGGCCATCTTGGTCAGCCACATGCCCTCGTCGGTGAACAAGAACCGGGCATCGCGGGTGAGATCGACGAACGTCCACAGCACCACGATGCCGAAGACGATGCGCATCAGCGCGGCCGGCCGGGGGTCGAGCCGGTCGAACAACATGCGCTTCCAGAGTTCCGGGCGCACGACGAAGAACCCGATCACCAGGGCAATCGCAGCCAACGTCAGGGTCGTCGCCTGGCCCAGATGCAGCGAGACGTCGATCTCCTTGTCCTCGAACAGCGCGAGCAGTGAGGTCGCCATCATTCCTTGGCCCCTTCCACTTCGCCCACCGGTTCGGGCGCGCTTTCGTCGTCGTCGTCGGCCTTGGCTGCGTCGCGTTCGGCCTGCTTTTCTTTGGCCTTGTTGGTGTCCCACCACGTGCGAACGTGGACGTCGCGAAACCTCCCCGACTTGGCCTCGGGCAGGCCGAGCCGCGCGCGAATCTCGTCGGGCACTTGACCGTGATAAGAGGTCGAGCAGCGGATGGTGTCTTCCTCTTTTTGGTTGAGGAACAGCTTCATGGGGTCATAGCCCATGAACTTGTAGACCTTCTCCGGCGGCGGCACTTGAGTCCACATCTTGATGAACTGGACCTCTTCGGCCGACTCGCCCTCGTGGGTGATCTCCCACTCGCGGCAGACCCACGCCGCGTAGTGACGGCGATAGCCCTTTTCCTCGATGAGACGGCGGTTGATCTTGCCCATGCGGTCGTAGAACAAGTACGGATACTCGCGGCGTCCGTAGATGTCGTGCCCGAGGTCCCAGACCTCGCCGTCCTTGTCCTTGAGCAGCACCTTCATGAACATGTTGCTGCGGTGGGGATTGGGCGCGAACATTGCCCAGCTCTGGGTGTTGCCGGTCGCGCGCATGTACGTCGCGGCCTGCAGCTTCTCGTTGAAGAACGTGTGGACGTTCTTCGACAGGCCCTTGCCCGGCAGGTTGTGGATGAGGAGCACGAGCCCGTGGTAGGCGACCACCAGGGTCATCAACACCAGGACCCACGAGCGATACGCCCAGCGTTGCGTGGGGCGATCGTCATCGACGCGCGGTGTATGCAGCAGGTCGTCGGCGAGCATGGCTAGCTGTTCTCCTCGTCATCGCTGCGATCGGCGGACTGCGGGGTTTCGTCGTCGTCCGGGGTCTCGGCCTGGGCGTCGTCGCGGTCGCGCTTCATCTGTTCGGTGCGCTCGCGTCGCTCTTCGGGGGTCAGCCCGCTGCGCCCGAAGTCGGTGCGATTTTCCCACCCCGACCTGCGATTCGCGAACGGTCTGGCGAGACGCTCGGCCTCTTTGGCCGCGAGCTCGCGGTCTTCCTCGGTGATCGGCAGTCCGTAGCGCTCGAGCATGTCCAGTGGAATCCGGGCGTCCTTGCCGCAAGGGTGAGTCTGGACGTGGGTTTCCTTGACCGTCAGCTTGCGCGGGTCGAAAGGCTCCCCGGTGATGGCGCCGCTGGGATCTTTGCGACCCTTGAACTTCTTGGGCTGCCAGTAGTTGACCGCGTCGGGCGAGGGAATTCGGGTGGTGATCGACCAGATCTCGATCTCCTTGGGCATCTCGCCGGTGGCCAACGCCCACTCGCGACAGTGGTAGTTCACCCAGTAGCGCAGGTACCACTTGCCCTTGCCGACCATGCGCCGATGCATCTTGCGCATGCGGTCGTTGATGATCCACGGGTCAGGCCGGTAGTTGAACGCGTTGTTCCGCAGATCCCAACGATCGCCGTCTTCCTCGACGACCACCGTCTTCATGAACTGGTTGCTGCGCGGAGGGTTGGGCGCGAACATCTCCCAGCTCTGCGAGGTCGCACTGGTCGACAGCCAGCTGCCGAAAACCGCCTTGGCGGGCGAGCGCCAGGCGTTGAACACGGTGTAGTGGGGGAACAGCAGCAGGCCCACCGCCGCGGTGTGCCAGCAGAACGCGAACAGTGCCAGTGCGCGACCGATCGCCGTATAGGCGAGTGCGGGACCGGCCTTGCGCAGCTCTGCGAGGTCGCGCGGGCGCGGCCGCAACAGCCGCATCGCGAGCGCGGTCAGCATGATCATGCCGAGCCACCAGTAGGTCGCGGTACCGACCCAGGTCTCCTTGGTGGCCTTGGCGTAGATGAGATACGCGCCGACCAGGCCGAGAATCAACACGACGAGGTTGGGGATCGACCGGCCGCGCGGCACCACGGTGGTCGGGTCCTGCGCCGGCAAGAACGCCCGCTCGGGCGGGGCCACCCGGGCCAGCCGTGTGTAGCGGCGCAAACCGGTCGGCTGGCGTAGCCACGCCGACGCGCGACCGAACATCCGCGCGTACTCGTCGCCGGTCAGGAATGCGGCGTAGGTCATCAGCATGATGAACGGGAACATCCCGATGTTCATGAACAGGATGAGAAAGCCGTGGAAGAAGAAACCCAGACTCAGCCAGATCCGCCGACCCAGGAACCACCGGCG
>CANLQR010000672.1 GCA_947492135.1 Deltaproteobacteria bacterium | reverse complement strand
GACCGGATGCCAGATCCGATCGCCCTTGCGCGCGACGCCATCCACGAGCCCCTGCGTGCGGAACTCGAGCTCGCGCCCGTCGCCGCCCTGCACGACGACGCAGCCGCTTTCAATCCACACGCTCTGATCGAGCGAGTGCGACCACCCATACCCGAGCGGCCCCGGCCGATCGCACCAGTTGCTGTCGTAGTCGCGCTCGACCACCAACGGCAGCGGCCCCGGCAGCGCGATGTCGACGGCGCTCGTGCTCACGGTGCCGCTCGCCACGTTGACCGGATGCCCCGTGAAGAAGCACGCGCTCTTGTGCACGAGCCGACGCAACCGCGGCCAGCTATCGGGCACGACCGCGTCGACGATCGCGTGCAACTTCTTGCTCGTCCACTTGTTGCGCAGCGCTCGCGCGCCGAGCATGCCGAGCGCAGCACCGAAGTCGATCGCCGGCGGTCCGCCGATCATCGTCACGTTCGGCCCACCCGAGGTCGGCACGACCGCGGACGTCGGCAATCGCACCGGCTCGCTGCACGACAGCGCGACATCACCTGCGCGCACGGCATTGCCACCGCGCACGAGCACAGTCTTGCTGCCGACGAGCAGCTCCGCGTCGCTCGGCGTGATGCCCGTGACGAACGTCGTGCCCGGCGGAATCAGGATGTGCTTGACCGGCATGCTCGCGCTGTCGCCCGTCACCGTCGACATGCGCCCACCGATCAGCACCGGTCCCCCGCCGCTCACCGGCTGCCCCATCGCCATCGCGACGAGTGCACCGACGACCTCGCCGACGACGTAGCCGACCGGGTCGAACACGACGCTGCAGTGCGGATGCGGAAACGGCGTCGGCGTCGGCACCGGCGTCGGTACGACCTCGATGTGCAGATCGAGGCCGACCACGATGTCGAGCCATGTGCTCGCGATCGACATCAGGTGGGGCCCCGCGCGGATCGTCGCATCGCCCTGGACCCGCCGACGGATTCGCAGCTTTGGCGGGGCCGTGCGAGGCGTTGCGCAGCAGTGGGGAGCGTTGTGTCCACGGGCAGGGGGATCGTTGCGGCGTCGCTCAGGCCAGCCCGCAGGATATCGCACGCAATCGTTCGACCGCGAGCGCGCGGCGTTGCATTTGGCGGGCAAAAAAGTCTCGATCGTGACGTCACGGTCGTGGATCCGGAGATGAGCGCGCGGCGGCTCGAGGCCGAGCTCGCCGAGGCCCGACCGCGGTCGTTGGAGGATCTCGAGCGCATGGGGTTGTCCGCGGTCGTCCGATGGCATATTCTGCCATTCGATGCCGACTCGAAACGTTGTGCTCACGCCAGCGCAAGCCAAGATGGTGCAGAGGCTCGTGAAGAGTGGGCGCTACCAGAACTCGAGCGAGGTGCTGCGGGACGGGCTGCGACTCGTCGCAGCCCGCGCAGCCGAGGAAGAAGCTCGCGCCGACGCGCTGCGGGACGCAATCCGGATCGGGATCGCCGATGCCGACGCCGGACGCGTACGGACATTTAGATCACCTTCGGCGCTGGAACGACACCTCGCTTCGTTGGCTGAACAGACGATCGACGCGACGCCGTCGCGGAAGCCTCGGAAGTGACGCGAAGGTCGGTCGGTTGGGCGGTCCGCTTGACTCGGGCCGCCGAGGCGGACTTCCAAGACATTCTCATCTGGACCGTCGAGCAATTCGGTGCCCGGCAGGCCCGCGCCTACGCAACGACTCTGATGCGCGCAATCTCGGCGCTGACACCGGGCCCGGGCGTCGCGGGTGTACGCGTTCGGGAGGACTTGGGCTCTGGCGTCGCCACCTTCCATGTCGCCCGAGCGCGCCGCAAGGGCCGGCACCTGATCGTGTTTCGCGCTCGCACCAACCGCGACGAACACGTGATCGAGGTCCTCCGCATCCTCCACGACACGATGGATCTCTCGCGTCATCTCGATCCACCCGAAGGCGAACAGTAGTGTGCCGGCGTCGGCACGACCTCGACGTGCAGGTCGAGGCCGACCACGATGTCGAGCCATGTGCTCCGCGACGGACATCAGGTCGCTCCCTCGGCTGTATCTGCGAGGCCAGCCGCCTTCTCGAGAAAGGCGCTCGCCTGCGCGCGCAGCCCGAGGTCGAGCGCGGTCTGCCCCGCGATTCGATTCGCCTCGATGACGAGCGCCCGACTGCCGCTCTTGTCGGCCGCGATCGCGGCATCCGCATACGCGACGAGCGCCTCGTGCTTCTGTCCTCGTAGCGCCCGCGTCGCCGCCAGGCCGAAGCCTGCGGTCACGGCCTTGTCGTGCATGGCGTGCTCGTTCGCAGATGCGATCGCGCGCTGAAACGATGCTTCGGCCTCTTGCATCGCACCGGCACCGACGAGATGACTGCCGAGCGCGATCTCCATCGTGATCGCGTCTACGGTCCAGCCCGCTTCGGTGGCGAGATCACGCGCGCGACGCTGGGCGTCGACGGCTTGCGCACCTTGACCGCGACTCGCCGCGAGGGATGCCTGCAGCGAGAGCCGGCCGATCTCGCGACGGCGCAGGCCGTCGGCGTCGGGTGTGCGGTCGGGGACGTCGGGCCGCACGGGTGGCACGACACCGCGTGGCGCGGCCGCGGGGCGATCGTCGACGAGTGCAGCGATCTCCGCATCGATCGCCGCGGGAGATCGACGCATGTCGACTCGTCGCCCCCGCTTCGCATCGATCCATGCGCGGAGTCGATCGCCGTCCGCCTCGATCGCGATCCAGCGGATGCTCGCGAGATCGCTGCGGCCCGTGAGTAGATCGAGCGCGCCCGTCAGCTCTGCTTCGGCCTCGATCTGCGTCGGCGCGAGCACGACGACGAGCCCCTCGGCGTGCTCGGGCGTCGCCTGCAAGAGTTGCTGCAGCTGCAGCGCGAACGTGCCGCGATCGTCGCGACCACTGGGCGCGACGGGCAGCGCAGCGATCGTGCTCTCGTGGCCGACGCGACGTGCCTCGTGTTGCTGCCGCAGCGCCGCCGTGCGTGCGGCCCAGCCCGCATCCGCGCGTGTGTGCGGCTGCTCGACCAGCACGAACGGCGACGCGTTCGTCGGCCGGAACTCCTGCGCCATCACGACGTCGATCGCCGCGCGCCGCATTTCCGGATCGACGAGCACGTGCAGCACGCGACAACCCTCGTCGCGCAGGAATCCCGCGACCGCCGCGACGAGCGACTCGATGCCGGCGACGCGCGTAGTCAGTCGTTCCCGCTCCATTGTCGTCCGGCCCATGCTGCCACGCAGGCGGCGGCACGCCGAGGTCTATCGACCCGCGAGCCGAAGTGTTGCACGCCTTTGTTGCGTGGTCGTCGACGATCACGCCCCCTCACGGTTCGTATTGGATGAGCTCCACCCAGAAGCACCGGCCGTCCGGAAGTCGACGCATCCGTCGCCCGTGCAGGGATCCCCATCGTCGCAGTCCTCGGGAGTCTCGCACGGGCCACAACCCGGGGTCCGTTCGATGGTCGTGCAATCACCTTCGATGCATCCGTCGACGGTGCAGCGATCGCCGTCGTCGCAGTTCTCGGAACCGTCGCAGGGGCCACAGCCCGGGATCGTTTCGGTGGTCGTGCAATCACCTTCGATGCATCCGTCGACGGTGCACTGGTCGCCGTCGTGCGGATAGGAAGGATAAAGGGGGTCGGGCGGGGTCGGGCGGGGTCGGGCGGGGTCGGGCGGGATCGCGACTTGTCATAACCCCGTACTCGGCGTTCGAGCGGGGGGGGGCGAGCGGTGCGGCCCTGGTGGCCTCCGAGGTGTTCGCGCCTGCGGAGTGTGGTCGCGGATACACGGGCTGCACGACCTGACGGGTCGCCCCGGGTCGCCGCGGCGTGCAGCGCGATCTCGGGACGCACGCTCCCGTCGGG
>CANLQR010000671.1 GCA_947492135.1 Deltaproteobacteria bacterium | reverse complement strand
GGTGTCTGCCATGAGGCGCGAAGGATCGCGCGCGCCCGTCGTCGATGATTCGAGCTACTCATCTTGCAGTGCCTTCCGGAAGTAGCGCAGGAGCTCGCGGGCGGAGATTGCGTGCTTCGCCCCGTCTTGAACCGCGCGGTTGTAGATGTCACGCAGCACGGCTTCGCGGGTGCTGTCGTTGTCGCGTCGCAGTGGTGCGCCGAACGTGCCACGACCGCGTTTGGCGACCAGGTGGCCGTCGTGTTCGAGATCGCGGTACGCCTTGGCGACGGTGTTGGGGTTCACCCCCAGACGGGTCGCAAGCTCGACGATCGTCGGCAGTTGCTCATCGGCCGCGAGGCGCCCATTGGCAAGCGCCCGCACCACCGCTTCGACGATCTGCCGGTACACGGGGACGCCCCGGTCATAGTCGAGCTCGAGATCGAACGGCAAGGCATTACACTATATCACTAGTGTAATGAAGTGCAAGCGTTCGGTCGTGACCTCTTCGTCACATCGGTGCGGGGGGCACCGTGGTACTTTCGGCGCGAATGATCGCGCCCCGCGTAGCGACAAGATTCGCGTGCGACGAGGACTTCGTGGTCGCGGACCTGCTCGAGCGCTTGCAGGCCGCGGGCGCCGTTCATGGCCCGGTCGAGGCTCGTGCGGACGAACTCTACCTCGACACCCGCACCGACGAGCTCGCCGCGGCAGGTCTCTCGGTGCGCTGCCGAGAGCACGTCGGCGTGCGCACGGTCGAGCTCGTGGTGGTGCCGATCGACGCTGCGGTGCCACCGACAGCCCCACTGCTCGAGCGCGCATTCCCTCGCACCGATGAGCTCGGGGACAGCGTCCGGGGCTGGGTCGCCGACCGTCTGGGTCTGATGCTGTCGGAGGTGCCCCGCGAGGTGTTGTCACTGACGATCGTTCGTCGGCGCTGGGCCTACGTGATGAACGAGGTGGGCGTCGAAATCGTGATCGACGAGATCGCCGCCACCGAGCCGCACGGTCGCCGCGCGCGCTTCACCGATCTCACCGTCGAGGCACCCGACGTGGCGCCAGGCGACGTGCGCCGCGTTGTGACGCTGCTCGGGCGAGTTCGCGGCCTCGAGCTGGTGCGTCGCTCGCTGTTCGAGCGCACCCGGGTGGCGCTGGGGCTCGGCGAGTTTCGCTACGGCAGCAAGCCGGCACCGCTGGAGCCGGATGAGCTTCTCGTCGATGGGGCCCGGCGCGTGGTCGCGGCTTGGTGGGCCAACGCGGTGGCCCACATTCCCGGGGTGCGGATCGGTCTCGACTCCGAGCACGTCCACAAGATGCGGGTTGCCCTGCGTCGGGTGCGGACCGCGTTGCGACTGTTCGAGCATGCGTTCGATCCCGCCGCGCTCACGGTGCTACGGGACCGCCTGCGCACGATGGGGCGCTTGCTCGGTGTGGCCCGCGATCTCGATGTGCAAAGGGCGGCGCTGGGGGGCTGGCGCGCGTGGTTGCCCGCCGTGGACGACGCCGCGTGGCACGACCTTCGCGAGCGCATCGACAGGCGACGTCATACGGCCCGCGCGGTCGTCGTGGTCGGGCTCGACGCCGAGGCCTTGCGTGAGGTCCACAGCGCTCTGGAGCGCTGCCTCGCGGCGGATGTCCGCGGCCTACGGCACACGGTGGGAGCCGTGGCCGACGGGTTGTTGGCAAAGCGTGCCGCCCGCTGTGCCCGCGCGCTCGAGAAAACCACCGATGGTGGCGCGCGCGAGGCCCACGCGCTGCGGATCGAGGTGAAGAACCTCCGCTACTCACTCGACTTCCTCTCCGAGGCGCTCGGGTCTCAGGGCCAAGATCTTGCCGAGCGGCTTTCCGCGCTGCAAGAGGACCTCGGTGCGGTGCAGGACGACGTGCAAGCCGGCGAACTCGCCGAGCAGTTGGCTGCGATGGCGCCGTACCCGAGCAGTGCTACGGCGTTCGCACTGGGTCTGATGGTGGGCTACGCCCGGGCCCGGGGCGACAGCGCCGGCTTCGCGGCGCAGCAGGCCGCGGCGGCCCATGGTCTCGTCGAGGCCCTCGCCCAACTCGAAGCGCCCCCGCGCACTCGCTGATGGCGACGTTGGCGGGGGTCTTGCAGCTAGCGAAGTGGTTTGAAGCGGGTATCCGTGCCGGGCGGTCGCGGCGCACAGGAAGGATGAAGGGGGTCCGTACTTGTCAGGCCCCGGCCGTGGCCGACGCGCATCTGAAAGCGGGTCCGGGCTCAAGCCTCGCCGCGTCCCGGTCGAGAGTTCGGGCATGAGTGTGCTCGAGAGACGCGCGCGGTTCGTCGCGCCGGTGAAGACATTCGTGATCGAGCAGGACGAAGCGGAGCCCGACCCGGAGCGCCGCGCCGCACGCATCCGCACCGCAGCGGAGGCGCTGCTCGCAGCTTCGCAGCGCCCCGGCATGAAGCTGCCGATGCTCCCCGAGACCGCAACTGATGCGCTGAAGCTCGCGAACGACCCGAACACGCCGATGAATCGACTCGAGCGCGTCGTCGCGCGCGATGGCGTGCTCGCGGCGCGGATGCTGACCGTCGCCGGTTCGACCGTATGCGCGGGGACCCCGGTGCGCAGTGTCGGCAGCGCGCTCGCGCTGCTTGGCAACGGCACGGTGCGGGACGTGCTCTACCAGGCCGTGATGGAGTGCCACCTGTTTCGTGGGAAGGACGAGGCTGCAGCGAGGACCGAGAGGGACCACGCGGTCGCGGTGGGTCACCTCGCGCGCGTGGTGTGCAACCTGATCGGATTCGACGCGGACCAGGCCTTCATCTGCGGGCTGCTGCACGACATCGGCAGGCTCGCGCTGCAGACGCTGGTCGACCACGAGGCGCTCAGCAAGCTGCAAGCCGGCGAACACGCGCCGGCGCTCGACGTGGTGCACACGACCCTCGGCGCGCAGATGGCCTCGAAATGGAAGCTGCCTGCCCTCGCGGTCGAGGCGATCCGATGGCACCACCGCTACGCCGGGTTCGGAGAGAAGGGCGACGGGTACTCGCAGATCGGGCACGCCATCGCGGTGGCGGATCGCCTGGCTGCGCACCTCGGCGCGGGGCGTCCGGCGCGGCCGCTGGATCACGAGGATCTGCGCGTGATCTACGAGCTCGGCCTCGACCCTGTGGTTCTGGTGGAACGCGCGACGACGACGATCGCCCGCGCCGCCGCATGAGGGGCCCGAGCAGTGCTACGGCGTTCGCTCTGGGCCTCCGGGTGGGCTACGCCCGGCCCGGGGTGACAGCCAACTCGAAGCGCCCCAGCGCATTCGCTGGTGGCGTGCTCGTTTGGGGATGCCCAGCGCCATCCAACGTGAGCAGGGCAGGGCGTCGCTTGCCGAGTGCGTCGATCCTTGGCCATGCTTGTGGGCGTGTCCGCGCCCGAGTCGATCTCCTGGGTGGCGGTCTCGACCATCGATCGTTCCCCGTCGGAACTCGAACCATCGACTCCCCCAGCGCCAGAGCCACGCGGGCACCTCGGACGCTACCTGGTCCTGGGTCGGCTCGGAACCGGCGGCATGGGTACCGTCTACCTTGCCTTCGATCCGCAACTCGATCGGCGGGTCGCGGTCAAGGTGGCGGGCGGACCGTGCCCGCTCGACGACGGCCGAGGTCTACCACCAACGACTCCAGCGCGAGGCCAAGACCCTCGCCCAACTCAATCATCCGAACATCGTGCGGGTCTACGATGTCGGATTCGTCGGCCAGCAGATGTTCGTGGCGATGGAGCTGCTCGAGGGGGACAGTCTTCGACGCTGGCTCGCTGCGACGCCGCGCAGCATCGAGGTGGTGCTCGAGGTCTTCGAGGCCACCGCGCGCGCGCTCACGACCGCCCATGACGCGGGGATCGTCCACCGCGACTTCAAGCCCGACAACGT
>CANLQR010000670.1 GCA_947492135.1 Deltaproteobacteria bacterium | reverse complement strand
GGAGGCGATCATGCCCCAGCCGCCGCCTCGCTTCGACTTCGCACCCACGGATGCGGCCGCGGGACTCGGCATCGGTGGTCGCCCAGGGTCGGCGCTGGGCAGCGTCGTCGTCGCCGCCTTGTCACGGGCGACCTCTTGCGCGGGGCTCGACTCGGGCTCGACCGGACTCGACTCGCTCACGACCGTGTCTTTGATGGCGGCCGTCGGCTTTGGCGCCACGAATGCAGGACCGGACTTGGACTCTCCGGCCGCGACCACCGTCGACGGCGCCGTTGGTGCAGTGGTCGTTGGCTCGGCGTCGCAAGCCGGCAGCGTGGCCAGCGAGACGGCGGCAATCTGGAATACTCCGAGGATTCTGCGGGACATGGCTGACTCCTGGCGCAGGGATGCCTTGGGGGTGTCGCCGACAGCCCCATCGTTGGTGCTGGCGATACCCGCGGTGGGTTCACAGACCGGCGGTCCGTGAACGAGGCGACGCGCTCGGTTGGTGCAACGTATGGACGGCGGTTTTCGATCTACGGCCCCGGCCCCGGCCCCGGCGAGCCGACGGCGACGTCGGTCAGACCGGGCCCATCCACGGAGAAGGTGTTGGACCACCGCTGCAGGTCGTCGGATACCGCAATCGAGGCTGGCCAGCCGAGGCTCAGGTAGTGGCCGTCCTGCCAACCATGCACGGGGCGTCCATCGCCGGCGCCGACTTGCTCCCAGGTCTGGCCGTCGGGGGAGGTCCAGAAGCCATCGGCGCCCGAGGTCAAGAACGCGTCGTTGGCCCGGATCACGGGACCCTCGCCCGCTCGCTGTCCGACGGGTTCGCCCCAGGCCTCGCCGTCGGCGGAACTCCACAGCGCACCACCGCCGTCACGTGCAACGAACACCCCGCCGCCAAACGCAATCGCCTGCCCGCCCAAGGGCGCCCCCAAGGTCTGCTCGGTCGTCCAACTCGAGCCGTCCTCGGACGTGCTGGTCAAACCGACGTTGGTATCGCCGTACGTGTGTCCCACCGCGACGAACACACCATTGCCCGCCGCGATCGCGCGAAAGTGGCCTGAATAGTACGGCGTCGCGTCTTGCCACGAGCCGCCACCATCCAACGAACGCGCGCGCAGGCCGTTGCCACCGGCGGCGACAAAGATTCCGTCCTGCCACGCGACGTCGGAGACGAAGTTACCCAGATCGTTGCTGACCGATTCCCACGCGATGCCATCGGGTGACCGCATCGTCAAAGCCGCAGCAGCGCCGCCCACGGCAACGAACATCCCCTCGCCATAGCCGATCCCCCGCAACAGCGTGTCGTCGTCACCGCCGTTCGGATCGACCTCGACGAAATCGGTCCACGTCAGGCCGTCGGCCGAGCGAACCCGGCGGGACCCGTAGCCCACGGCGACCGCAACCGCGTCGGCCGGCAGTGGGGGATCTCCGGTGGTGTCCTCATCGACGCCCGTGGACTCCCCGCTGGAGTCGGCGCCAGTGTCGACCGACGTGGTTGCTGTCGTGGTGCTCGTCGGCGCCGTCGTGGTCGGCGCGCTCGACGTGGAGGTGTCCGTGGACGAAGCGTCGGTGCCAGACGATGGTGTCGAACCGCAGCTGAGCAAGGCGAGGGCTGCGATGAGGTGGATTCGGTTCATGGTTCGAGGCGGCAAAGATGCCACGTTTGCGTGATTCGGAGGAACCGGGCGAGCGACGGCCAAGGCGGCGTCCACAGGCGTTGTGCGAATAGGCGCATGGCCACGGCCGTCGATCCTCTCGATGGTCGCCGAATCCCGCACGTCCGCTGAGCCCGCGGTGCTGGCGCACCGGTATCGGCTGGATGAGGTGCTCGGCGAGGGGGCGATGGGCACGGTCTACCGAGCGGTGGATCGGATCAGCGGCGCTGCTGTTGCCGTCAAGATCTTGCACTCGAAGCTTGCCGTGGATCCACGCATGGTCGCCCGCTTCGACCGCGAGATCGACGCCGGACGTCGGTTCGCCCATCCGAATCTCGTTGCTGTGCTCGATGCGGGTGACGCTGCGCCGCACGGACGGTATCTGGTGATGCCGTTGTTGGCGGGCTCCGATCTGCGCCACGAGATCGCGGGTGGGTTGGGGTTGCGGCGCACCGTCGCGCTGGTCGACCAGTTGTTGGCAGCGCTCGAGCACGTGCACGGCCTCGGATTGGTTCACCGCGACGTCAAGCCGGAGAACCTCCGCCTGATCTGCGACGGTGCCGGTCGCGAGCGGCTGTTTCTGTTCGACTTCGGTCTCGTCAAGCCGACCGGAGCCAAGCTGGGCGAGCGGCGACTCACCGAGTGTGGCCGGGTGTTCGGAACCCCGTGGTACATGGCGCCCGAACAGGCGCAGGGTGCTCGCATCGATCGCCGCGTCGATCTGTATGCGGTCGGCGCCGTGATGTTCGAAATGCTGACCGGAGCGCCGCCATTCGAGGGCTCGCTTGCAGAGGTTCTCAGCCAGCAGATCCAAGCTGCACCGCCGGCCTTGCCGGGCTGGGTTCCGTCCGCGGTCGCACGTTGGGTGGCCACGATGCTCGCCAAGGATCCCGCAGCCCGCCCGGCCACCGCCGCGCTGGCCGCCGCGGGGCTGCGCGCCGCGGTCGCCGGACTCGCCACGGGGCCGACGGTGGTCGAGGTCGCGCGCCTCGGCGAGGTGAGAGACCTGCCGCGCGCGCCGGTGTCGATGCTGCGAGCATCACGACGGCAGGGACGGGTGCTCGCCGCTGCGTTTGTGATCGCGACGGCGACTGCGGCGCTGCTCGGTTTTTCGCGCGAGACCGAGGTCCACGCCCCGGTGGCCACGCACGAGCCTGCAATCGCTGCACTGGTGGCTTCGACTCCACCACGCCCAGCGCCCAGCGTCGCGGTGCCCGCCGCGGTCGCACCCCTGGTCGCGGTCGTGGTCGACCCACTGGTTTCGGAGTTGGAACCGCCGGCGCCGGCTCGCACCTCTGCCACCACCGATCCTCCTCCTCCTCCTCCACCACGCACGCGCGCGCCGTCGCGTCCCCGCACACGGCTCGCCAAGCCGCCGGTCGTCGATCCGCCGCGACGGCTCAGCCCGAGCAAGCCCTCTCGCACAGCCGCGAAGTTGCCCGGCAAGACCGCATCGGTTGGCGTCGTGCGCGACGCCAACGGCAAGATCCATCTGCACCCGCGCGCAGGTTGACGCACGCCGGTTCCGAAGCTCACCAGCGGTATTGCGGTTCGGCCTCTTGCTGGTGGTAGCAGTCCCAGGTGACGGCGCCATCGGAGGCACGCCGTGTCACCATCACGAGCCCGGTGTCGCGCGGGGCCGCGAACACAGCAGGTTCCGCCGGCTTGCCGCACTGCCAAAGAAACCCACCGACCGCGACAGGCACCGAGACCCGTTGAGTGCCCTTGCGCACCTGCACCATGCCGCCGCCCCGGCGCTCGACGTAGAGGTCTGCGGCCTCACACTCGCCGGATTCGCGCGCGAGGAAGGTCTGGGTGATCGGTCGCGCGCGAGCTTGGTCTTCCAGTACGAATTCGACTCGGTACCTTCCACCAGCCCCGTGCAGGGTCACGACCGCGGTCGCCGGGTTCGAGGAGACGAGCAACGAGGAGGTGTTGGCCGGCGTGCCCACCGTCAGCGAATCGCTACGCACCACGATCTCCACAGCACCTAGCAGCTCGTCACGGTTGGCCATCATCTGGTGGCCCAGCTTGATGACCTCGCTTCCCAGCGAGCCGATCGCTCTGGGCGATACGCCCGCGCCGTCGGCGAGGTCGCTCGTGATGCGCTGAACCAAATTCGTCGTGGCGAGGGTGAACCCGGCGACCAGCGATGTGGGATCGCGGTTGTCCTGCTCGGCGAACAGCACGCCGAAGACCGCGATATCGCCCGCGCCCACAGGCCCCTC
>CANLQR010000669.1 GCA_947492135.1 Deltaproteobacteria bacterium | reverse complement strand
CTGGCCCTCGGGCGGCGGCAGTCCACCGCATGCCAGCAAACCGTTGCTGTCGGGCGGAACGAGGGCGCGGCCCGCCGGCGGATCGCATGCCTTTGGTTCGATGCCCACGAACTCGTATTGACCAGCGTTGAGGCTCACGCACGGACCATCGATCTCCGCCGGGGTCATGCAGTCGAACCCGCTGTTCACCGAGATCGTGCACAGCTCGTCGGGGGCACCCTGACAGGCGCACCCGCACGACGTCACGCCGCCGTTGGTGTAGCCACGCTGGGCCTCCGTCAGCTCGGGCGGGCACTCCGCGATGATCTCGCCCACGAAGGTTCGCACCGCCACCGGGCCCTCCCATCCGTCGGGCGCCGGGGGCAGCTCGGCCTCGCCGGGCCCACAGTTCGGCGGCCCGTCGGTCATTCCGGTGACCTCGGCCGAGGTCGACGTGGAGACGTCGGTGCTCGCACCGACCGAGGTCCCCGCGCTCGTGCCGGTCCCACCATCACCGGAGCTCGCGGATTCGGAGCCGGGCCCGGGATCCATCGACCCCTGATCGCTCGCCTCCGAGAAGCAGCCTTGCGCGCACAACGTGAACCCGAGCAACCAGCGCATGCCGCCAGGATAGCATCTGCAGCGGTCACCCCCGCGGCTCTATTCGCCCGGTCGCCCGGTCGCCCGCTTCGCCATTCCGCGTTCGTTCGGCCCGCTCGAGCCGCGCCGCGTGTTCGCATGCCCGCGCCGCACGTCGTCGCGGTGAGTCACCTGTCACCGCAGCCGGACCGCGCAGGTACGCGGATCGCAGGCGTCAGAAGAAACCGGGGACGACCATCGAGTAGCCGATCCAGCGCGCCGTCGGTCGATCGCACTCGCCGTCGCTCCGCCGGGCCTCGAACACGCTGAGCTCGGGCGTAGAACCGCCGAACTTGCCCGGCACGGACCTCGTCTGACCGGGCGCGACGTCGACGAAACTCCCGTCTCCCTGCGACGCGCGGAGCACCACGCCGTACTCGCCGCATGCCGAGACTGGACAGCCGATCGCCATCAACTCGACGGTTTCGACGTTGGTCGGCCACGGAGGCGTGCTGCCATCGGGGGTGAGGTCCTCGCCGTCGCCGGCCACGATGACGCGTTCACCGGTGCCGTTTTCCACGACGACGTACCACTGGGTGGGGCCACCCTCGGTCTTGCTCGAGAGCGTGACAGCGACGACGTCGTCGACCGCGATCGCGAGTGACGGTGCCCCCGTAGCGATGCCGAGGGTCACCGGACCCGAGAACTCACCCTCGCACTGCAGATCGATCACCGCGTCGACCAGGCCCGTCACGGTGCAGCTCGCGGTGCCGACCATCGTTGGCTCGTCGGGTGTCACCGTGAGCGCGGTGCCGGTCGATTCGGTGTTGCACTGCTCGGGCGCCGGGGCCAGTGGCGCGAACTCGGCGGGCACGCAGACCGCGGCGTCGGGATCACCATCGGCGGTCGCGCCACACGAGCACGCGTCGCCTTCGGGGACGCACTCCGTCGACGACGCTGCGCCGGCTCCCCAGCCCCCGAGCACCACGCAGACGCGACCGTCAGGGCACTGCCCGTCACCGTCGCACCGCGGCCGAAGGCAGCAGTTGGCATCGAACTCCGAGATCGGGCCACCCGCGTCGTCGCCACAGAAGTTGCCGTCGACGTCGGCGCACATGCCCGGGTTGTCCGGGCACAGCTGCACGCCGCCGGGGTTGCCGGTCAGCTCGCTGCTCGAGTCGCCGGTCGCCGAGTCCGTCGGCTCGTCGTCGGTGTCCGGTGTCTGACCGACGTCCTTGGGCGTGACACACCCAGCCAGCGCGAACAAAGGGAAGATCCAACGCATTCGAATACCAATCATCATGCACTCGGTTCTCCGCATCGGTGGCGATCCGTCACAGGCCATCGCATTTTGCAGTGGCGGCCGGGCGTGACGCCGGAAAACGCCGACGGAGCGCGTCGCCCTCGCGTCCGGCCTCGGCCCGGCGCCCGAGCTCGCACAGCGCCCGCACGCGAAGCGCTCCGCGGGCATCTGCGAGTTGGGCCTTCGGATCCGAACCGGCTGTGCCAGCGAGGCTTGCGAGCGCCCCGGCAGGATCGCCGGCGTCGAGCCGTGCGCGGGCAGTCTCCAGGGCGACGAGCTCGGCGTCGATTCCGCTGGGACCCACAGGTGCGGCGGGCGGTGACCCGCGCTCGGCTTGCGCCGCTGGGGTGCGCACGCCCGTGCCGACAGCCGTGGTGGGCGAGGCATCGAGCTCGCCGGACATGCCGAGCTTCGGCGCGGCGAGCTTCGGAGTGGTGAGCGTCGGGGTGGTGAGCGTTGGGGCAGCGAGCTGTGGCGGCATCGCCGACGCTGTTGGCAGCGCGGCAAGACGCGGCGGCGTCGGCTCGCTGGGTGCGGGCGCCTCCACGGACCCGGCGCTGCGCCGCTCGGAAGGCACCGCAGGGCTCGGACTCGACACGAACCACGCGATCCCTCCGACCACCGCGGCAGCCCCGAGCCCGAGCTTCGCGAGGCCCAGCGCGCCGGTCGTCGCGATGGCCGACTTCGACACGACCGGCGCGAGCGCGAGCCAGCAGCGCGCCCGCGCATTCCCGGGCGCACAGCGGGCCGCTTCGATGGCGGGCGTCAACTCGGCGCGCGCCAGGCGTTGCAGTCGTCCTCGCGCCAACCGAAGCCGCGAATACACCGTGTCCAGCGGCGCGCCGGTCTGAGTCGCCATCTCGGGCCCGCTCATCCCGAGGAGATCGGCCATCACCAACACCTCGCGTTGCGGAGGCTCGAGCGCGTCGAGCAACCGCGCGAGGTCGACGGCCTCGTCGCCCATCGACTCGCCGCCGCCGTCGTCGGAAGCACCACGCAACGCGAGCTCGCGTCGCGTCGCGCGGGCGGCCGTGCGACGCACCCGAAACGCGACGCGTCGGCTGACCGCATACAGCCACCCGCGCGGCGAACGATCGGCCTCGATCGCATCCAACCGGCGGTAGGCAGTGACGAACACCTCCTGGACCACGTCCGGCAACGCGGACTCGGGCGTGCCGAGGCCGCGCGCGGCCGCCCACACGAACCCGAAGTGCTCGCGATACAGCGCCTCGAACCGCGTGGTCCTCCGATCCATCAACCCAACCTCGAGCGCATCCGCCTACGGTTCTCCAGCATGGGGGGTTTCCGTCAACGCGCCACCACGAATTGTGGCGGATCGGCCTGGAATGCCCGCCGAGGGCCTCCCAGGACCCTCTCGGCGAGGCCGGCCGGTCAGCGAGAACTCGACCCCGAGCCACAACCGGACCGACGCGAGCTCGGGGGTGAACAGTGCGATGGGATCCCCCGGCTCGCGCAGCTCGAACCCGGGCCGCAGCGCCGCGATCGCGACCTCGCCGCGCAGCAGCAACGCCACGCCACGGAGCCCCAACCGCACGCCCGCGCTCGCCGTCGGCGCGAGCCACGTCCCGTGGACCGTGCGCGCGCCGGGAGCATTGCGACCGTCGCCACGCATTGCGCCGACCTCGAGGCCGACGCACAGCGGGAAGCTCACCCTTGCGACCGCTGGCTCTGGACAGCCGCGCAACGCCACCGTGCCGAGCTGCACCCGAACGCGTCCGACGTCACCCTCGGTGGATCGTGGCGCGAGCCACATCCCGCCGAACTCGAGACCGAGGCCAGAGCGTCGCGCGGCCACGATGCCGACGACTCCACCGCTGACGCCCGGCAATGCGCCGCGCTCGACGCCGCCGCCGAGCCCGAGCCAAGCATGCCACGCGCGTGAGGCCCTCGACGCGCGCGGGCTCGAGGGCAGTGGCGCGCCCGTGGTGCCGCGTTCGCGCCTCGCCATCGCGTTGGCGGGCTCGACCGCGGGATCGGGCGGCGCACGAGGCGGT